>NZ_JBFRHB010000020.1:0-87746 GCF_052115645.1 Arthrobacter sp. 2MCAF14 | reverse complement strand
GAATGTCAGCCTGACACTGCAGTCGGAAAAACGACTCGCCCGCACAACACCACAACCGGCCGGTACACGATGAGCGGCCTCCGGAACAAAACCCAGGAGCCGCTCATCCATGCACTCTTGACAACCAGACCTACATATCAGTGCGTGAAAAAGCACCAATCCGAACACATCACCGCAGGTCAGAGCCCCGGCCGACCCCGATACCACGACCCGTGAGCCAAGTCAGGTAAGACCATCGCTAATCTCCCGCCAGTAGCTCTCAACCAAGACAGTCATCGGCATCACGAGTGTGCCTCCGGTGTATTCGAGCATTCGTCGAGCCGTTTCGACGACGAGCCTTCGCCACGGCTCCCAATGCTGGAAGTTGTCCGTTGCAGGAAGCCCCGGCTTGATTTCCATGAGCACCTCACCGACCTTCTCAGCGTCGAAGACGCGCGCGTCGGGCAGTAATTGCTGCACGAGCGCGCTCGTCGTCGTCTTTCCCGCCCCGTGGGTGCCGTTGAGCCAAACGATCATGGACCGAACTCTAGCGCCAAGAAGTGTCCTTCATGGGGCGCCCGATAGCCGATCCTTTACCGGGGCGCTGCGGTCACCCAGCGCATTAGGTGATGGAGCCAACAAAACCGGTGGCAGTCCCGAAGGAATGAACCTAGGTTGGTGCTCCCATGGCCTGGCAGTTTCTGGGGTGCCAGCGAGCAAACGCCGACGCCACAAAACACGCGCTGCGGAACGAGTGTGTCTTGTCTTTCGGCGGACGGACCGTAGACTCTGCCCATGTCAAGTCGTGGGGGAACGAGACCGGTCCGTACTGCTGCTGCGGTGGCGGTGCTGGGCATGCTGATGTCAGGTGGCCTGGCAGCGTGCGCCTATGAGGGTGCCGGCGATCCGGCACGGACAGCCGCCGCCGAGCAAAGCAGTCGCCCCGCGCCTTCTGCCCCGACCAAGGGCCCGGAGATATTGGGGGCCGAAACGCGCAACTACGCCGAGTTGCAGAAGCGCCTTGCAACGGCCCGAGGGCCTGCACTCCTTGAGGACTCCGGCCCTGCCGACGGGCCCGGCGTTGGTTTCAGCAAAGCCGGAAAAGTGACGACCGCTGGCCGGTATGCCGTCACAGCGGCTTGCGTGGGCATCCCGAACGCGCAGATGGTCATCTCCGGCCCAGCGTCGGAGCAGCTGTTGTCACTCGATCTTGATTGCTCCGGCGTCTCTTCGAAGGTTGTCGAGCTGCAAGACGGATACGTCGGAGCAGCGCTGATGCGACACGACCCGAATGGTCCTTGGACAGGGGCCGTCGCCGGAGTAAGAATTACCGGCGAATAAAAGGCGCCGGCTTTCAGCTGCTCGGGTCAGCGGGACCTATACCTAGCGAGACGCATCCCTGATCGGCCATGTCGGACCAATGGGAAAATCCGCATGACCTCGTACGCAAATCGTCCAATGAATGCGGGGCCTTCGCCGTGGGATCCCTCAGCGTGCGGGGCCGTGGTCCGGGAACAGGGCTGGGCCGTCCATGATCCCACCCGAATGAGTGGAAATATTCGTCTTGATCAGAATCGAAGTCACCATGATCTGCCCCGTGCCGGATTCGACGGCGAAATATTCGCGCCACTCCCAGTTTTCCCGCGCCAGCCCAGACCGTCTTTCCACATGTGCCGTGAGAACATTGAGCGGTCTTGAGTCCTTCCGCGGCCAGTCGTGGTCGGAAAATCCCGGGGGTAAAGGTGTCTGTAATGTTTGGAGGAATTGGAAGCTTGTTGATCGGCTTCTACTTTGTGGTAATAGTCGCTGTCGCCGTGCTTGTCATCTGGGTGCTAATACTTACCATTACCTTCCTAAGGCTTCGAATTGCGGAAATCCGAGGCGCAAACGGTCCAGGTTCTCCCAGGAACTAGACCAGATTCCCTGGGCCGCAGGCCCTCACCTCCGCATCGGAACTCCTCACGCCCGAGTGACGACGGCCGCCGCACACACCAGGATCCCTCAGCACGCATTCCCGTGCATGCGAGCAGGTTCCGGAACTGGTTCGATCATCGAGATACGGGCCCGGGTGTGGATAATCGTTGCTTATGAGCGTTGGGGGCTGGGCGGACCGATACCGGCAGGGCGATCGGGAACGCGTGTGGGCGGAGCTGGGGCGGCTCGGGTCGAATGTGCGTGACCCGAGCGCGCTGACAGATGCGCAGGCTGTGTGCGACGAGATGGCTCTCCGGGTCCGGTTCAATATCGAGCTCCTGGTGAATCGCCTGCAATCGCAGGGGTATGTCTTCCATTCCAACGATGATGCGCGAACTCCGGTCGTTCCGTTCCAGCCGGCGAGCGTCCGTGCTTCACAGTTTGCGGCCTGGGTGGAGGAGCGGTTCGGTCCGGTGCCGTTGGTTCTGTCGTCATGGATCCGGCTTGTTGGCGATGTGTGGCTGGTTGGCACGCATCCGGAATGGGGCGAGTCATCCGCGGCGGATCCGCTTGTGATCGAGCTCGAGGGAACAAGGTATTCCGGGGAATCGACCTCCAGCTACTTCCTCAGTGAGCACGAGGCCTGGGCAGAGGAGGCTCGGGACGACTCGGCTGTTGGGTCTTTCGTGCTGCCGGTTGCGCCTGATCGGTTGCATAAGGCAAACGTCAGCGGCGGTGCGCCATATGGATTCCGGGTCCCGGACGGTCGAGCTGACGGCGTCTTCGCCGCTGAGAATGACATGTCGTTTGTGTCGTATCTAAACCTGATATTCCGGAACGGCGGCTTTGCCTGCTGGCCTTCGGGAGACAGACACGAGCGGCTGCGGAAGTCGCTAACCGACGGCCTGCTGCTGCTCTAGATGTGCTGCGCAGGCTGAGTCCGACTTGGCATCGATTTGTCCGGTAAAAGATCCCTGACAGGGCCCTCGCGGCCGCTCGTGTGATGACGGAATTTTGGTCGGACTCGGTTGAGGGCAGTGATTTAGGCTGTGCATGTGAGTATCAGCGCGGCTCAGGCGAGCTGCTTCTACCAAGAGATCATCCTGTACCAGCAAGTGTGGGGAATCCATGATTCGGGCGGCTTCCCTGCGCCCGTCAACAGAGATGGCGAACGCAGCATGCCGTTCTGGTCGCTCCAAAGCAGAGCCGAGAAGGTCGTAAGCACCGTTGCGGCCTATCGAGGGTTCGAAGTAGAGGCAATCCCCCTTGCTGTGTGGCGCACGAAGTGGATTGACGGGCTCGACCGAGACGGAATTCTCGTGGGCCTCAACTGGTCGGGCGTTCGCGCAACGGGTTATGACGTTCAGCCACGCGAGGTCCGCGCTGGACTCGAGGCCAGCGAATAGGACCCCATTGTCGGACTGCCCGCTGAAGGATCCCCATCCGGGCGGATCGCCTGGGGAACAGGATCGGGCAGGAACGCCACAATCGCCTTCCCCGATCAAGCCGGTACGGTGGTGTGCAAGCACCTTGAGGTGGATTGGAACGAGATGGAGATGCAGCCGGAATTCAGGGGAGGGCTCGCTATCCCCGGAAAGTTCAGGGCAGGCACGCCATGGATCCTTCTCGTGCCGACAAAGGAGCAGCTGGAGTTCCGGGCGCGGCATGGGCTAGGCAGGTTCTTCGGCCCATGGAGACTGGAACGGGATGACGTCCGTCTGGTTTACCGGACGATGAGGGGCGTAGATGCTTTTCACGGTCTGGGATTCCTGCGGCGGGACGGGACCTGGTGGACATTCTGGACCTATCACCCCAACGAGGTATTGGATTGCCTTGAGGAGCTTGGCTACCTGATGGATCCCAGAACGCGTCAGGGGCAAGGCCGATTCTTTGCCAGGTGAGTCGTCGCAACGCGGCCCGCAAAGGGATCCTTTGCCGCGCGCTGCGGTCACCCAATGCCTTAGGCGAAGGAGTCAACAAAACCGGGGGTAGTCTCCCCACTGAGCGTCTGAAGCTGCGCTAATCGCCGTTCAGTTCCTCCACGGCCTCGTAGGTTTCCTAGCTCTTCAAGATTCCTAAATTCTTTGGGGTTATCTATTGACGCGCATGTTGGCCCGGAATACGGTGAGCGACATCAAGGGAAGCATCATGAATCGTGATCGTGAATCCTGACGTCTCCAGTGCGCATCAAGGTCCAAGAAGTGACTCATGTTCGCAAAATCACCACGTATTCGTAGTCAAGGAATGCTGATGAAGAAGGTCCTAGGTCATCGTCGGATTGCTGCGATAGGTGCGACACTGACGCTCATCGGCGCGGGCAGTGCAGTCCTTGCACCGTCGGCGTCAGCTACGAGAAACATTTGCCACTACTCAACGTATTTCAGCCATACCCTCGGCCCTAACGCTTACGAGGGCGGCGCCGCCATCTATCTGAACGGCAACAGCTTCACCGCGGGGGACATCATCCTGACCTCCGGCGGATACAACGCCGATAAAAATAACACGCTCCGGGGCGGCTATGCGTACGTCAACTTCACGAACCCCTACAGTTCCTCACACACGTTCACGGGATGGGTCAATGTCTTCTACAACTTCTGACGTCGAAGGCGTCACGCGTCGTCGCCGTTTCCTCTTGCCGATAGGAGTGGCTTCCTTGGCTGCGGTAATCGGGGCGGCGGGGTTTTTGTACTTCGGCTCGACGGCTAAAGCTCAGAGCAGCGCTCCGACCACTGTTCCGATATGGTCTGGGCTGCCAATCACCGCCGAGACCGTTACGACGGTCATGAATGGGAATCCGACCCTCTTCATCGTCGACCGCGAGCCAAGCACGTCAGTCCCGGCCGGCGTTATCTACCAAGAATCGCCCGCGCCCGGGACGCCGATGACAACCAGCACTGTAGTCACTCTGACCGTTTCGTCAGGGTTCCCCGCTGGCTACGCACCGCCGTCAATCCCCAGTCGACCTTAGCCCCGTTCCACCGTTTGGGACCCGCCCCCATCCTTGTCCGGGAAACGCAGCGGTGTCGAGACTCATCGGTCTGTCATTGGACTTTCAATCTTCCTTTTTGGCCTCTGCATTTTCAGGGACGTCAACGGCGCGGCAACTGGCTGGTCCCTTATGTACAAAGAGAGCAAAGGAATACCGCCGGAAGGCTTCGCTTTCGCAGATGTTCCGACGATTAAGCTCATGGGCTTCATGTACATGAGCATGGGTGTCCTGGCCTTTGTAGGCATGGCACTCGAGGCCTTCAGACAGGCATATTTCCCAGGCACACGTGGTGCGACCCAAAGAACGCTTTTCTGTAGGACTCCGCAAAGGAACCCGCAGCGGACGGTAGCTGCCCCCAAAGCGGGAAGCCTGTCACGGGCGGGTACTGCGATGTAGGTTCCGAACATGTCAAGGCGGACCTTCTTCAAGAGCGATTTCCCGCGCGTCCGCTCTGCTTTAGAAGAAGCATGCGAAGGAACTTCATACTTTCCTGGCCTCAAGCGGTGGGGTTCCTGTTCATAGTAGGGACAATCATTTTCCGGCCAGAATTCGATCCTTGGCGCATTGCGGTGGGTGGGCTACTCGCCGTTCTCGTAGCCGTAGGAATCGGCGTAAAGCTGTATTACGAGCGGAGCCCGGGATCGAAAAAAGAGCCAACGGATGAACAACCGGGGGCGGGGGAGGATGCCCGTAAGCCGGTCGATCATCGTGCCGCAGTAACCCGCCGGCCCGGCCCGCGGAACTGCTGATCGCGGCTATGTAGGCAAGACCCGCACGATGAAATGCACGGTGACCGGGGGGATTACTGCAACCATTTCTCACCGCCCCGCGACTTGCCCCGCAACATACTCCGCATCCACGCCGACCCCGCCGACAATCGACGAGTAGTGCCCCGTCAACCACGGCAGCCCGACCACGTACAAGCCCGGTTGCTCGGTGACGCCGCGGACTTGTCGCGGGTAGCTCCAGGCGTCCAGGACAGGAATGTCCACGAAGCCAAGGTCGAGCTTGTAGCCAGTGGCCCAGAGCACCGAGGTGATGTTCTCGGCGGCCAGGTTGACGCGCGCCGGTGATGAAACGGGAAGCCAGTCGTCCGCGGGCGCCTTCTGCTGTTCAGGAGCATCGATTCCCGCCGCAGCGATGTAGGCGTCGAGCGCTCGGCCCATGCGTTGGCCGAACCCGGCCTCGACTGTTGCCAAGCGTTCGGGGAGGTCGTCCGTGAAGGTGAGTTCGCCGTCGTCGGCTGCTTCCAGGTGCCCGTGCAGCCGGATGCCTTGGCGGCCGAGTTCGCGGAGGTGGATGTCGTGGCCGCCGTCGGTGCCGGAGAGCAGGGGGTTGCTGGCGAACCGCGCCGCGGGGGAGGGCAGCTGCCCGACCGTCAGGGCGTTGACCCCGTACTCGGGTCCGTGGATTCCGGCTTGCAGGATCCAATAGATGATGTCGTGCCCGCGGTACCGGCGCGGCGCCTCCGGACACGTCGACACCGCGAGATGCACCTTACGCCCGGCGGCGAGCAGGTCTTCCGCGATCTGCCCGCCTGACTGCCCGGTCCCGACAATCAGCACGGCGCCGTCAGGGAGCGCGCGGCCCCGACCTGGATTCTGAAGAGAAGATCTAGGTGCTTTTAGCGAACACACTCAATTTTGCGGTTATGACCACTCAATTCCCGGAGATTCAACACTCAGTGGCATTCTCCGGGGCTAGAGTTGTCCCAACCTCTCGATTGGGGCGTGAGTCGTCAAGACAAGAGACTCGCGGTTTCATGCATTAACCGTGCTGGCAAGAATCAAAGGAGAGAGCATTGAATCGAAATTTAAAACGAGGAATAATCTCCGCCATTACTGCGGGGATTATTGGGTGCTCAGGAGTGGGACCAGCGCTTGCGGCTGTTGGTTCAGGCAAGGCCGAAGACGTCTTTAGCGACTCCTCATATTCCGCGCTGACATCTGGGTCACGACCTGGATCGCTACTGACAATGTCCACAATCAACGGCAATCCCTATGGATGCGGGGGTTACACGGAAAGGGTCCACCTCAGTGGTGGAATGTCATCGGTCCACGCTGGCATCAAGAACTGCTCCAGGGCGCCCTCATATCAGATCGTGGGGGCTGAGATCATGAAAGCCGGATGGTTCGGACTCTGGCACAGGTCGGCCTTCAACAGCGGCGAGGCATACAACCGCCTTGCAAGACTAGATGTCAATGCCAAGGCCACTTGCGGTAATAACTCCGAACAAACCTACCGGGGAAACGGTTATCATAGGGTCAACATCGGAGGCATCAACTACATTGCGCGAACGTCCAGCGACATAGCAACACGCTTCGGTTGCGACTCCTAAGGCCAACCCTTGGGATCGCTGCGGTCGCAGCCACTATTGGAGCGACCGCTGCGGTCCAGGGATGTAGTCAACAAGACCGTCCGCGTGCGGAAGAGTCAGCTGTCGGTCTTGAAGGGTTCAAAAATGTTCCAAGTGAACCGCCGGTACTGAATTATGCAGGCAGTGAGCGTGAAGCCTATGTACTCGATTGGAAGTCCCGGGAACGATCTCAGAGGATTGACAAGACTGGAACGGTTCCGGAGTCATTGCGGGCTTCTCCATCATTAGCTCGCCGATTCTTCATTAAGGGACTAGCGGATCCAGTATTTTTGCAAGTCGCGATATTCCATCGATCAGCTTCAGATGTGGATCCCCTGACCCGGCCTGACAGGACTTTGATCTGCCATTTCGAGAAAATCGGCCAATGCAGATCATCGAGGGATCAAGAATCGATTCATATCGAGTTGACTGAGGATGTTTTTCCTCAACAAGGAAAAGTGGTTGTATCTGTCAGTTCAGAATTCTAAGCCGAGGCAGACCTTAACTCCGAGCGCTTCATTAATATCATTGGCTGGGTTCTGGAAATTGATTTAAGCTAAACTTCTGGGAAGCGAATGTGAAAGTGTGGTTACTTTGATGGATCACCTCGAATCGGACTCGGAGTCGCGCATCGATTGGTTCCTACAGCAGACCATCGGGAAGCCTATGGGATCGCTGGCCTGCCTAATCCCTCCTGTGTATCGCGCTTATGCCCGGGTGCTGAATCCCGCTACTTCGCCAGCTGGTCGACGTCTGCGCTGGTCACAGCTTGCCGGTGACCGAATTGAGGTTGACGGTGCCACCCAATGGAGCGAGATCGTCGCGGCGTGCGGTCCCGATCCGAATCAAGTCTACGAACCCCAGAACGGTTCTGTTGATTCCGTCGTTGCCGAACGGTTGGTTTCCAGGTTATCCAAGGGTGCCAAGCCGTCACCTGAATGCTTGTTTTTGGTGTGGGAGGGATATGGCGACCTCAACAGCCAAGTTCGAACCTCGCCCGTCATTGTCAATGGTCTTGGGCGGGGACTTCATGTGTTTCGGGGGCCGCTCGAACTGGCGCTGGAATCCATCGAGGACCGTCCTGGCGGAAGTCTGCCCGTGAACTGGCTGCCTCTCGATGGGGCGTGGTGCGTCGCTAATGACATCCATGCTCGCTCGGTCTTCATCGGAGGTTCATCATCCCTGATCGGTGGAATACTGGGCGATCCTGATTTGGAGGCTTATTACATCCGGCCCAATCACGCGCTCGTCTCGGAAGATTAGGCTTACCGCCCTGCCACGCACCTCGCAACATACTCCGCGTCCACACCCACTCCGCCGACGATCGATGAGTAGTGCCCCGTCAGCCACGGCAGGCCGACCACATACAGCCCCGGTTGCTCGGTGACGCCGCGGACATGCCGCGGGTAGCTCCACGCGTCTAGGACGGGAATGTCCACGAAGCCGAGGTCCAGTTTGTAACCGGTGGCCCAGAGTACTGAACTGATGTTCTCGGCGGCCAGGTTCAGCAGGGCAGGCGACGCAACTGGAAGCCAGTCGTCCGCGGGCGCCGGCAGGTGTTCAGGCGCGTCGATGCCCGCAGCGGCGATGTAGGCGTCGAGCGCACGGCCCATGCGTTGGCCGAACCCGGCCTCGACTGTTGCCAAGCGTTCGGGGAGGTCGTCCGTGAAGGTGAGTTCGCCGTCGTCGGCTGCTTCCAGATGCCCGTGCAGCCGGACGCCCTTACGGCCGAGCTCGCGGAGATGGATGTCGTGGCCGCCGTCGGTACCGGAAAGCAGGGGGTTGCAGGCGAACCGCGCCGCGGGGGAGGGCAGCTGCCCGACCGTCAGGGCGTTGACCCCGTACTCGGGCCCGTGGATTCCAGCTTGCAGGAGCCAATAGAGGATGTCGTGCCCGCGATACCGGCGCGGCGCCTCCGGACACATCGACACCGCCAGATGCACCTCACGTCCGGCCGCGAGCAGGTCTTCCGCGATCTGCCCGCCTGACTGCCCGGTCCCGACAATCAGCACGGCGCCGTCGGGCAGCTGCTCCGGATTGCGGTAGTCGTGCGTGTGAAGCTGCAGTACGCTCGCGGGAAGTCCGGCGGCCGGGGCCGGGACCTTCGGTATTTGATACGCGCCGGTGGCCAGCACCACGTTGCGTGCCCGCCAGCTGCCGTCGGACGTTTCGACGCTGAAGCCGCCATCCGACGTCGAGATCCGCGTGACCTCCGTGCCGGTCCGGACCGGGGCGTCGATCCTCCGCGCATAGTTCCGGAAATAGTGCACGGCGTTATCACGCGCCATGAACGCCTCCGGCTCCGGTCCCACGTAAGGCATGCCCGGCAGGTCCAGTGAGAAGTTCGGCGTGTTCAGCACGAACGCATCCCAGCGATCCTGCCACGCGCCACCCAGCGCGGCCCGCCGTTCAAGGACGAAGTGCTCGACGCCGGCCCGGCTGAGAAAGTAGCTCGTCGCCAGTCCCGCTTGGCCTCCACCGACGACGAGCGTGTCGATTTCGAGGGGGCGGTTCTGTTGTGCGGCTCTGTTCTTTTGTGCGGCCGTGGGCTGGTCAGTCTCCATGAGCGGTCCTTCCGGTCCCTTGGCAGAACTTTACGCCCGGAGAGTCGGGTGCGGGAGGTGGAATCATATGGGAGCATCGTCCACGGGGCCTTTCCCGTTGGATGGTGGGGGTAGCGATGTTCGTTCCGAATTCCGGTGATCACTTCCGCGAGGATGATCTGCCAGCCCAGATTCGTGCGCTGCGGATGCCGCGCTGGGCTGGTGCCGCCCTCGGCGCGGGCCTCGTGGTGATCGCAGTGGCAGCGGTCGCCGGCTCGATCCTCGTCAACGAGAGCGACGGCACGATCATCCCGTTTTGGGTCGAGGCGCTCATCCTGGCGGTAGCGGTAATTTCGGCAATCTCGGGCGCCGTCGTGCTCTGGCATGCGGGCGAGTGGGTCACGCTCACGCGGGACGAGGCGATCGTGACGAGGGCATTCGTCGTCCAGGTCCGTGTCTCACGCATGCAGCTTGAGGACTTCCATGCCTACCTACACCAGTACCCCGCTCGCGGGGGAGTTCAGTACCGCATGGTGCCGACCTTCACCACCAAGGACCCGTACGACCGGCTTCGGGACCTGCCGCTGCCGTTCCTGTCGTACTGGAACCCGGTCGGAGGCACGGAAGCTTCGCTGCCGCCGCGGGCCGCCTACATTGAGGCCTGGACCCGCTCGGGCAGCAGCCCGTACTCGAGAGCCATGCCCGCAGGCGTCCTACCCTACACACTCACGATGCACCGGCAGGCCGTGCGCACGGGCCTGCGGCGCCGTGCACTCATGTGGGCGATCCTCCTCCCGGTCGTCTCGATCGGGCTGGGTCTAAGCCTCGGCGTCGGACTCGGACCTGTCGCCAAAGCCCTGGGCCATAGCCGCAGCAGCGTCGACAACCGCAGCGCCGACGCCCAAACGAACCGCACCGGCATCCGCGACCTCGACGACGCGCTCACTCCCGCCGTCACCGCATTCGAGTGGCGTGCGATGGTGTATCCGGCGAGCGGCACGAGGAATTTCACCTTCTTCCCGACCATACGGTCCCTGCCGTCAGCGCCGTACACGGTTCGATATTTCATCCGTGACCCCGCGCAGCACGGCACGGACCTCAGTGTTCCGGAGCAGAAGTACGGCCGAATCGTCTCCCAAGGGACAATTTCCGTAAAGAACCCCACGATCGAGTTCACGCTCGACCACGACGACAGCACCTTCACGTTCGAGGTCTACGTCACCGACGACCATGGGCACACCACGCTCGACTCGGATCTCTACAGGAACCTCGCAGCGCTTCCAGCATCGACCCCCACGCCCATGCCTTCGCGCTGAGAGGGACAGCTCGCGCAGGCGAACGAACCTGATGCAATCCTCTTGAATCGGTCCTAGAGTGTTGGCCATGGCTATCGCACGCTTCCCCGTCGTCGTACTCGACTGCCCCGACCCCAAGACCCTGGCTGAGTTTTACAGCGCCCTTCTTGAGTGGAAAATCGAGCGGAACGACGACGACTGGTGGTCCGTCCGCGCCGATTACGGCGATTCGCTGGCCTTCCAGAAAGTTGAGTCCTACAGGGCGCCACAATGGCCCGGCCAGGAGGTTCCGCAGCAGATGCACCTCGACGTCGTGGTCGATGACCTCGACACCGCCGAGGCAGCTGTGCTCGAGCTCGGCGCGACCAAGCACGAAAACCAGCCGGGAACGACATTCCGTGTGTTCCTTGATCCGGCCGGTCATCCTTTGTGCCTCTGCCTGGACTGATTAAGTATCGGTCAGGATCGGAGAAGCGGTCAGTGGGGCCTCGGCATAAAGTCGAAATCACGAAGCAACCCACTCACTGAAGGACCTGTCATGACCGCCATCAAATCAGTCACCCTCGAAGTTCCTGACCCTGCGGCCGCCACCGCTTTCTACGACGCCGCCTTCGGATTGGGCCCGCGTGTGCGCGTGCGGGCCTCCGATGCTCCTACTGACGGCTTCCGCGGGTTCACGCTGTCGCTCGTAGTGTCACAGCCGTCCACCGTCAGCAGTCTCATCGATTCCGCTGTGGAAACCGGTGCCACGACGCTCAAGCCAGTGGCGAAGTCCTTGTGGGGCTACGGCGGCGTCGTTCAGGCTCCGGATGGCGCGATCTGGAAGGTCGCGACGTCGGCGAAGAAGGACAGCGGTCCGGCCACCCGGGAGGTCGACAAGATCGTGCTCCTGATGGCAGTCGCGGACGTTGCCGCGAGCAAACGGTTCTACGGCGACCGGGGCCTCGCCGTTGGGAAGAGCTTCGGAAAGTACGTCGAGTTCGACATGCCGTCGAGTCCCGTCCAGCTCGGGCTCTACGCGCGCCGCGCCCTCGCCAAGGACGCCGGCGTCTCTCCGGACGGCACCGGCTCGCACCGACTCGCGATCGGCAGCGCAGCCGGCCCGTTCACCGACCCGGACGGGTTCGCGTGGGAGGCCGCCTCAGCGTGAGGCGGGCTCGACGTCTCGGCTCGGTCACAATCTTCGCTCTGGTGTCGTTGTTGGCCGCAGATCCATAACGAAAGTGATAGTCGACTACAAGTTACCTTTGATCGCAGGTAGCCTCGGCAGGGACGACGTGGGGATCGTCCCCTCGTGTCGCCTCGCAAAGGAGTCGATATGAAAATTGAAATCACGCACGTTGGCGACGGCTGTCCTGGGGTCCATGATGGGTCTCACGGTCGCTACGACGGCGACGGCCGCCCCGGCGGTCCAGACTGGACAAGCTGGTGGGACGCTGACGATTGCCCAATTCGAAAGCGACCTTGCTCAGAGTGCTCTTCTGGCCACGGAGGCCAAGGAAAACTACGAGCGGTTCGTTGGCCTCCCACGCACGAAGAAGCAGAGACTGGTCAACTACCTCAATGACCCAGGCTTCCTGACCAGTGTTGTTTCTGAAATGGGACGGGCGTCCTCGGCGAGGGACGTGCAGGTGCTGCATGGCGGTGATGTGGTGGTGAGCAGGTCCACATCGCAAAAGGTGGCTACTTCGAAAGCAACCGTGTCCGGAGCTGTCACTCTGGCGGCGGCGCCCACCGTTGATCGGGTTTCGCAGTACTCGTATTCATTGCTCGGGATCACACTCACTCGAGTGAGGCTTGACATGAACTTCTCCTTCAACTTGACGCGCATAACCAACGTCAATTCCTGCGTGCCAAGCTACACGAACTACTTCCCACTCCGGGGAATGTCGTCCACACCGTCGTCGTACCTCAGCGGTAATAACGGTGTCTGCCAGGCTACTTGGCAGATGGCCATCGGCTGGGTCAACGGAATCAACCTGGGCCAGCGATCTGCACTTCAGAAAGTAGTCCAAGGCCCTTGGGGATTGGTAAGTGATACCTTTGTCAACACCTAAACCGCGAAGGAGAAGCCGTGCTTTTTCTCTCAACTGGTAACGACGTTCTCGCTCCAACCGGATATGAAGTCATAGCGACGGTGCTGGCTTTGGCTGCAGTAGTCGCCTTTGTCTGGGCCCTGATTGTGCTCGCGCGCAGCGCCGGGAGTCTGACGAAGCGGGAACTGGTTCTCTGGCTCTTGTTGGTCCTGTTCATTCCGCTCATCGGTCCGGTAGCTTGGATCGCAACCAACGTGAAGCATCGGAAGCGACCTTCGATTTCCTAACTTAATGCCAGGGACTGTTCGGCAGTCCCTGGCATTACTCGTTTTGGTGCTCGGTTTCTCATCCTTGGGTTTGTTGGGGGCGCGACGGCGCGGCTCGTCCCCAGCCGCGGCTGATCACGCTACCGCGATTCCCAACGGAACCAGCGGATTCCGATGAAGGCGAACACGACGACGTATCCCACGCAGGCCAAGAGCGAATAGGTGTCCTGACCGCTCCAAGCAGACTGGCTCAGGACATCCGAGAAAAGTGCCAGGAGGGCTCCGACCGGGGACCAGTCCGCGACGGTTTGCATCGCATCCCCGAGGATGCCGCTGCCGCCGAGGAGGCCGAGGAGCAGCAGGAAGATCATGAGCAACCGGCCGATCGCACTGACGGCGTTGGCGGACTGAACCAAGCCGACCAGGGCTTGTCCGATGGCCAGGAACATAGCCGCTCCGAGGACCGCAATGGTGATGACCAAGAGGTATTCGCCGATGTTGAGCGTGAGCCCGTGAACGATAGAGCCGACGATCACGACAATGATGGACGCGAGCAGGTTGGTGGCTATTTGCACGACAAGGCGGCTGGTCATGATCATCCAGTTGGGCGCCGGGGTGACACGGAGCCTTTGCAGCACACCGATCTCACGGTCGTGGGCTAGGGCCAGGGTGAAACCGAGCAGGCACGAGGTGAGTAGTCCAAGGGTCAACGCCAGTCCGATGAGGAGGTTTGACCCGCCGAGCCGTGATTGTGCTTTGCCAAAGCTTGTGACCACAAGGATGACGACCGGCAGCAGGGCACTCAAGACAAGTGAAGTCTTACTGTTGAGCATCACAATGGAGTCCGCGCGAAGCAACGAGCCCATGGCGAGGCCGCGCGGTGGGCGGACAGTGGCGACGCGGGTGTTAGTCACGGATCTCACTTCCTGTCAGTCCGATGAACACGTCTTCCAAGGTCGGTGCGCCGTGGGCGACCGAAAGCACCCGCGGATCGTCCCTGTGTTTGTCGATCAACTCCGACGGCTTGCCGATGGTGAGCAGTACCCCGTGATCGATGATCGCGACCCGGTCACACACGGCCTGAGCCTCCTCCATCGAGTGCGTGGTCAGAAGAATGCTGTTGCCTTCACTCCGGAGTTCCTCGATGCGACGCCATAGTCCGCGGCGTGACTGAGGGTCCAGCCCTGCGGTCGGTTCGTCCAGTAAGAGCAGGAGGGGGTTGTGAATCGTCGCAATGAACAATGCAAGCCGCTGCTGCTGCCCACCGGACAACTGTTTGAATCTTTTGCCCAGTTCTTCTTCAAGCCCTATGGACCGCATGCTCGTCCCGATTTGCTTGCGCGAGAGCTTTACTCCGTAAAGCCCGCCGTACAGCTTCGCGACCTGTTGAATAGTCAGTTCGGCCTGGAAACTGGAGGACTGCAATTGCACCCCGAGCCGCGCTTTCGCGTCCAGAGGCTCTTCTTGAACGTCGATTCCGTCCACCAGCAGCCGCCCGGATTTCGGCGTAACCAACCCTTCGATGGCGCTGAGTGTGCTCGTCTTCCCTGCACCGTTCGGGCCCAGCAGGCCGAAGATCTCACCGCGGTGAATCTGAAAACTCACACCGTCGACGACGGTCCGCGCGCCGTACGCGACGCGCAAGTCGCTGATGTCCAAAACCGGCCGTTGTGCCGGCACATTCACTTCACTCATCGAGCCGCATCCCTCTCAGGGTGGCCAAGCGGCCCCGTGGCAGGGCGCCATTGCGATGAGTCTATATCCGGGAACCTGATGTTTTAGTGAGAGCAGACACAGCGCTCTAAACAACCCGATCCGCACGTTCCCAATGGTCCCGGAGCAACGCGCCAAGCCGCTCGGGTTCGATCCGGTGCGGGGGATCGAAGTGGTGACGGTCCGGGAACACTTCGAGGCGGAAGTCCGGGAACACCGTGGACAATCGCTCGGCGACCTCGCCATAGTCGTCCGGGTTGCTCAGTTCACCAAGGACGAAGAACACCGGCCTATCGAACGCAGCGAGCCGCGCCCTATCCAGGTCGTAAATCTTGAAGTCCCGCAGAAATGCCCTGATCCCCGCAGGCCGCTTGGCCATCCACGGCGGCGGTCCGCCCTCGGGCGGTGGCGGAAGGACGACGTCGGGCTTCACTCCCAGCCTCATGAACGCGGCCATGAACTGATCGGGCGGCAGCGATTCCAGCGCTTCATATTCTTTCCAGAGTTGGGTGTGCGCCGGACTCCAGTCCCAGCTTCCCGCCCACGCCGGCTCCAGGAGGGTTAGACTCAGTAGTCGCCGTGGATGCTTGGCGGCGAACGCCAAGGACGCTGCCCCGCCGCCCGAATAGCCGAGCAAATGGAACGTTTCCCAGCCGCGGGCGTCGGCCTCGCGGAGGACCCCCTCGATCTCGGTGTCCAGGGTCCAGCCCGGCGGCGGCTTATCGCCGTCGTACAGTTCCAGGTCCTTCGCGACGGCGTCGACGTCGGGACCCAGCGCTTCGATCAGCGCGCCGTAGGCGGGTTGGGCGGGAAGAACGCTCCCGGGAAGAAGGACGACCCGAATCGGCTCCATGGCGGAACTCTACGCCGGTTAGGTCGCCAAGGGAGGGGAGAAGGGCTATCTTCCGGGTGAGAGGACCGTGATCCCGGCGTCTAGGGCGGCGGCGAGAAGTTCGCCGTCGTAGGCCACCAGCAGATCAGTTTGGAGCCTGATCGCGGTTGCCAGGTGGATCGCATCCGCGCTCCGCAGCCTGCCGGGAAGCGCGGCGGCATACATCAGATCGGAACGGGCGATGTCCACCAGATTGATTCCGCTCAGGACGGTATTGACTGGTTCTGCGCCTAGTCCCCGCCGCCGCGACGCGCAAGGAAGCTCGGTGTAGAGCAGCATCGAAGCTACAAGGCGGTGTCCTGTTGCTGCGGACGTCGAAAGATACTCTGCGACCGCGACAGATTCGGGTTCGTCGACCAGAAGCTTGAGGATTGCCGAGGTGTCCACGTAAGTGATCACCGATCGCCACGCAGATCTTCCAGCATGTCCGAGGTGCTCATCTCGCTCTTGATGCGGAGCACAAGCCTGAAATCCACGGGACTCTGGGCGGCAGGGCGGACGCCGCCTGACTGCAGCAGCCGTTCGAACGGCGACGAGGAAGGCGGAATGAGCGTGGCCGCAATTTCCCCGTTGTTGGTCACATCGATGATTTCGCCGTTTTTGACGCGCTCCAGAATCTTGCTGCTGTTGTTGCGGAGCTCGCGGTGCGGGATCGTGGTCATTTTGGCCTCCGTAGCAATCGTAGCACTGCCCTGGAGACGCGATTTCGTTTAGATAGACCCGGCAGCAATCCGTTCCAACGCCCAGTCCCAACGGATCAGCTCCTGTTCCAGGCGGACGCCGCTTCCGTAGCGGTTGTTTCCCAGCGACTCGTAGACCTTCGCTTCTTCTGGGGTGAGCCTCGCCAATTGGGCCCGCGACGGCGATGCCTCCACACTCCAGGCCTCCCGATGGTCGAGCAGCGTCGCCTCATCCATGAGAACGCTGGACACGTGCGGGTGAACAGAGCGGAGCTGATCCAGGATCCGGAAGCCGTGTGTGTCCAGATCTCCCCAGTACAGGACCTCGCAGTCCAGTAGCCACTCGGCGTCCCGCAGCGCTGAGAAGCCATAGCCGGCGCCAAACAACGCCATTGACTGTGGTCGATCCGGAAGGGCAAGGAAGTTCACCAGATTCTCGGTGATGAGCACAGAGGTGACGGGGAGCCGGAGCGTACAGAATGCCTCTGCCGTGACCATAACGTCGCGAGCGTCGCCCAACAGCGGAATGTCGGGGTCCAGAAGCCGGAAGCGCACTAGTTCGGGCGGATGCAGGAAACCATGACGCTCGGCGAACCGGGCTGCCGGTGTGCGCGCTATCGGGCTGAGCAGCGGGCCAGCGCCGTCCGAAACATGGACACCGGCCTCAAGCGGATCATCCTCCGGCGGCCTGTGCTGCAGTACGGCCAGCATTTCATCAATGACCCGCCGATGAGTCTCGATGAACTTCGTGTGGACTCCGGGAAGGCTCAGTTGCCTCAGATAGATCCCCGGTCCGGGATTCGCCCTCAGCCACAGCGCTATCCGCGCAGCGGTCAGGGCGGCATCGCTTAGAGCCAGCAGTTGAAGGGGGCGTCTCATTGCCCAGGCACTTAGTGCCGGATCCACACCGGCAAGCCGTTCGGCCAGTGAACGGACCTGCCCCAGCTCCCGGGTCTTGCCCGCGAAGGCAACCTCGTCCTCCACCCTCGCGAACACTGCCGCGGCGGGAAGGTGGTTGGAACCGATCGTGGTCCGCCCGACGTCGACGGTTTCCAAAGTGTAGGTCCCCACCGAGGCGAACAACTCAGTTGCCCACTCCCGTGCGGCGGCATAGTCGTCCCGCAGCTCGGCGGCCGAGGGCCGCTTCAGCGCACGACGGCGGGGGTACGCTTCCGTTGGTTCCAGCGCCTCGCGTAGCAGTTGCCCGCGGTCCCACGCGGCGGTGGAGAGCGAACGCAGCCCCGCCAGCGTGGTCCAGGTCCGGGCTGCACCGGCGGATTTAGATGAGCCGGCAGAACCCTTAGCCGGCACGGCGATCCCGTTCCTCGCGGTATTCCGTGATGGTCATGTTTCGGAGCTGGGAGTCGTTGCCGTTGGTGTTCGCTACGAAGCCCACGTGTGCTACAAAAGGCTCGATCACGTGGATCTTTTGTAGCGGCGTGACGATCAGTAGCTGTAGCTTCATGCGCTGGAAGAGTTCCAGGCCGTACCGCGCGGACTCGTCCGAGCCGCGGCCGAACGCCTCGTCAATGACCACAAAGCGGAAGCTGCGCCCCTTCGCCGCACCCTTCCCCACGCTCTTTCCGGATGCAAGCCCGAACTGGAAAGCCAACGCGGCCGCGAGGATTGTGTAAGCCAGTTTTTCCTTCTGGCCGCCCGACTTTCCGCCGGAGTCGGTGAAATGCTCGAATTCTTCGCCGGTCTCGGTCCACTTTTCCGAGGCTGAGAAGGTGAACCAGTTCCGGACGTCCGTTACTTTGGCTGTCCAACGCTCGTCGAGAGCCGTGTATCCCTCCCGTCCACGGAAGCGTTCGATCAGCCTCTCCACCTGCAGGTACTTCTGCTCTGAGTATTGGTCTTCGTCGCCGATAGTCCCCTCCGAGCAGGCTCGCAAGTCGATCCCGAACTGGCGCACATCCAAGTCCGTTGAGCTCTGGTGCTCCAACTGGATATGCCTGCCCGGGTTGTATTCGATCCCCGCCAAGGACACGTTGATTTCACCGATCCGACTCACGATGTCCTGGCGCCGGCCGTCCAGGAAGGCGTTGAATGCCACCACCTCGTGGATGGTGTTCTGGGTCAGGGACTCTTTGAATCGCGCCTCGAATCGCGGCAGATCGTCCTTCTCCAGTTGCTCAAGCAACCGGTTGAACTCTTGGGCTGCTTCCAGCGAGGCGTCGATGTCGGTGGTTTCGTTGGGGTACTTGCCGCGGAACTCCGTCATCAAGCGAACGGTAGATGCTGCCGCCGTCGCGATGCGTTTCGTGAGAGCATCGATCGACGCGGTCAGCCCCGATCGGACGGAGCTTTCGGCGGTGCCCGTGTTCTTGTACGTGAGTGTTTTCTCGCCGAGCACCTCGGCGGCGAGCCTCGCGACGGCGGCCAGTACGCCGTCGTCGTCGGTCAGCGGATGCTCCAGCAGCGCCAGGCGGCATTCCTCGATCGCCGCAGCGATATCTTTGGCGTCCTTCTCATTGGCACCGAGTCGCTGCTGGATTTTGTTGGACTTCTCCTCGAAGCGTCCGAGCTTCCCGGTCACCTCGGTCTCTTTGGCCGTCAGTTGCTGCAGCACGCTGCTGGCCGACTGGAGTTCGTTCCTTTCCGCCTTGAGATCCTCGATCCGCCGCGCGGTCAGTTGCCAGCCGATCTCGGCGAAATCGGCCACAGAGCGAATCGTTCCGAGCTGCTGGTTCCGGCGCCCGAGAGAGCCGAGGGATACGTCCACTTTGCCAAGCTGGGTTTCGACAACGCTGACCTTGCCGTCCACCTCGTCCCGCTCGGCGAGGAAACGAGTGATCTTGTCATGGTTGTCCCAACCAAGCACGTAATTGCGCCGGTCCGCCAGATCCCGGCGATCATCCTTCTCATGCCTGCCCCTGCCGCCCTTGAGCTGGCCGTTGACCGTCAGGGCTTTGGGGTAGCGGCGGAAGTCCTCCATGGTCTCGCAGCAGACATAGTCGAACCGGGTGCTGAGTTCGTCCAGAAGGAAAGTGCGGAAGGGGGTACCTTGCTTGATCGCGATTTTCGCCGCCAATGTCCCTGCTTCGGCAGGCCGCGGCGCGTTCGAATCTCCGACCCTCAGGTAGACCAACCTGGCCCGGAGGTTATTGGAATCCACCCAAGCGCTGACCGCCGGGTAGTGCTCGGCAGAGACCAGCAGGGACAACGCGAAACCACGAAGTGTTCTTTCCGCCGCGCCCTCCCATTCCGACTCGCCGTCGCGCACCCGCAGCAGTTCGCCGGCATAAGGCAGGGCGGTTTCAACGACGCCGATTCCCTCACACAGCCGACGGCGGAGCTCCAGTTGGGCGAGCGGCAGAAGGGTCTGGCGGGACTGCAGGCTAGCCAGTTCGGCGTCGATGTCTGACTTGCGGCTGCTGAGTTCGGACCGCTCCAAAGTCAATCCGGTGCGGCGTTCCTGTAACGCACCGGACTCGGCAATAAGCTCCTGTTCTACCTCGTCCAGACGCGCCCGGTTCGCGTCGAAGAGCACACGGTCTTCCGGCATTCTCAAACCGAGTTCGACGGCGGCGGCGGAGTATTGCTCGAAGCGCTTGCGTTGGGAGCGGGACTCTTCCTCCAGCCGTGCGATGTCGGCGTCGATCGCGGCGAGCCGGCCCCCACCGTTGGTTCGGATGTCCTCCTGGACCACTGAGAGTTCATGGCGCAGCCGCGACATGTCCGCGCTGAGCTGGGTGCTGTCCTCCAGTAGTTTGACCCCGGTGTTTTCCAGCTCCCGCTGGTGTTCCAGGCTCAGCGTCAGCTGCTGATCCGTGAACCACGGATGCAACTGGTCGCGCTGCTGCCGGGCAAGGGTGTCTTCGCCGCTCAGCTGCTCATGCACTGCGGCACCGTCACGGATCGGCTTCAGCAAGCCGATCTGGTCCTTCGCCTTCAACACGGCCTCGTGGGCCTTCTTGAGGTCGTCGAAGTGGTGGATGAGGTTGTCGATGCGCGACTTCACGTCATCGTCCTCGAGCATGTTGGTCCGCACGAAATGGGTGATGTTCTCCACCTGTTTCATGGAGACGGTGCGGTGGAACAAATCCATGGCTTGGTTGCCGCTGATGCCGAAATGACGCTTGAAGGCCGCGGCGTAGGGGTCAAAGGTGTCATGGACGGCCACGCCCGCGGCACGAAGCTTCTTTTTCAGCTTGGACGGATCCTGTCCGAAGTTGGCGAAGTCTTCCGCAATGGACTGCTCAGTTTCGGCCAGCGAGTAGAAACGGCTGGGCTGGCCCGCTTCTTGCATTGTCCAGAGGGTGATGGCAAGCGTGACGGACTTCTTGAGGACCGCGTTGTGGAAGACGCCGAGGACTACCGTGAGGGCTCCCGGTGCCCGGAGTGCCACGGGTTTGGAGTACTCGCCGCCGGTGCTGCGCGTGCTCTTGTGGAAGCCGCGAACGTACGACATGAGCGTGCGTTCGCGTTTCTGGGCGCCCGCGGCTTTGTTGTAGTCGATCCGGTTGGCAGGAAGCAGGAGCGTGGTGATCGCATCAACCACCGTGGACTTCCCCGAACCGATGTCGCCGGTCAGAAGGCTATTGGCGCCATCCAAACGGAAGGTGCGGACCCCGCCGTGGAATGTTCCCCAGTTGAGCAGCTCCAGGCGGTGCAGCCGGAAGCCCGGGAGGGCGCCGTCGTCCTTTTGCCCCGCCGGGAGCTCGTCCAAGGTGAAGAGGCCGTCCTGCAGCTCGGTGGTCATGCGTCTTCCGTTTCCGTTGAAGCTGCGGGCTTTTGCCCGGTGAGCGAGCGGCGGTAGTCCGCCAGCCGGGCGTCGAACTCTTCCAGCCACTGGGCATCCACGTACGCCTTGAGGATGCGCGCCACCTCGTAGGTGCCGGTCTCTCCGCGCAATTTCCGCAGGAAACCGAGCTCTACGACCTTCTTGATGTTGGCACCCAGCTTGTCCAGGATCCGGGCCTCATTGCTGGACTCGGGCAGGAACACCGAAACCATGTCGGCGATTTCCTGTTCCGTCATGATGAGCCGGGTCTCGCTGCTATTCGTGTCGAACTCGAGCATCCGGGCACGCAGGAGGGCCAGGAGCAGGCTGACATCGAAGGTCAGTTGGCGTCGGGGGATAAGCCGGGGGAGCGTGACATCGGGGTCCTCCCGCGATTTGAGGAAGGCGTAGCCTTCGGATTCGTCCAGGATCAGGTCCAGTCCGAGGACCGCAACGTAGTCGCGGACCTGGGAGGCCAAGGCCAAAAGCGATTGCCAGATCTTCTCGTCGGTTTCGGAATAGACCACGCCTTTGAAGAGCCTCGTGACGACGCCGGGCAGTTCCTCGGGAGTGCGGGTGGTCGGTTCCATGATGGTGTTCATGCAGGCCTCACAAAGATGATCTGATCGATTGTCGCTTCGCGGATGCTTCCGTCCGGCAGGGACCAGGACAGTTGCTGCGTCGCCTCCGGGTTGATGTTCGCCCATTCCGACTCGGCAGCCAATTGGTAATAGGCAACCAGCTCCGCCAGGCCCTGCGACAGGGGATAGGCGGCGGTAATGTCAGCCAACGTGGCCTGGTCCGCGTCTTCCAGGACCGCATCGATGTGGGACTTGAGGTGCTCTTTGTCCACATAGAACTGACTGAACAAGGCGCCGGCGTCAACATCGGCGTCGTCGGCGGTGACGACGTCGTCCATCACCAGGACCCTGCTGCCCGGCTCGTAGAGGGGACGCTCGAACGGCAGCGCGACGTCCACCGACGGCGCGGCGATCTCCATGAAAATGCCCGACGGCGGTTGGGCTCGGGTGGTGAGGGCGGTCGACTCGACGCTTCGGATCAATTGCATGATCCGCTTGTTTTCCAGGAAGACCTTGTCGTCCAGGAGCCTGCGCATTTGCTGGGACAGTTGGCGGACAGTGGCTTGTGTCTGCTCGACGGCAGGGAGCCAGTCCTGGTGGAGATTGGCTACGGCATGGAGATTGTCCATGCGCGACAGTGCTTCGATCTGTGTGGCCCGCTGCAGAAGGTCCCGTAGCTCCGTCCGGAGTTGTGGCGACATGAGGTAGTCCCAGAATCCCTGGAAGGTGCGCCCCTGCAGAGAGCTGCCAATATCCTGCTGGTTGGCAAAAATGGAGTCGAGGAGCTCGCCTTGGCTGCCATCCCACGTGGCGATCTGTTCGCGCACCTGGCGGTCCAGCCGCCGGAAGTTTTGTTCGACTTCACGGAAGTCGGAGAGCAAGTCTTTTGCCAAAGTGGTCAGCTGTTGGAAGTGGTCCAGTGCTTCCGGAGCGCTCATGACCTTGATGTTGCCCTCGCGTAGGCGCTGCATTTCGGCGTCGATCCCGTCGCGCTGGCGCTGCAGTTCTGCCAAGCGCACTTCCGGGTCTGTCTCGGATTGCTGGACGAGCGTCTTGAGTACGGCGAAAATGCTGGTCAGGCGGGACTGAGTGGCTACGAACTCCCTCCCGCGCAGGTTTTCGACCCAGCGCACCACGTCTTCCGCGGCTGCGGTGAGATCGTAGTGGGGTTCGTCCTCGCCGGGAACGTAGTATTTCCGCAGCCATGCCCGCTCCGGATCGGCCCAATCGTCGAGGTATTCCGACGCTTGGCGGGGAAATTTTCCCTCACCGAAGGACTCGCGGACGCCGAACAGCACATCCTCCAGAATGTCGACGAGTTGCTGGCGGCCGATGTTCCGTTGGTTGGGGCCGGTAAACGCGGCGATGAAGAAGTGAACAGCCAGCGGAGCGTTCTGGGCGCGAAGCAAGGCCCATCCTGCATGGTTTTCACGCAGTGAATTTATTGCGTAGTAATCCATATGATCCTCTGGTTTCGGCCAGGCAGGCCGCGTTCATGCACGGGGCACTTCAGTGGCAGCATTCCGTGACTCTAGGCTAAGCGAGGTCCCGGACATTATTGGGGTCAGCGTGTGCGTAGGCGTCCAGTTGGCGGCGCGCGTTACGGCGCGCGGCAGATGAAGGTTTTTAACAAATAGTAGCCATCCGCCCAAAGCCCTGTATGCTTGTAGCTGTTGTTGTGTTTGGCATTTGGTAGTTCAGGCAGTTCCCGCGGTTCATCAACCGCGACCTTCTGAAGTAACGGTGGAGAACACCCCACACCGGAGGCCCGACAGTCGGGACAACCTCCACCTTCAGTAAGGAAACTGAAAAAATGGCTACAGGTATCGTCAAGTGGTTCAACTCCGAAAAGGGCTTCGGCTTCATCTCCCCGGAAGATGGCAGCCAGGACGTTTTCGCTCACTACTCTGCAATCAACTCGGGCGGCTACCGCTCCCTCGAAGAGAACCAGAAGGTTTCCTTCGACGTCGAGCAGGGCCCCAAGGGTCCCCAGGCAGTAAACATCCAGGCTCTCTAAGCTTCGGATTTCAAAAAGCAGGGCCGGTCAATGACCGGCCCTGCTTTTTTATGCCGATTTCTGGGTTGAGTGACTACTTCGCGACGCGCAAATTACCCGGGGATGCGCTAGATCCCTGCCGACACCTGGATACAGGTGTCGGCAGGGATTCTGCGTGCCGCCCAGCTTTTGCTGTAGCGCTCGGCCCTGGGCTTGGTCTTGTCCGTCCCCGGATCGTCTTCGCTCGGATGCCGGATTCTGCTCAATCATTCGAATGGACACATTCCGTGCCCGCGGAATCACGGGACCGGCAACTTCGGCGAAGAGAGTGATCCAGCAGAATCCGACGGCTATTTCTCGCAGGCAATGCCGTCGCCATCCCTATCCAACGCAGGCCGGTATCCTGGCTGCCCCCGATAGATCGGTGCGGCGCCAGCGGCCCGGGCGGCCGTACAGTTCGCGTAGTAGACGGACGACGGCGCCACGGGCGGCGCGACCGGCTGTACCTGCCTCGCCTGGGCTTGGTCTTGTTGTGCCTTCACTGCAGCAGCATCGGCGTCAGCCTTTGCCTGGGCCGCTGCCTGAGTTGCTGCGGCATCGGCAGCCGCTTTGTCAGATGCAGCCTTGTCTGCCGCCGCCTTCGCCGCCGCTGCGGTTGCTGCCGCACGTGCATCCGTCACTCGCTTGGACTCTGAGCTTTCCATCCAGAGGAGGGCTCCCGTGTCCGACTTGGTGCAAATGAACTGCTTGGGTGGATAGCTCTCTGTTGCGTTCTCCGTCACGCAGGACACTGACTTTGGTGCGGTCGGCGTTGTTGTCGGAGTTGGGGTGGGCGTCACCGAGGCAGAAGCTGAAGCCGATTGAGTGGCGCCCGCGTGGGAGGCTGTTGGGCTGGCTCCGCCGCAGGCGGCAAGGGAGAGTGCTGCTGCTATAGATGTGGCGATGGCAAAGACTTTGAAGCCGGCTTTGCGAGATTTCATAAAATCGTGCGACGCGTGCTTTATTTCCCCGTTGTTTTTTGGCGCGCGAGTATTCATTTATTGCCCCCAATGATTCAGTTTTTGACGCGAATGTGAGCAGATCCTAGCATCTGAAATGCGAGAAAAGAAGAAGTTGTCCACATAGACGAGAAGGCCTCTTGACTGAGGCCTCAAGAGTGCGGCGCAGGCTCAAGGATAGAAACTATGTTCGATCTAGAAAAAGAAGATTCGAATAAATATCCACATGCGCGAGGTTCGATCTAGAGGCGGCCACGAAACCCCCGTAGCGTCGGAAGCAAGAGACCACACCAGGAGAGCCATGGAGAAACCACCTCCAAGCCTCACCTCCTTGGACGCCAGGGGAACACTGAGTTCTCATCGGCGCACACGGAGATGCGGAACAAAACCCCACGTCGGCACACGTAGACACCTCCCCGCGCACACTGAGTTTCGCCAAAACCACACTTAGACGGCGGTTTCGGACTCTACGGTTTCCCTTGGAACGAGGTTCGTCAGCGCACCCGGGGGGGGGGTTCCGTGGGAGTGCTTGGGAGTCCCCCTGCCAACGCCCGGCTTTGGGCAGGAAACAGTTGAATCGTCTGGACCTCGCACCGCCTAGGGACCGGAGAGTGCTGGATCAGCGCATCAGAGAAAGTTGGATCGCGAGTGTTCGATCAAGAAGTTCGGCGAACGCTGGACTACGTTGCTCGCGGAATGATGGTTCGAATTGTCGGCGCGCCTGGCAGCGGCCGCACCAGTGTCGCGCAAAAAGTCATCGCCGATCTGGAAAATACCGGAGCAACGGTTTACTCCATTTCGGGACTCCGCTCACATCGCGGAATACCATTTGGTGGAATACATAGCCTGAGTCTGGATATTCGAATTGGGCAATTGGGAGTTCTCGGTGTGGCTGACACCCTGGCAAGCCGACTCTCCAGGCCAGGTGAGCGTGTGCTTGTAGTCGATGACCTCGAGTTCGTCGACACAGAGACCGTGGCGGTTCTGGACGCCGTCCGACGTCGGACAAAACGGCCCATGATCGTCACCACGAGCGAGTCTTCCATCTACTCGGTGGCTCAGCCTGCCGTGCTCAGCCCCGGCCCGGAAGCCAGGGTTCACCTGAATCCGCTTCGATACGAGCAGGTGAACGAACTCCTCACCGACATTCTGGGAGCTCCTGCGGACGCCGACACCACTGCCCGGATCCTCACGAAATCGGCAGGGAACCCCCGGCTTGTGGTTCGCATCGCGGAAACGGCTTCCCTCAGTGGCTTGATTGTCCTCCGCCGTGGGCAATGGCATATGACGGGCGAGACCCTGTGGAACGAGCACCTCCATGGCACGGTTGAATCCCTCCTCGAAGGGCTTGAACCCGACGAACTCACGGGCCTTCAGGCCATGGCCATCGCCGGGACAACGCCCCTCGATGTACTGCAGCAGGTAGTCCATTCCGACGTTCTCGACAGGCTCGAACAGCGCGGCCTCATTTCCGTCATGGAAGATCTCCACAACACGGTCTGCGCTTCGATCACGCCACCGGTCCTGGCCGACTACTTCCGCGGTCAAAGGGTTCTCACAAGCAGGCGGGTCCTGAAGAGTCGAATCACCCGAGCCCTCAGCGGTTTGCCTCAGGAATCGCACATTGACGTCAACTCGGCTGATTCGCTGATGCGGGTTCTGGCCGCGCTGCGCCTTGAACGGAGCTCAGACGCAGCCACGGCCCGCCATTTTCATGAGCAAGTTTCCGTCCTGGAGCGCCAGCGCTACGAGCTGTGGAATGCCGACAGATCGGTATCGAATGCTGTGGCCCTTCTGAAGGTCTACTGGGGCTCGCCTATTGACGCATCGAGGATTGAGCGTGTGCTTGCCCAGACCTTGACCTCGGAAGGAGAATCGTGCGATCTCCTGTTCCTGGCATTTACCAAAGCGCTTTGGGCGATCCACAAAGGCAAAGGACTGGATTCTGCAGCCGGCGCCCTCAGGAGCTTCGGGGAGGAACGTCCCAAATGGTCCGCGGAGGCCGAAGCGGCGGAGCTATTCCTCGTGGCGTCCTACGATCGAATGCCGGAGAACCTCGACGAAATCTTCGCGCAGCTCCATGATCGTCACCCAGAAAGCGGTGTCATATCCAGCATCCGAGGCATCCTGGAACTCTACCGATTCAACCCTTCCGCCGCGCTCAAAGCCATCGACACTTCAGGCGGGCTAAGGGGCATTCCGGGAATCGAGCCATTCATCCGCGGAATGGCTTTGTTCACTTCGGGGCGAACCGAGGAGTCGATTGTCTTTGCGCTTGACCAGCGAACGGAAGCCCGCCGCAAGCTGGACCAATTCGGGATGGTTTCCAACACCTATGTGGCTGCCCAGGCCCTGATCTACCGCGGCTATTTCGACGACGCCGAGTACCTCATGGGCAGTGTCTTTGCCATGGGGCGGCCAGGCTTCCTGGTGGCTTCCCTCCACGACGCCATGCTCAGGCTCGCCGGGCTAAGGACCGCGACGTCAGCGATCTTGCCTGCGGCGACCCTTGCCACCCAGGCGCGGCGCGAAGCTGAAGACATCGGCCCGCTTCCCGGAACCGCGAGAGGAGTCTACGAGCTCGTCGCCGCGCGGCCGCTCATCCCGGCTGTATTCGACGGGAAAGCCGCGAAACTCATTCAACGGCAGCTCGAACGTGGCTATGTGCTCGAGGCGATCTATTCCGCGCTGTTCTTCACGTGCCTTCTCCCGGGTCGCAAAGTTCTCGAACTCCTTCGGCAGACCTTGAAAGAGTATGCCCCGTCCACTTCCCATGATCAGCTTTTGGCAATTGCCGGTGCGGTGGTGGAGGACGACTACCAAATGCTGGGCGTGCTGCTCGAGCATTACGAGCCCGACGCCGATTTCTACCAGGTACGGATGCTGCTTCGCGGTGCTTTCAAGCGGTATGCGTTCGTAGACAACACCATCGGTGCGGCCGCGATGGACCGGGCGTACTCCATGTTCGCGACACGATTTCCGTCGCCGGATGAGCCCATCGCGTTTAGTTCCGGAAGCTACTCGCCCCTGACTGTTCGGGAAATCGAGATAGCAGCCCTGGCCGGTCATCGCTCCAACCCCGAGATCGCCGAGTACCTGGGAATCAGCATCAGGACCGTGGAAAGCCATATCTCCAACGCGCTGCGCAAGACAGGAAGCCCGTCGCGCACGGCCCTGTTTGACCTTGTCCGGGATTCTGCTCCCTTCCGTGAGAAGCGGCTTTCCGAGTAAGCCGGCAAAAGGGCTTCGGTCTACAACGTTCCTCCTTCCTGCTTGAAGACGAAGGAATGCCTAACGGTTAGTTGTTCCGGAACTGTGTGGGAGATGAGGACAACTACTTTGTGCTGTGCCCACTCGCCGAGCTCGCCGATCAGGGCGTCGATGCCTCGAACGTCCATACCGTTGAAAGGCTCATCGATGGCGACCACGGGGGTATCGGCGACAGTGCACATGAGCAGCCAGAGCTTCCGGATATTGCCCGTCGACAGCATGGAGACGGGTTGCTCCACCCAGTCCTCCAGTCCATACTTGACCAGGCGGGCGAGCCCGGCTTCCGGGCCGACCTGACGGCTACGTGCCGCAAGAGCCAGATGATCGTGAACGGTCATGGAGGGGTAGAGCGCCGGCGTCGTGCGGCAGACGCTCCGTACGTGGCGCGCGTCGGCAGAGCCGGCGTCGATACCGCAAAGACGAACGCTTCCGGCCCAAGGTTGGAGGAAGCCGCTGATGAGCTCAAGAAGAGTCGATTTCCCGCTGCCATTGCTGCCGGCCACCCGGTAGAGCCCCGGCTCGTTCAGACTGAGACTGAGTCCGTCCAGGACCGGTGAGCCTTGCCGGTAGCCGGCGGTTACAGAATCAATTTCGATCGAAGCCTCAAAAGACGTTGGCGCAGGCATACGGCGGCTCCCAGGATCAAGAGGATGGAATAGCCCAACAACAGCACGGTGCTGAACTCAGGGCTGACGACAAGGATGAGCGAGCAAGGAGAAATCAGGAGGAGTGTGAAGAGTCCATCCATCACATCGTTGGATTTGGTGCCGTCAGTGGTGGTCGGCGGACGGGAGAGTGATTCCGCGACGACCCCGGACGCTGCGACGATCAAGCCCGCGAGGACAGCGCCAGGAGCCGGAAGGTCCAGGGCGAGAAGCGCCCCTAGGAAAACAAATCCACCGATGGCCGCCCCAGCCATAACGTAAATCCCTACGAGCCGGACAACGATCGCGGCGGCGGAGAAGCCGTTCTCCCACGCAAAGCGGTAGTGGTGCAGCTTCGCAGTGGGCCCGATCCGATAGAGCATCGGTTCCGTGACGCCCAAGCTCAAGAGCACGGCAATGCCAACCAAGGATTTGTGCAGCTCCCCGGAGCCGAGCGCAGACGGCAGGGGGAGAATGCCCCTCGCTCCCAGGAGGATGCCAACGACGGCGGTCCAGGCGAGGACGATGGTGGCGATCACCGAGCCCTGTTTGCTGCTCAACAGATCAGTGACAACGAATAGCCCGAAGCTTGTCACCGCTCGCTTGCTGCCGCCCCGTTCGGTGCCGAGGGAGATCCTGCGGTAGCTGAGGCGGCGCCAAGCGCGGACGCTGAGGAGGATCAATATCCCGGACGCGGCCGCCGCGAGCACATACAACGCTGGACGGAAGCGCGACGGGTCCTCGGCGAGTTCGTCAATCCGGGAGAGCTGAGGCAGGAGAAAGCCAGTGGCAGCTCCGAGCAACAACCCGAGGATGAGAGCCAAGAGGCAATACCGCCAATGGAGCCCTATCCGTCGCGCAGGTGTTGAAGCGAAATGGAGAACACAGTAGACGCACGCACAGGAGGCGAAGACCATGACGGAGACCGAAGCGGCCACGACGTCGGAGTAGCTCGACGATTCCTCGAAGAAGACCACCAGGAATACCGCAGCCGAATACCAAAGGATGCCTGTGCGGCGGAGCGTCGGGACCAGGCCGTATCTCACCACAACCTGCGGCAGGGGAAGTTCCATCGCCCGGAATAGCTCCAGGTGCGGAGTGCCGGAGACTGCCAGCCGTCGGCTTGAAACTACCTCGGTGAGCACCGTGGCGACGGCGCAGTAGAGGATCGCGAGGAATCCCCAATTAAGCACAGCGACCGTGTCGTCGCGGAGCGGGCCGTCGCGGAGAACGGACATTGTGGATGCGAACACCATTGTTCCGAGAAGGACCAAGGCTATCGATCCGAAGATCACGAGGGCCCTGAAACCATCCAGCGTGAGAGGCAAACGCAGTGAATTGACGATTTCGAACGCCCGGAAGTCCCGCAGGATTCGGTAATCGGACCGCCGGACGGACGCCGAAAGGATCCTGGCGTTCGAAACCTGGCCTTCGACGTCGACGGGAGAGACCTTGGTCGCCATCAGCGCCTAGAACTTGCTCCGTGGACTCTTCTTCTGGACTGAGTCCATGAAGGCCACAATGGTGAGGACCGCGAGTCCGAGCGCACAGACGGCGGCGACGGCCGACGTCGTTCCCTGGAATGGGACAACTATCACCGGGCTGAGGGCCGCCGCGTGCGCAAAACCGGCGACGGCGAAAACGGCCGCCTTGAGCGGTAGCCATTTCCCGGCCGGGCTGAAGGCCGCAATCAGGGGTGCGGCCACGCCGAGGACGAGAAGTACGGCGACGGTCGTGTTCTTCACGGCGAGGGGATCTATGTTCTTGAGGCCTTCCGGGGCAGGAGAAGCCCAAATCAGGCCGAGGGAAATGCAGGAGAATGCAGCGACCATGAGGCCCACGATTCGTAGAAGAAGGCTGTAGAGCTGAGTAGTCATTGAGAATTTCTGTCCGTGGGTGGTGGTTGAGGAAGGTCAGCCGATGGCAACTATTGTTGCCAGACCAATGGCCGAAAGCACAACGAGGATCTTCCTGCCTGTGGAAAACTCGCGCCAATGCCGGTAGAAGATCGCCAGGGCAAGTACGGCCATCGAGGGGAAATAGGCCCAATATCCGGGCACATCCCGCGGTTGGATGACACCGAAGACCACGCTGAATAGGTTCACGGGGATCGTGGCGAGAATGGCGATCACAAAGAAGGACCCGATTTTGAAGCGGCCCGCGATGACCGATTTTCCCGGGATCACTCTTTTGTCCAGGAACGCGGCGAGGGAGAAGTACAAAGCGATGATGACGGCGTAGACAAGGAAGAACAAAACGGTGCCCACCGTCATGGAGAGGCTCAGCAGTCGATCGTCCCCGATTTCCGAGCGCACGTCCGCCGGAACGTTCGCGTTGAGGTACTTCCTGGTCAGCGGAAGCCGCAGAGCCACCAAAGCCATCAGCAGGATGTAGCCCGCGATCCACAGACCGCGGGATGTCGAGACCCATTCCCTGCCTCCCGTTGGCTCGGGCCGCAACTTTCCGACCTTAGCGACGCTAATGACGGTTTCGGACTCCCGGCCGTCTTCCGTGCTGGTCATGAATTCCTCCTCAGGTCCTTAGTTGAATCACGATGGCCTCGATGGCAGCACCGAGGACTATCAGGGCGATGGCAATGAGCAAGGTGCCGAGGGAGCGGGCCATATCGTCGATGAAAGATCTCAGGGTTGCGGGCTCGTTCTTCGTCAGCAGCCTGCGAGCCAGGCCAGCGGCGGGCTGGAATCCGGCGGTCGCCGCCAGCACGAGGCCGAAGAACTCGAACGGGACATACCAAATCACGTCGGCAACCAGGCCGGCACCGCCGACGGAGTGCACCCCGAGGGATACCGTCGCCCCGACATACAGCGCCAGGATTCCGGCTCCGAGGAGCGTGGTCAGCCCGAGGGTCACGACCCCCGAATAGAGCACCAAGGCCGCGCCGAGGTTCCGCCCAAGGATCTGGAGGAAGTCCTTGCTGTAGAGAGGACTCCCACCCATGTCCCTCGCGTCCCGGATCCAGGACAGGTCCACGGCCGAATAACCGAAGACGGCTATGGCTGCCATGGCCAGACCCGTGCTTGGGAGCAACCATCCAGGGATGCCCCCAAGCACGTGTGCTGTCTTAGCAAGCATCGATTTACGCGACTGCTTGCGCCCGGCCGATGCGGAAGAGGATTCCTCGAGCCGTTGCGATCAAGGCACCAGTGATTCCTGCCCCGAATATTGTGCCGATGACAACGAGAGCCCAGCCTCCGACCTCGATGGCGTTCATGATCTGGGACGCCGCCGCGGCAGAGATGCCGAGGGACCCCGCGATCCATGAAACGGCCAGGCTCGCACCGAAGATGCCAACCACAGCCAGCGCCGCCGCTGCCGCAGCCTGAAGCCCGGTCCTTTTCGTCATTGTTGATTCCACTGCAACCCCATTTCTCGAGTAGAACGGCCAACGGGTATCGCTGGCCTTGAATAGTGGTGCCCCTCCAAAAGGAAGGCCATCCACGATTCAGATTCTCTCGGTGAAATTGGCGTCTACGTGTAAAAAACGGAAAAATCCGTGTGCCAAAGGCCGTTTCTCAGTGTGAACAAGCCGGATCTCCGTGTGCCCGGAGGCCCGTCTACGTGTATTTCGGGGAAAACACGGAGGGCCTCCCGCGGCCGTTGGAACGGTCAGGAGCCGCTTGTGGCCGCGGCAAAGCTACCGTCGCGTCGAGGGTGCCTTGGCCGGCGAACCGACAATGAACGGCCGTGTGTTGACCGGTTCGGCGGGAAGGACAGCTGGCTTGACGTCAGCAATCGGCTCCGAAGGCTCAGACTGAGAGCCGGTTCCGAGCCCGCGAACCGTCCAGCCTTGCGCCTGCCATGCTCCAGCGTCCAGGACGTTCCGCGCATCCAGGACCATCCGGCGTCGTACGAGCGAGCCGACGGCGGTGGGTGAGAGGGCGCGGTATTCGTCCCATTCGGTGAGCAGCAGCACCAACTCAGCGCCTTCGAGCGCGCGCGTTGTGGACGCTTCGAAGCGGAGTTGGGGGTAGCGCATCCACGCATTGTTGATGGCCTTGGGATCGGTCACCGTAACGTGGGCGCCGGCCGCCGCCAGTTGGAGTGCAACGTCCAGGGCGGGGGAGTCACGGATGTCGTCGGTGTCCGGTTTGAAGGCCGCGCCCAGCACGGTGACGGTGCGGCCGGACAGGAAGCCTTTGCACATTTCACGGGCGACGTCCACGGCGCGGGCTCGCTGGCCCAGGTTGATGGAGTCGACCACCCCCATCCACTCATCAAGGGAAGGCACGGACAGTGCTTGTGCCTGTGCGCGGAACGAGCGGATGTCCTTCGGCAAGCAGCCGCCGCCGAAACCCAGGCCGGCGTGGAGGTACCGGTTGCCGATGCGCGGATCCAGGCCCATCGCCTCACTGAGCTCGGTGACGTCCGCCCCCGAGGCGTCGCAAAGTTCGGCGATGGCGTTGATGAAGCTGAGCTTCGTAGCGAGGTACGCGTTGGAGGCGGACTTGATGAGCTCGGCGGTGGCAAAGTTGCAGACCAGCCGCGGGATCCCGGCGGAAATCAGCGGTTCGTAGACGGCGTCGAGCGCAGCCGTGACCGGGGTGCCGGCGGCGGAGTCCTTGCCGCCCGGAACGCCGTACACCAAACGATCCGGTACCAGGGAGTCCTTCACTGCCGTGCCTTGGCGCAGGAATTCGGGGTTCCAGCCGAGCAGGATATCGGGCCTACGGGCAAGGATGCCGCGGAGCATGTCCACTGTTCCGACAGGAACGGTGGATTTGCCGACGACGGCGGCGCCCCTCGCCAGATGCGGGAGAATGCTCTTCGTGGCTGCGATCACGTAGGAGAGGTCCGCGGTATCCGAGGTCTTCGACTGCGGGGTGCCCACGCAGAGGAAGTGCGTCTGGGCATCGGCGGCATCGGCGAAATCGGTGGAGAACGTAAGCCGCTTAGTAGCGAAGCCGTCCCGGAGAAGTTCATCAAGGCCGGGTTCGTGGAAGGGCGCGAAACCCTTGTTCAGGTGGGCCACCTTCTGGGCGTCGACGTCGATGCCCACCACGGTGTGGCCCATCGACGCGAGCGTTGCGGCGTGCACTGCGCCAAGATAGCCGCAGCCTACAACGGAGATTTTCATGCTGGGAGTCCTTTGCTGGAAGTCACGGAAATGGTGGCAGGCTCGGCCGGCTGAAGCTCTGCCGCCTGAAACGCGGTTGCCTGAAACTCGGCCGCCTGAACCGGGTGGCTGGGAGTAGTGGCCGGCTCCACAAGCGCTTCACCGGAGATCACTGCCTCGTAATGCTCGACGAGTTGGGCGCTCAGCACCGGCCACGTCCGTCCTTGGACCGAAGCGAGTGCCGCCGTTCCGAACGCACGGCGCTTCGCGTCGTCGCCCACCAGGTCCTGCACGTAGCCGCGCAACTGTTCGAGGTCTCCCGGCTCGTAAAGCCAGCCGGTACGCGAGTTTTCCACGAGATCGAGGGGCCCGCCCCGGCCGGTGGCCACGACGGGAACACCGGACGCCATGGCCTCCTGGATCGTCTGGCAAAACGTTTCGAACTCGCCAGGATGAACGAAGAGGTCAAACCCCGCCACGACTTGGGCCAATTCGTCGCCTCCCAGGAACCCGGTGAAGACGGCGTTCGGCAATGCTGCTTCGAGGGCAGCGCGTTGTGGACCGTCGCCCACAATGACAAGCCTTGTTCCCGGCAGATCCGCCAACACGGCAAGGTCCTCCACCTGTTTCTCGATCGCGAGGCGGCCGACGTAGCCGATGATGCGCTCGCCGTGGGGCGCCACCGAGGCGCGCCACGCCGTCGAGCGCTTGGTGGGGGAGAACCGCGCGGTATCCACACCGCGCCGCCACATGCCCACCCTGAGGATCCCGCGGCCGCGCAACTGGTTGAGCGCGAACGTGGACGGGACCAGCGTCCGGTCTGCACGAAGATGAATGTTGTCTACCCGGTTCCATGCCCAGTTCTCCAGCATGGGGAGGCCATACCGGGCGGCGTAGCTGGGGACCTCGGTTTGATAGATGGCAACCGTGGGGATGCCGAGCTGGTGCGCAGCCTGCACAGCCCGCCATCCGAGGACGAAAGGGGATGCGAGGTGGACGACGTCCGGTGCGTAGTCGGCAAGGATTCTCTTGACCCGGCTCACACCGCCCAACGCCACCCGCACATTTGTGTATCCGGCCAAGGGCACGGAGGGGAGGCGATGGACAAAAGCGCCGTTCACGACGTCCGAGACAGCAGTGTCCGACGTCGATGGCGCAATCACCATCACTTCGTCGCCTCGCTCTTGCAGATGCTCCAGCACCCGCAGGATGGAGTGCGTGACCCCGTTCATGAGCGGCAGGAATGATTCGGCAACGATAGCGATCCTCACCCCTCCACGGTGTGCGCGGCGGTTGGCGAAGCGGGGGAATGGGCGTGACTGCGAGGGGAAGGTTTGGTTAACAAATTGATGTTGTTTCCCCGAGTGGAGGATCCGTAGGGACGGAAAATTCGCCACTCTAGGCAATTACGGAGCTGAAAGACGGGTAGAAGTCACTCTTATCCCCCAATATCGGCCCGATTTACGGTGACAACGGTAGTGAACCTCGTGGCCATGACTGGGGCTTGTCCCGGGCACCGGGGTATTTCGGTAAGCGGGCGATGACTGGGCGGCGCGCCCGCACATGCTGAACAGCGTTGGGTGATTCACCCTGCGCCGCCCGTATGTCCGGCCAGGCCGTTGTCTAGAATCGAGCCAGACCCTATGAAACTCTTCAACCGTACTGACCATTTTGACCAGCACCGGATGTTTAAGGGGACGATCCCCGGTAAATGGTTTACGTGGTTCTCCACCGTTGTAGTGGTATTTGCTTTCACCGGCGTCACCGCCGGCATCACTGCACCCGCGGCCCAAGCCGCTAATCCAACCGTCGTCACGTTGACCTTTGACGACGCAAATGCCGACCAACTCAACGCCGCGCAGACCATGCAGAGCCTGGGCCTGGTGGGTACTTTCTTCACGCCGTCCGGATTCATCAACAACCCCAATTACATGACGACGAGCGACATGCAGGGCCTCGTGGCGAACGGCAATGAGATTGCCGGCCACACTGTTACCCACCCGGACCTGACCACAGTGACGCTGGATGAGGCAACACGCCAGATTTGCAACGACAGGGTGAACCTCACAAACCTTGGATTCACGATCACGGACTTCGCGTATCCGTTCGCTGCCGAGAACGCATCCCTCGAAACCGTAGTCAAGAACTGTGGGTTCAATAGCGCCCGCAATCTTGGTGACATCAAGACGCGGTTCAGCTGCGCGGGGTGCCCGCTCGCGGAGACCATCCCCCCGGCCAACCCGTACAACACCGCGGCCCCGGATGAAGTCGACAACACTTGGACCCTGGCGGACCTCCAAAAGTCCGTCACTCAGGCGGAGCCGGCAGGCGGGTGGGTCCAGCTCACCTTCCACCACATTTCAGCTACCAGCACGGATCCGCTGAACATCACTCCGACCCTGTTCAACCAGTTCGCCACGTGGCTCAAGTCCCGGCCCGCAACCACCACGGTCAAGACGGTGGCCCAAGTGATTGGCGGAACCGTCAAGCCGCTTGTCTCGGGACCGCCGGCGCCACCGGAGGGTACCGGCAACCTGGTCAAGAACCCAAGCCTTGAAACCTTGGTCAACGGGGCTCCGCAGTGCTGGGCCGCAGCAGGCTATGGCACCAACACTTCAGCCTTCTCCACCGTCAAACCGGGACACACAGGGAAAGTCGCTGAACAGCTCGTGGTCACCAACTATGTCGACGGCGACGCTAAGTTACTGCCCACCCTTGACCTAGGCGGGTGCTCACCCACAGCCACACCCGGGAACTCCTATTCAATAGGTGCCTGGTATAAATCGACCACAAGCACCCAGTTCGAACTCTACTACCGGATCGGCGTGGGCTCGTGGAAGTACTGGACATCTAGCCCCTGGTTCTCAGCGGCCGCAACCTTTCAAAAGGCCACGTGGACAACGCCGCCACTGCCTGCTGGCGCGAGCGGCATAAGCTTCGGGCTGAACCTGTTCAGCAACGGCACGCTCACCACCGATGACTACGAGATGTTCGACGTCGGCAAACCGCCACCGCCACCGCCGCCACCACCAGCCGGCGGCAACCTGGTACAAAACCCCAGCCTTGAAACGGCCGGTACGGGCTCGTTCCCGCAGTGCTGGCAGGCCGGCGGATACGGCACGAACACCGCCACCTTCAGCACGGTTGCTACCGCGCACACCGGTACCAAAGCGGAGAAACTCACCATCACGGGATACTCCAGTGGTGACGCGAAACTGCTGCCCACAATGGACACCAGTACCTGTCCACCTGCGGCTGTCGCAGGACACACCTACTCGGTGCGTGTTTGGTACACCTCCACAGCCGTCACACAGTTCGCTTTGTATTACCGTGACGCCACGAACAACTGGGTGTACTGGACCTCAGGACCGTGGCTGAATACCGCCACTACCTATACACAGGCAAGCTTCACGACGCCGGCACTTCCCGCCGGGGCCACTGCCATCAGTTTCGGGTTGAGCTTGTTCAGCAACGGATCGGTCACCACCGACGACTACGCGATGTACGACAGTGTGGGAGCTCCGCCGCTGGGCTGAGCAACCGAGATTCACTGAGACAACTGAGGGCGGCTGCTTAGCCGCCCTCAGTTGTTTTATCTGGCAGCCTTCAGAACGTCCGGCAGCTCGTCAACGAATACGGTCCCGGGCGGCTCGTAGTAGATGACAAGCACCTCGTCACCCACGTTGAAAACACTGCTCTTGTCGAATGGATGCGCGTGGAATGCGCTTGTGCCACCGTGGAACGGCAGCATCACTTCCCCCACAGTGCCTGGCCCGATACGACCCGTGACCCTACCGATTTTGCCCGTCAGGCTCCGATCAACCTCTTTGTGCATCGGTGTCCCTACACATCAGGGGTTTTGGTGGGCCGCTTCGGCGGTTCCTTGCCGTTCTTGAGCGCTGCTGTGATCGAGGGCAGGTAGTTGCCCACCTGGGACAGGATCCCACCCACCATGCTGTTGAGCCCCTCGCCGCCGTTCAGGACCGTCAGGTTACCCACGTGGGCAAAGGGTTCAGCCGCGGCTGCGACGATCGCAGGCATGTTCTCCGCGAGCTGTTGGGAGATAACGGCCTCTTGGTTGGTTCCGAGAGCCTCGGCACGGGCCTTGATGCCGTCCGCTTCCGCCAAGGATTTGGCCTTGATGGCGGAAGCTGCAGCGTCACCCCGGGCCTTGGTGGCTGCCGCTTCGGCTTCGCCGGTGATCTTCGTAGCTCCCGCAATGGCGGCCGCCGCCGTGGCGTTGGCCTGGGCTTCGACTTCCACCTTGCGGGCGTTCGCCTGGGCCTCGAGTTCCGTTCGCCGTGCCCGCGCCTCGGAAGCGCTGATGTCGGCGGCCTTTTGAGCTTCCGCCTCGGTCCGCTGCGCGTACGCCTTGGCATCGGCAGGCTTTCGGATGGACGTCTGGAGCTTTTGCTCCTCACGGTCCGCCTCGAGCTTGGCCACCTCGGTTTCTTGAACCACCACTTGCTGGCGCGCCGTGGCGTCGGCCAGCGGTCCTGCCTGGGCGGCGTTGGCCCTAGCCGTTTCAGCATTGGCTTGTGCCGCTGACTGCTTGATCGCCGAGATGCTTTGGGCGTCCGCGATCTGGGCGGCGGCCTCGGCTTCCCGCTCCGCGGCCTCGCGGTTCCTGGTGGCTTCAGCGATGCGGGCCTCCATTTTGACCTGTGCAATGTGCGGTTTGGCCAGGTTTTGGATATAGCCCGTGGGGTCTTGGAGATCCTTGATCTGCAGGGAATCAACCACTAGGCCAAGCTTTTCCATCTCTATGCCGCTGGCGCTGCGGACCAACGACGCAAGTTTGTCGCGCTCACGGATGATCTCTTCCATGGTCATGCTGCCAATGATCGAGCGCAAATGCCCCTCAAAAACGTTGTAGACCTGGCTTTGCATTTTGGGCTGCTGGCCGAGAAACCTCCTCGCGGCATTCGCAATGAAAGGTGCGGCGTCACCGATTTTGTAAATAACCACGCCCTCCACGATCACCTGGATACCTTGCGAGGTCACGCAGTTGACCTGGAGTTCTGTTTCATTCAGCGTGAGGGACAAAGTCCTTACGGTTTGGAGCCCGGGGACCACCAAGGCGCCTTTCCCGGTGACGATTTTGAAATCCATTCCGTCCCTGGTGTCCAAACTTCCCCGAGTCAGACCGGAAATGATCAATGCCTCGTTTGGTTCAGCCACCTTCCACATCAATTTGATGAGAAGCCTAATGACCGCAACGGCGACAACTACCCCCAATACGGTGACAAGAAGGGGGAGATACGCAACGAGGTCGAACATGACTGTCCTTTCAACGGCAAGCACCCAAGTGGCTCGTGTAGTCAGTCTGCTTTGGTCTGCTCCAGGAGTCCAGCAATTTGGTTACCTACAATTGACACAACGGATGCCCCTAGGCGTGCGTTCCCGCGAGCGATTCAGTCCCCGCCCCTGAAGTGCCTTCCGCTGGGACAGCCGGGACGCCGTCGCCCTCTTGGCCGTAGAGCCAGTCGTTGTACTGGAAGTCGCCGTCCTGTCGGCTCTTGAACAGCAGGTTCCGCAAGATGCGCGCGACGCCGGAAACGTGCCACGACTCTCCCCAGACGCGCGCGGTGCGTTGGACACGGGCCGTGCGCGCTGCGCGGGCCGAGTTGAAGTCGCCGATGGCGCGGTCCCATGCACCGGCGTCCACGCCGTCGTCGGTAAACACGGAACCGACGGTGGAGTCCTGGAGGACGGCGGCGTCTTCAAGCGCCTGGCAGGCCCCCTGTGCCAAGTACTGGAGCATGGGGTGCGCGGCATCGCCCATCAGAACCAGGCGGCCGTCGGTCCAGTTCTCGATGGGATCGCGATCGTACATGGGCCAGCGGATGCCGGTCGCCAGGTTCCGGAGCGCCAGCTGTACTGCCGGAATGCAGTCCTTGTAAGCGGCCTCGAGTTCGTCGACGCCGCCGTACTGCTCCTCGCCGCGCTCGAACGACGGCGACTTGAAGACAGCCACCGTGTTGAGCAGTTCGCCTTTGCGCAGCGGGTATTGCACGAGGTGGCAGTCCGGTCCGAGGTAGACGACGACGTCCTCGAGATCGGTTGCCGGGGTCTCAGGCGTGATAGGCACCGTTCCGCGGTAGGCGACGTACGACGACGACACCGGCCCGTCCTGCGCGACGGCGGCGCGGAGCGTGGACTTGAGGCCGTCCGCGCCGATCACGACGTCGGCCTCGTAAACGTCGGCGCTCGCGGTGTGCGCCACGCCGCGGTGGTTCACGGTCTCGACTCTCTCGACGACGACGTCGTTCACCAAGCGGACACCGGCATCCTGGCAGGCCTCCAACAGGATCCGGTGCAGGTCGCTGCGGTGGATCACCACGTACGGGGCGCCGTAGCGCTCTTCGAACTCGCCGCCGAGGGTCTGACGCGTGAGTTCCTCACCGGTCAGGGCGTCGCGGAACACCAAGTGCTTGGGCCGGACGCCGATTTCCAACGCCTTCTCGAGGAGGCCCCAGCGCTTCAGGACGCGGGAGGCATTGGGGGCCATCTGCAGTCCAGCCCCGACCTCGCCGAATTCGGGGGCCCGCTCAACCAACGTCACCTCGGCGCCGTTTGCGCGGAGGGCCAGGGCGCCGGCAAGGCCAGCCATCCCTCCGCCGACGACGAGGACTTCAGTGGACGGTTTGCGGTCAAACATTGCGGGCTCCTACAGAGGTGGTGTTCTTGGATTGGATTTCGGGGGTCTTGATCTTGGCCGTTTTGATCTTCGCGCCGATCGCGCCGAGCAGAATGGCCGCGACGGCGGCGGCCCCGGCGAATGCGAGGAAGTTCGAGTTGACGCCGAGCCCGGCCGCGAGCAGCAGTCCGCCTACCTGGGGTGCGGCGACTGCGCCAATGCGGCCGACTCCGAGGGCCCAGCCGAGCGCCGTGCCCCGCAGATGCGCCGGGTAATGGCTGGCAACTGCCGCGATGATGAGGCATTGGGTTCCGTGGGTGCCCACCCCGGCCAGCACCAACATGACGTAGACAAGCCCCACGGGCGGCCCCGCCACCAGTACGGCCAGCGCGACGGCGGCGACGGCGGCTGCCGCGATCGCCGTCGGGATCGGGCCGAAGCGGGTTCCCGCCCAAGCGGTGGCCACCGAGCCGACGACGGCACCGAGGTTGAGTGCCAGCGCGAACGTCAGGGCTGATCCGAGGTTGTAGCCAGCCAGTTGCATCAGGTTCGGCAGCCAGGTGCCCAGGCCGTACCAGGCAAAGAGCGTTACGAGGGTGGAGATCGCGAACAGGAGACTCATGCCGAGGTACGGTGCCCGGAGCAGGGACTTGAAGCCCACTGCTTGCTTCGCATCTTTTGCGGCCGGGAGAGTTTCCGGGAGCGTCTCCGGGAGTGTTTCGGGGAGGAAGCGCATGCCCATGGGAACCACCACGAGCAGGGCCACTGCGGCCACCAAGAACATGACTGGCCAGCCGAATGCGGGAATCAGCGGAATGCCTGCCAACGCGGCAATCGAGCCGCCGATCGGAACTCCGGACATCATCAGCGTGGCGATGGTGGACCGCCATTTGGCGGGGACCAGTTCCGCGACCAAGGCATTTGCCGAGGGGACAAGCCCGCCCAGGCCGATGCCGGCCAGTAAGCGCAAACCCCCGAAGACGAAGGCGTTCGGTGCGAAGGCGCACAGGATGGTGAAGAGCGAAAACAGTGCGGCGCACGCGATGATGGTCCGTCGGCGGCCCCAACTGTCGGACATCCGGCCGGCGAAGATGGCTCCGATCATCATTCCCAGGAACGCCATGGAACCGACCGTGCCGGCCGTGGCCTTGGTGAGGCCCCAGCCTGTGTCGGTGATGAGGGACGACTGCACCGTGCCGTAGACGATGAGGTCATAGCCGTCGAAAACCACCAGCAACCAGCAGACCAGCACAGCGGCGGCGAAACGCTTGGAGAACCGTGTGGAGGCCTTGGGGAGGTGGGGAACGCCGTGTTGGGTCCGCTCCGGCGCTGCAGCGGATGGTGTGTGATTCATCCCACCACTGTGTAGCCGTTGTTTGCGTAGCCCAATAGAATTCTGTGGTGCAGAATCTCCCAGCCCGCAAGAAACCGGCCTACTCCATTGAGGCCGTGGACAATGCCCTACACCTCCTTCAGCTCCTGCGCGACGGCGGCAGCCTACGGCTCAAGGACGCCGCCGCGGAGCTGGGAGTTGCCCCTTCCACAGCCCACCGGCTGTTGGCCATGCTGGTCTACCGGGGGTTCGCGGTCCAGGACGAGACCCGCCGCTACGTGCCTGGGCCGGCCATGGGGGTTGGCCCGGCGGGACTCAGTTGGAGCCGTTTGCTGCGTACGGTGGCGCAGCCGCACATGGAACTCCTGAGTGGTCGGATTAACGAGACCGTCAATCTCATGGTTCGGGTGGGCACCAAAGTGAGGTTCCTGGCCACGGTGGAGGGGACCAACGCCTTGCGGGTAGGCGACCGGCAGGGGACCGTCCTGCCCGCGAACAAGGCCTCGGGAGGCAAGGCGCTGCTGGCCGAGCTGGAGCCCGCCATGATTGAGCAGTTGTTCCGCAGCCACAATGCGGAGATCGGCGGGGACAACATTCCCGACGCCGAATATCCGGGCTTCCTCCGCGAGCTCGAGACGATCCGGAGCAACGGATTCGCCGCGAATTTCGAAGGCACCGAGGAAGGGATCAGCGCCCTGGGGGTTGCCCTTCACAACGGACGGGGCGTTGCGGTGGGTGCCTTGAGCGTCGCGACTCCTGTGGCAAGGTTCCGCAGGCTCTTCGACAGCGGACTCGTGGGCATCATGCGGGAAACCCAGCGCCAATTGGAGATCGATATCGCAGCCAATCCGGCCGAGTCCCAGCCTTAACCCACCCAACTGACTCGCAGTTGTTGTCGTTTTGAGCGCCCATAACGACATCCACTGCTTGGGCCCACGCCGCCAGGGTTCCCTGGCCGAGCTTGCGAGGCGAGGGTGGCGGTGGGGACAGTTGGGCGAGCAGATTCTGGCTAGCAGAATATGCTGGAGATCACTTGAGGACCTCCCTAGGGTCTGGAGTACGCCAAAACTTTCCCGTACCCCTCGAGGAGGCCCCTGTGTCCATCAGCGCCGAGAGCACGACACATGAATCAGTTGCCGCAGCGCACGCGATTCCGGAACCGACCCCCGAGGAGGCGGCGCAGCTGGAGCAGCTGTATGAGGATTTCGAGGCCGGGAACCTGATCCCGCTCTGGACCGAGATCGCGGACCTGATGCCGATGGTGCCGTCCCCGAAAGCCGTGCCCCATGTGTGGCGCTGGAACGAGCTCTATCCGTTGGCCGCCCGTGCCGGGGACCTCGTGCCCGTGGGCCGTGGCGGAGAACGCCGTGCCATCGCTTTGGCCAACCCGGGCCTTGCCGGCACGCCGTATGCGACGCCGACGTTGTGGGCGGCCATCCAGTATCTGGGCGCGCATGAAACAGCCCCGGAGCACCGCCACTCGCAGAACGCCTTCCGTTTCGTCGTCGAGGGCGAAGGCGTCTGGACTGTTGTCAATGGGGACCCGGTGGCGATGCGCCGCGGCGATTTCCTGCTGACTCCGGGATGGAACTTCCACGGCCACCACAACGACACGGACCAGCCGATGGCGTGGATCGACGGACTGGACATCCCGTTCGTGCACTACGCGGACGCCGGGTTCTTCGAATTCGGCACCGAACGCGTCACCGACGAGGCCACCCCTGACGTTTCGCGCTCCGAGCGGCTCTGGGCCCACCCGGGCCTCCGTCCGCTGTCCGGGCTGGATGACACCACCAACTCACCCATCGCGGCCTACCGCTGGGAGCACACCGACGCCGCCCTGCGCGAGCAGTTGCTCCTCGAAGATGAAGGCCACCCCGCCACGGTGTCCCAGGGCCACGCCGCCGTGCGCTACACCAACCCGACCACCGGAGGGGACGTCATGCCGACTATCCGCGCGGAATTCCACCGCCTGCGGGCCGGCGCTTCCACCGAGGCCTTGCGCGAAGTCGGCTCCAGCGTCTGGCAGGTCTTCGAAGGCCGCGGCACCGTGGTACTGAACGGGGAGTCCAAGGTCCTGGAGAAGGGCGACCTGTTCGTGGTCCCGTCCTGGGCTCTGTGGTTCCTCGAAGCCGAGAGCGAGTTCGATCTGTTCCGCTTCAGCGATGCCCCCATTTTTGAACGACTGAATTTCAACCGCACGTACATCGAAGGACGCAACAAATGAGACTCCTCACCCTCCGCACCGGCGCCGGCAAAGGTACCGTGGCCGTCCGCCAGGACGGCGACACCCTGACAGGGATCGACGGGTTCTCCGACGTGGGCGCCCTCCTGCAGGACCCCGCCTGGGCGGCCATCGCGGAGGCGGCCAACGGCACAACGCACGCGTACGACGGCGCCGACCTCGCCGCCGTCGTGCCCTCACCGGGGAAAATCATCTGCGTCGGGCACAACTACCGCAACCACATCAAAGAGATGGGCCGGGACATCCCCGAGTACCCCACCTTGTTCGCGACGTACCAGGAATCGCTGATTGGTCCCAACGACGATCTGGCGTTGCCGCAGGAATCGGACTCGGTTGACTGGGAGGCCGAGCTCGCCGTCGTGATCGGAAAGAAGGGGCGCCGCATCAGCGAAGCCGACGCGGCTGATCACATCGCCGGGTACTCGGTGCTGAACGACATCAGCATGCGCGACTACCAGTTCCGTACCGTCCAGTGGCTGCAGGGAAAGACCTGGGAGAAGTCCACGCCGTTCGGGCCGGCCCTTGTCACCAAGGACGAGTTCAAGGCCGGGCCGCTGATGACCTCCGCGGTGGACGGCGAGATCCAGCAGAGCACCCCCACCGGGGACCTCGTGTTCACCCCGGAATTCCTCGTGTCCTACATCTCGACCATCATCACGCTGAACCCTGGGGACGTCATCGCGACCGGCACGCCCGGCGGTGTGGGCCATGCCCAGGACCCGAAGCGTTACCTGCAGGAAGGCCAGCTCCTGGTCACCACCATCGAGGGCCTGGGCCAGCTGAACAACCGCGTGGTCAAGGAAGCCTGATGGTCGCCCGCCAGGACCTCACCACCGATCCGGGCCTGCAGGAACAGCTCCTGCAGGCGCGGCGGGGGACCGCATTCTTCGCCCGCAAGCTCAACGAACTCTCCGACGCCGAGCTCGACGGCGATTCGCTGCTTCCCGGCTGGAGCCGCCGTCACGTTGTTGCACACGTCGGCTATAACGCCCGGGCCATCGCCCGCTTAGTGGAGTGGGCCTCGTCCGGCGTGGAGACTCCGATGTATCCCTCTGTTGCCGCGCGGGATGAGGAGATCAACTTCGGTGCCACCCTGTCTCCCATCGCGTTGCGGAACCTCTTCGATCATTCGGCCGTGCACTTGAGCGTGGAATGGCGGGATCTTCCCGAGGACGCCTGGCACCACACGGTGCGCACGGCGCAGGGCCGCACCGTCCCGGCGTCGGAAACGGTTTGGATGCGCACCCGCGAAGTCTGGGTGCACGCCGTCGACCTCGACAACGGGGCATCCTTCGGCGACATCCCGGCCCCGGTCCTGGAGCGGCTGCTGCGCGACATCACCTCCGCTTGGGCAACCCGGGGCACCGATGACGGGTTGTTGGTCAGAGTCGCCCGCACAGACCTCACGTTCGGCGATCCGGACGCCGCCGTCGTGATCACCGGGCCTCTTGCCGGCGTCGTGCAATGGGCCACCGGGCGCGGGACCGGCGGGGTGGCTGGGGGTGCTGGGCCGGTGCCGGCGGCACCCAAGTGGATCTGACGGCGTCGGGCACAAAGAAGGTTGGCACAGCCCCCGGCTTCTTCACCGCAGGAACTGCACCAACCGCTTGTATGACTATTCAGATTTGGCTGTAGATCCTACCCATTGGCGGCTCCTGTAATCCCGGGCTAACTCAATCCGGGCTCGTGAATAGGTCTATTTTGCGTCGTCAGCCAGATGCCGTGAAAACATCCAGCCTGCGGCGACCATCAGGATGCCCAAGACGATGAACGTCCAGTTGTCGAGCGTGTTCAGCGACAGGAAGTTGGCCGCCGAATCAACCCCGACACTCAGTCCGTACACACTGAGCACGATGTACAAGGCACCGAAGCTCATCAGGATATTGCGTGCGCTATGGCCGCCCGAGCGGGACATCGCCCAGCTGGTTCCGCCGATCAGCAGCTGCACAATGTTGAGCAGCAGCGACACTTGGAACGCACCCAGGAGCATTGCGTGCGAATTTGGCCCGAAGAACTGCAATTCCCCGTACCGCATGGTGATGCCCGGAATGAATCCGAGAAGGCCCACCAGCGCCATCAGAATACCTACACCCATGCCGATGTTCTGGATGTCCGTGCGTCCAAAGTGAACACCATGTGCATGTGGGGTTGCGGTAGTCATTTATGCCCTCCATCCACCTTTGCGAACAATCCAATTTTACGTCTGGCATATGCAAAAAGCGCTGGAGCGGCGGCCCCCCGGCGCGGCCCCCCGGCGCGGCCCCCCCGGACGCTCGCTCACATATGCGCGGTTTTCCTCGGACGCTCGCTCACATATATGGCATTTTCCCCGGACGCTCGCTCACAAGAACGACGGCGGCGCGACGGGAGTGAGCGAGCGTATGGTGATCGCGCCCTATACGTGAGCGAGCGTTGGCCAGAAGGGGGCTATAAGTGAGCGGGCGTTGGAGGATTTGCGGGCCATGCGGGCGCCTGCCGGGGGAGCGGGGCACTCCGTGGCACGATAGAACACGATGAAACTGCGCGCTGATCAGACCGGTAACCATGGCCTGCCCATGCCTTTGTGGCTGCAGGGTGCCCTTGAGTCGGCCCAGGCCGCCATCATCTCGGCGCTCGTGGTGGTCCTGCCGCTGATCGGAGTCTGGGCAACTGACGGATTCCAGAACCACACCATCGATTTCCTGGCACGCTTGGCTGGCCAAACCTGGCTCCTGGTCCACGGCGTGCCGCTGCAGCTTGCCACCGTCAACCTGGGAACCGCAGGTCTACCGGGGTCCGGGATGCTGTCCCTTATCCCGCTCGGACTGACTTTGGTCCCCTTCCTCCTGGCATGGCGCGCGGGCCGCCGGCTGGCCAGGGCTTCCTACACGGACCAGCTGTGGCAGGCCTTCTTCGGAGCGTTGCTCGTCTACGGCGCATTCGGCGCGGCGACCGGATTCGTCTGTCGCACGCAGGATGTCGTCATCAATATCTGGTTCGCTGCATTAATTCCCCTCATCCCGTTCGGCCTCGGCATGGTGGTGGGCGCCCGACGGGAGTCCGGCTCCTGGAGCAGGCTCATTGGCGTCGACGCCGTCGATTGGCTCGCACGCACAAGCCAACATTCCCGTTGGGCCGGGTCCTACTTCGGCTCCGCCATCAAGGCCGGATTCGTGGCAATCATGGCGGCCATGACACTCTCAGCGACGCTTCTCGCCGTCGACCTTGTCATGCACTGGACGGACATCATCGCTGTTTACGAAGGCCTGAAAGCCGGGGCCCTCGGCGGTGGCGTCCTCACCATCGCCCAGCTCGGCTATCTGCCCAATCTGGCAGTTTTCACTTTGGCTTGGTCCTCCGGCGCCGGCTTCTCGCTCGGTGTCGGCTCGCACGTCGGGCCGCTGGGCACCGCCGTCGGGCCGCTGCCCGCGATTCCTGTGTTCGGCGCACTGCCCACCGGGCAGCTCGACTTCGGCGCCGCTGCCCTTGCCCTTCCGGTGGTCGCCGGTCTGTTGGCAGGCTGGTGGTTCCTGCGTGCGGGGGAGAACCACTTCGACGAATGGCTTTCCATCAAGATCAAGGCGCGCTGGTTCACGGCTCCTGTTTCCACGTTGATCCTCGGCGCGCTCATCGGGGCCGTCGCAGGGGCTTTGGCTGGAGGCCTCGCCTGGCTCGCGCGTGGTTCCGCCGGAATCGGGCGTCTCACCGAGATCGGCCCGGACCCGCGGTGGACGGCAGTCTGGATCGCCGCGGAGGTGGGGATCGGCGTCGTAATCGGTTACTGGGTGGGGCCCTGGCTCGAGAGGCGGCAGAAGCTCCGCGAAGCGGATCTCGACGATGCCGTGTACGACGGCGACCGCCGCTAAGGTGCCCGCCTCACCTGGCTTGCGCCCCGGCTAGCGCAATCCGGAGGGAATGGACTTCTGGAAATCCACCTGGCACGAGTTCTGGGCGTGGAGCGTCAGGGCGCTTCGTGCGCAGTTCTCCAAGGTGGTGATCTGCTGGAAGAAGACGACCGCGGTGAGCACCAGCAGGCACATGACGGCCGTGACCACGAGCCCGGAAATCGTGCCAAACAAGACGATGCGTGGCTGCTTGAACCGGATGGTCCGCACGAGGACCACCACTCCAAGTACCCCCGCGATGACGGTGAGGATGCCACTGAGCCAGACGTAGCTGATGTTCAGGATGTAGACGAAGATGGCGCCAAGCACGGTCAGCAGGAATGTCCTGAATAGCGTTTGGGTAACGGCAAGCGCTGATTTGGCAGCCTCGCTCTGTGGCTGATGCTGCGGGGTGGGTCCAACGCCGGAATTCATGTTTTCCAGCCTACGCGAGCCAGCCATAAGCTAGTGCAATGCGCATTGTTGTCCTCGTCTCCGGAACCGGTTCCAACCTCCAAGCAGTCATCGACGCCGTGAAGGCGGGCGAGCTGGACGTTGAGATTGCAGCCGTGGGAGCCGACCGGCCGGGTACCTACGGAGTGGAACGCTCTGCCGAAGCCGGACTGGACACCTTTGTGGTGGACTTCAAGGACTACGCGGACCGGGCCGATTGGAACTCCGCACTTACCAAAGCCGTTGCCTCCTACGATCCGGAGGTCGTGGTTTCCTCCGGGTTCATGCGGATTGTCAGCCCGGAATTCATCGACGCCTTCGGCGGCAAATACCTCAACACGCACCCCGCACTGCTGCCCGCTTTCCCGGGTGCCCACGGAGTCCGCGATGCCATGGCCTATGGCGTGAAAGTGACTGGCTGCACCGTCCACTGGGCCGACGCCGGCGTCGACACCGGTCCTATCATCGCCCAGGAGGCAGTCGAAATCGCCCCGGACGACACTGAAGACACCCTGCACGAACGCATCAAGGTGGTGGAGCGCAGGCTCCTGGTCCGGACCCTCGCAGAGCTCGCTGCGGGAAAACACGCCTGAGTCCTCCTTCGGCCCAGACCGATCCCCACCGCCACCCTCGCCTCGCAAGCTCGGCCAGGGAACCCTGGCGGCGTGGGCCCACGCATTTGTTGTCGTTATGACGGCTCAAAACGACATCTAATGCGAGCTAGTTGGGGACGCGGGGGGATGCTCAGTCGAGGTCGAGCTGCTTGGTCTCCGGGGCAAACAACGCCATCCACACCACAGACAGCACAATGAGCCCGCCGGCCAAGGCGAAGGACGTGGCCAAGCCGAACTCGGGCCAGAAATACGAGGCGAACACGAGGGGCCCGATGCCGGCACCAACCCGGGAGAACGTCGACGCCCAGCCGAAGCCGGAGCCCCGGAGCTCGGTGGGGTAGAGCTCCGACACATAGGTGTAGAGCACCGGGATCGCCACCTGGATAACGAAGCCGAACGCCAGGAGCCAGAACACTGCCGCGTCAGGAATGCCGACCACCAAGGACACGATCACGAGGGTCAACGCGGACAGCGGCCCGGTGATGGCCAGGATCCATTTGCGGCCCACCCGCTCCACCAGCACTGCGGCGACCGCCACGCCCAGGAGCCCGACGCCGGCCATCCCGGCTGTCGTCACGAAGGCCTTGTACTCCTCGAATCCGGCGCCGATCAGAATCCGCGGCATCCACGTCAAGCTCAAGTAGTAGACCAGAAGGATGCTGAAAAACAGGGCCCAGGCCGCCGTCGTGATCTTCCAGTTGAACTGCCAGACCCGCCGTAGCTGCTGCCACGCGCTGCCGGCGGAGAGACGTGGCGCGTCTTGCGGCGCGGGCAGGCTGTAGGCGCGTTGCTCGGCTCCCGTAGCCAGGACCAGACCGTCGATGACGTCGGCGGCCTCTTGGCGTCTGCCCCTGCGGATGAGGAATAGGGGGGATTCGGGCACGCTCCGCCTGATCCAGAACAGCAGCAGGGCCGGCAACACCATGACGAGCATGGTCAGGCGCCAATCGGCGAATGCCGCAACGAGTCCGGCCGAAATGAAGCCGCACAGAGCTGCGCCCACGGGCCACCAACCATCCATTGCGGTCAGCACCTTGCCGCGTTGCTTCCGTGGGGTGAATTCACCTACCAGGGCGTAATCCACTGGAAAGCAGCCGCCCAGCCCGAAGCCGGCCATGAAGCGGAAGACGCAGAACCAGACGAAGTCCGGCGCGAAAGCTCCCAGGACCGTGAAGGTGGAGAAGATCAGCAGGGTGGCGGTGAAGGCCTGCTTCCTGCCGATGGTGTCCGCGATGGTGCCCCAAGCGAAGGCGCCCAAGGCCATGCCGATCAGGTTGGCGGTGCCGATCCATCCGGCGTCGGCGGGCTGGAGGGACCAATGCTTGGAAAGCAGAGGGATGAGGATCCCGTTGAGGGTGACGTCCCAGGCATCGAACATGAAGCCGAGGCCGCCGATCAGGAAAATCCTGCCCTGGACCTTCCACCGCCACGGCAGCTCCTGGACAACCTGCTCGCCGCTCGGGACGGTTGTGTAAGTATTCATTTCCCCTCCTGGGGAAAACTCTATCCGTGCTTCTCGATCGCCTTTCGCAGGAAGCCGCCGGCCTCATCCAAAGCGCTCTTCGCCTGTCCCGGATCGATGCCAGTCAGCACCACCAGGATGGCCGCCTTGACCGATCCACCCACGGAATCGAGCGCACGAATCGCCGTCTCCGCGTCCACGCCCGTGGCGTGTTGGATGGTCCGTTGGGACCTCGCAAGGAGTTTGTTGTTGGTAGCGCGCAGATCGACCATCAGGTTTCCGTAGGTCTTCCCGAGCTTGACCATGGCGAGCGTGCTGATCATGTTGAGGACGAGTTTTTGCGCCGTCCCCGCCTTCAGCCGCGTGGAACCGGCAACGAATTCCGGACCGACCACGACGTCGATCGCCACGTCTGCCAGTTTGCTGATGGGTGAGTCGTGGTTGCAGGCGATCGATGCCGTGAATGCGCCTCGGCTGCGGGCCTCCTCGAGGGCGCCGATCACGTATGGCGTGCGTCCCGAAGCCGAGATTCCGACGACGGCGTCCGCCTCGGTCACGCTGATGTCGTGCAGGTCCCGGGCTCCGGCCGTGGCATTGTCCTCGGCGTATTCCACCGGTTTCTGGATGGCCTGGGTGCCGCCCGCGATGATCCCCACGACGAGCCCCGGGGGAGTGCCGAAGGTTGGCGGGCATTCGCTCGCGTCCAATACCCCGAGCCGCCCGGCCGTTCCGGCACCGACGTAGAGCAGCCGGCCGCCGCGGGCGAGGCGCTCCGCAACGGCGTCGACCACTGCGGCGATCTCCCCGCTGGCTTGTTCGACGGCGGCCGGGACGCCGCGGTTCTGCTCGTTCATGGCGGCGACGAGCTCGGCCGTGCCCATGGTGTCCAATTCACTGAGCGCAGGCGATGCCGCTTCGGTTTGCAGGCCTTCGAGCTCGGAGCGGAGTTCCTTGAGCCGGTCGCCGTCAGGAGAATCAGGGGAAGAAGCGTCAGGCTGTTCCGTCACGGTGAATGTACCTTTCCTGGAGGAGCCCGCGGCGGTTCGCTGCGAGGGCGGCACCGTCCATTCCATCGCCTAGTGCCGCAACCACCTCAATCCCAGCCGAAGCGAGGGCGTTGTGCAAGAGCCCGTCGAAGAACTCCGATTTCACGACGCCGCCAAGGAGCGCCACTTGTTTCGTCTCGCCGGAGGCAAGGGTCACGGTGTTCACAAGGAGCCTGCAAGCTTCGTCCACAATGCCGCGTGCGACGGCGTCTCCCGCCTCCGCTTCTTTCAGCACCACGGGCGCGAAACGCGCCATGGTCCGCGCAGGGTTGTCGGATTCGGCGAGCCAGGCCGGAAGCTGCGCGGGTGAGCCAACGAGCGCGGCGGCCGCGCCGAGCAACGAAGTGGCCGGTCCGCCGTCGTGCGCTTGCAGTGCGGCCTGAAGACCCTGCTGGCCGATCCACCGGCCGCTTCCGCGATCGCCCAAGAGCGGTCCCCAGCCGTCGGCACGGTGGAGGGCCCCGGCGTCGTCGAAGCGGAAGGCAACGGCCCCCGTGCCCACAATCAGCACTGTTCCGGGCGCGCCGTCCAGGGCGCCGAGTTGGGCCGCGGTGGCATCCGAGAGAACCGCGGCCGGGACCTTGAAGCGCTCGGACAGCAGGACGGCGAGTGCGTGGGAGTTGGCCGCTGAGGCCTCAACCCCGGCCACGGCGGCGCCGATTCCACGCAACGATCCTTCCGGGAATGCTGCCGGAAGCCCTCGCGGCAGCATCGATGCAGTGTCCGCAAGGAGCTCGAAGGCGAGCCGGGCGCCGTTGTCCATGCCCAGGCCGGGGAAGCCCTGCTGGTCCGCCGAGCCCAACACCTCATTCCCCAGCCTGAGTTCTACCCTGCATCGGCTCTTGCCGACGTCGGCTACCAAAATCACATCCGCGGAATCCATGGCCCAACCATATGTTGCGGGCGCCGCCACGTCTCGAAAAACGAAGAGGAGCCACAACACGATAAACTCGTCCGTATCCCCAGCAACCGCGGAATCCCGCGATATAAGACGGAGACTTTTGTGAGCTTGACGCAGCTTGACCGTGTTCCCATCCGCCGTGCACTGATCTCGGTTTACGACAAGACGGGGCTGGAGGAGCTCGCGAAGGGCCTGCACGCAGCAGGAGTCGCCATCGTCTCCACCGGCTCCACCGCGAAGAGGATTGCCGCAGCCGGTATTCCGGTCAAGGAAGTGGAAGAAGTTACGGGTTCCCCGGAGATGCTCGATGGCCGGGTCAAGACCCTGCACCCGCGCGTGCACGGCGGCATCCTGGCCGACCGCCGCGTTCCTGCCCACATGGAAACGCTGGCCAAGATGGAGATCGAGCCCTTCGACCTCGTAGTGGTCAACCTCTACCCGTTCGTGGAGACGGTCCGCTCCGGCGCTGCCCAGGATGACGTCGTCGAGCAGATCGACATCGGTGGCCCCGCCATGGTGCGTTCGGCCGCCAAGAACCATGCCGCCGTCGCGATCGTTGTAGACCCGAACTTCTACGGCGCCGTGGTGGAAGCTGCCGCTGCGGGTGGCTTCGACTTGAAGACCCGCCGCCGCCTGGCCGCGAAGGCCTTCGCCCACACCGCAACGTACGACACCGCCGTTGCCACCTGGACCGCCAGCCAGTTCCTCGACGAAGACGGAGACGGCATCATCGACTGGCCCGCCTACGCCGGTCTCGCCCTGGAGCGCTCCGAGGTCCTGCGTTACGGCGAAAACCCGCACCAGCAGGCCGCCCTCTACGTGGACAAAGCCGCCCCCGCCGGCATCGCCCAGGCAGACCAGCTGCACGGCAAGGCCATGAGCTACAACAACTTCGTCGACGCCGACGCCGCCCTCCGCGCCGCGTTCGACTTCTCCGAGCCCGCTGTCGCCATCATCAAGCACGCCAACCCCTGCGGTGTGGCCGTTGGTTCCGCAGATGCCGCCGACCCCATCGCCGACGCCCACGCCAAGGCCCACGCTTGCGATCCGGTGTCCGCTTTCGGCGGCGTCATCGCCGCCAACAGCATCGTCACGGCGGGAATGGCCAAGACCGTGGCCGGAATCTTCACCGAGGTTGTCATCGCCCCGGGGTTCGAGCCGGAAGCCGTTGAGATCCTGTCCAAGAAGAAGAACATCCGTCTGCTGGCCCTCCCGGACGGCTACGGCCGCTACCCGACGGAGATCCGCCAGGTCTCGGGCGGGGTCCTCGTTCAGCAAGCCGACAAGGTGGACGCCGACGGCGACAACCCCGCCAACTGGACCCTCGCCGCCGGCGAAGCCGCCGACGAGGCCACGCTGGCCGACCTCGCGTTCGCTTGGACGGCTTGCCGCGCCGCCAAGTCCAACGCGATCCTCCTCGCCAACAACGGCGCCGCAGTCGGCATCGGCATGGGCCAGGTCAACCGCCTGGACTCGTGCAAACTGGCCGTCGAGCGCGCCAACACCTTGGGCGTTCAGGTGGAGTCCGACGGTGCTGTTGGGGGCGATGCCCCCGGCGGTGCGTCAAACACCGATTCCAGCAGCGCTCCCGAGCGTGCCCGCGGTGCCGTGGCGGCTTCCGACGCGTTCTTCCCGTTCGCCGATGGCCTTCAGATCCTGATCGACGCCGGGGTCCGCGCCGTGGTGCAGCCTGGCGGTTCAGTGCGCGACGAGGAAGTCATTGCCGCAGCCAACGCCGCCGGCATCACGATGTACTTCACGGGAGCGCGGCACTTCTTCCACTAAGTCCGGGCTTTCGCGGGGTAAGGGCTTTCGCTAAGTCCACTCGCTTCACCAGGTCCACTCGCTCCACCAAAAAATGGACATGTCCCCCGTTCCCGGGTGGACATGTCCATTTTTGGTGGTCAGGACCGGCCATATTCGCAATATGTCCAGCCCTGGGAGCGAACAGGGGGCATGTCCGGGGGAGAGGGGGAGGCTAGGGGGCCGTGGACGCGGTCTGGTACGTGCCTTGGATGACCTTGCCCCAGTACGGGCCGTACATGTTGCTGGAGTTGCTTCCGTAGCCGTAGCTGTTCACCGAGTTCTGGTACCCGCTGGAGCTGGTTCCAATGAACCACGGGCCTCCAGAAGAACCGCCCGTCATGTTGCAGGGGATCCCCTGGGTGTTGTACTGGGGGTTGTTGGGATCATTGGCTGCCGTGCCGGAGCAGCTCTTGAGTGATTCTCCGGTGAACGGCGATGCTGCAGGGTAGCCGAACGACTTGTACGCCAGTCCTCGTGCGGCGTTGAACTGGACCCCTGAGGCGCCCACTACGTCTGAGAGCTTCTGGCCATTGAGGGTGTTCATCACGGCGAAACCGGTGTCGTACTGGATGTTTCCATTCGAGGACCATTGGCTGGTTGTGTAGAGCGCCTTGGCCGTCCACTTGCCGTAGGGCGCGGCGCCGTCCAGGTAGGCAGGAACGAACGTGAAGTTGCTTGCGAATGCTCCGGGGCCTTCGTTCAGACAGTGGCCTGCGGTGGACACCGTGCTCTGGTTGGCCGAGGTGACGGAATTGCCGGAGCAGACATAGTTCACCCCGCCGAGTGTGAAGAACACCTTCCCGATGTGCGAATCGGACGACTCACTTGCGTTCGTTTTGCGGCCCACGGCCGGGGACGGCGCTGCCGGGCTGGCGGCTTTCTGGCCTTCGATTGTGGTCAGGACGCTCCCCAAGCCGGAAAATACCTGCTCGGGAGAAACCGGGAGGCCGGAAAGGCCCACTGCGGCCTGTGCCCGCGTAAGCGCCTTGCTCGCGAGAACGTCGCCGGAGACGGCGTTCTTCATCCGTTCAGGAGTCCAATAGTCAGCGGTGTTGCCGTCGGAAGCCGAATTGCTGCTGGCGGTCGACGCATCGGGGCCATTGTTTATGGACGGAGCCGCGGTGGCCCCGCTCCCGGCGCCCAGTGCGAGTAAGGCGGCGGCAGTGAGGCTGAGCATGCTTGTGGCCAGGGTCTTGGTTCTCGTCACAGTTGTCCTAGATATCGAGGGGAAGGCGGCCGGTTGGTGGTGGACGCCGACTGACGGAACCGAAACTACCTAAGCCGTGACAAGCATGTAAAGAAATTGTGCAAATTTTGTGAGATTTGACTTTCGTTTTGACAAGATGCGAATTCTGCCCTATTTCCGAGCGGTCGGAGGGCCTAGGACGTGGATGCCAAATCGTAGGCATCCCGGATGGCGGAGCCCCAATAAGGCCCGTAGATCACAGCCGGGCCGCCAGGGTAGCCGTAGCTCGTAATAGAGTTTTGATAGGAATCCCGGCCTGAGTCGACCATCCATGGTCCGCCCGATGATCCACCTGTCATATCGCAGGGAATGCCCTGCGCCTTGAACTGTGGATTAATCGGATCCTTGGTGGCGTCACCCGAACAGCTCTTCAGCGATTGCCCGTCGAACGGCGGGGCGGCAGGGTAGCCGAACGCTTGGTAGCTGAGCCCCCGGTCCTGGTTGAACTCTACGCCGGACGCGCCGACGACGTCGGCCAAGTGCTTGCCTTTCACCGTGGCCGTGACAGCGAAGCCCGTGTCATAGCGGATGTCGCCCGCGGTGCGCCACTGGGCTGTGGTGTAGAGGGCTTTGGCAGGCCAGATGCCGTAAGGGGCCTTGCCGTTGAGATAAGCCGGAACGAAGACAAAGTTCTTCACGAATGCACCAGGACCCTCATTGACGCAGTGGCCCGCGGTCGCCACCGTGCTGTCGTTGTCCGACACGACCACGTTGCCGGAGCAGACGTACGCGAAGGCACCCATCGTGAAGAAGACCTTGCCGACGTGGTCAATGGGGTCTTCGTCTTGGTGCAGGCTCGCGCTGCTGCCTTTGGCGTTGGCGATTTTCACTGGCGGGCCGGTTTCGATCGTGCCGGTGGCGGTGCTGGAGGCACCACCTCGTGCGAGGGCTTTACCGGCAAGGACATCGCCAGGGATTGCCGCCTGCATCCGTTCGGGAGTCCAGTACCCCGTGGGGTCGGTGTTTGTTGTCGCCAAGCTGACGAGCTGCTGCGTCCCAGGCGCTGCGAGGCTCGAAACCGCGGTGTAAGGCGTTGCGGCTGCCGCCCCTCCAGCGGCACAGAGGGTCAAAACGGCGGAGGTAAGGAGGCTCAGGAGACCAGTGATGGGGAGTGATTTCTTTGTCATGATTGTCCTGCCAATCGTTTGGCGGCCACGTGTCGTCGGCCACAGTTTGACCCCATGAACCTACTCCGATTTGGCGCGGAGGTACATAAGGTGCGGCGGGGTATGACGTTGCACAGCTCGTACGGGGCCGTCCCGGTACGCGGCAATCCGGCCCCCTCAGGTAAGTTAGAGATGTTGAAATCTGCAGACTTTCAGGGAGATGCCCCGCCAATGGCAAAGATTATCTATACCCACACTGACGAAGCGCCGATGCTGGCGACGTACTCATTCCTGCCGATTGTGGAAGCTTTCGCCTCGACGGCCGGCGTTGAGGTCGAGACCCGCGACATTTCGCTGGCCGGCCGAATCATCGCCGTCTTCGGTGACTACCTGACTGAAGAGCAGCGGATCAGTGACGCACTGGCCGAACTGGGTGAACTGGCAAAGAAGCCCGAAGCAAACATCATCAAGCTCCCCAACATCAGCGCGTCCGTCCCGCAGCTGAAGGCAGCCGTTGCCGAACTGCAGGGGCAGGGCTACGCACTTCCGGACTACCCGGACAACCCCTCCTCCGACGAAGAGACGGACATCCGCTCGCGTTACGACAAGATCAAGGGCTCGGCCGTGAACCCGGTGCTGCGTGAAGGCAACTCGGACCGTCGCGCGCCCCTGTCGGTGAAGAACTACGCCCGCCAGAATCCGCACTCCATGGGTGCCTGGAGCGCGGACTCCAAGACCAACGTTGCGCACATGACGGAGAACGACTTCCGCTCCAACGAGAAGTCCGTGGTCATCCCCGCCGATGACACCGTCAAGATCCAGATTGTCCGCGAAGACGGCACCGTCAAGGTCCTCAAGCCGGCCTTCCCCGTCCTCGCCGGTGAAGTAGTGGACGGCACTGTGCTGCGCGCCGCGGCCTTGGACGAGTTCCTGGCTGCCCAGGTGGTCCGCGCCAGGGAAGAAGGCGTGCTGTTCTCGGCGCACCTGAAGGCCACCATGATGAAGGTCTCCGATCCGATCATGTTCGGCCACGTCGTCAAGGCGTATTTCTCCGAGCTTTTCGAGACCTATGGCAAGCAGATCGCTGCTGCCGGCCTGAGCGCCAACAATGGCCTCGCTTCCATCCTCAACGGCCTCGATGAACTCCCGGAGGACGTCCGCGAAGGCATCAAGGCGGCCATCAAGAAGGGCCTGGCAGACGGCCCGGCACTGGCCATGGTCGATTCCGACAAGGGCATCACCAACCTGCACGTTCCCAGCGACATCATTGTTGACGCTTCGATGCCGGCAATGATCCGCAGCTCCGGCCACATGTGGGGACCGGACGGCAAGGAAGCCGATACCCTCGCGGTCATCCCGGACAGCTGCTACGCGGACGTCTACCAAGTGGTCATCGACGACTGCCGTGCCCACGGCGCCTTCGATCCCACCACCATGGGTACGGTTCCGAACGTCGGCCTCATGGCACAAGCGGCCGAGGAATACGGCAGCCACAACAAGACCTTCGAGGTTGAGTATGCCGGGACCATGCAGCTTGTGGATTCCTCCGGGACCGTGCTGATCGAACACCAGGTCTCCCCGGGCGACATCTGGCGCGCCTGCCAGACCAAAGACGTGCCGATCCGCGACTGGGTCAAGCTGGCCGTCACCCGTGCACGCGCCTCAAAGATGCCGGCTGTCTTCTGGCTCGACGAAACCCGCGCCCACGACGCCCAGCTGATCGCCAAGGTCAAGGAATACCTGAAGGACCACGACACCGAGGGCCTGCAGATCGAAATCATGTCCCCGGAGAAGGCCACCGCGTTCACGCTGGAGCGGATCCGCAAGGGCGAAGACACCATCTCGGTGACTGGCAACGTGTTGCGCGACTACCTCACCGACCTGTTCCCGATCCTCGAACTTGGCACCAGCGCCAAGATGCTCTCCGTGGTCCCGCTGATCAATGGCGGCGGCCTCTTCGAGACCGGTGCCGGCGGATCGGCTCCGAAGCACGTCCAGCAGCTCCTGCAGGAAAACCACTTGCGCTGGGACAGCCTGGGCGAATTCCTCGCGCTGGCCGTTAGCTTCGAGCACCTTGCCACCACCACCGGCAATGCGCGGGCCCAGGTCCTCGCCGACACGCTGGACCGCGCAACGGGCACGTTCCTGCTGGACAACAAGTCCCCGAAGCGCAAGGTGGGCGAACTCGACAACCGGGGCAGCCACTACTACCTCGCCAAGTACTGGGCGCAGGAACTGGCCCAGCAGAGCGACGACGCCGAGCTCGCCGCGGCGTTCTCCGCCGTCGCCGGGGCCCTGACTTCCAATGAGGACACCATCATCGCCGAGCTGCTGGCAGTCCAGGGTTCGCCTGTCGACATCGGCGGCTACTACCGCCCCGACGCCGCAAGGGCAGAGACCGTGATGCGTCCTTCCGCGAAGCTCAACGAGGTTGTCGCCACGCTGAACTAAGGGCCCCGCACCACCCAACTGACTCGCAGTTGTTGTCGTTTTGAGGGTTCATAACGACAACAACTGCGAGTCAGTTGCATTTAAGCGCGGCGGAAGCGGTGCGGCGCGTCGAGCCCCTCGACAAGATCGGCAAGTACTCGGCCGATAGCAGGGGTGAACTTGAATCCGTGCCCGGAGAACCCGGCCCCGACCACCAGCGGTCCAAAACGGTCGAGAACGAAGTCTTCGTTGGCCGTGCTCGTGTAGGTGCAGGTGATGGGAACCGCCGATTCGGCGTCGACCCCCGGCAGCCATTCACGAGCGTAGCGGCGGAGGGCCTCCAGCTGGCCCGCCTCGGGTTGGAACGTGCGGGCATCAGGATCGGTAACCGGCCCTACGCCGTGCCACCCCGCCTTGACCCCTTCGCCCGGCGTGAGCATCCCATAGACAGGGCTGTACCAATAGTCGTCACGGGGATCTCCGGGGTCCGGCGCGTGGTTGAAACTCGGCCAGGACTGGGAGTCGTCGATGGGCGCGAAATGGGCAGGTTGCTCCTGGGTGACCACCAAACGGGGGAGCGGCACCTGCGCCCCGACAAGCTTGCTGGTCCAGGCTCCCGCCGTGATGACAAGCCGGCGCGCGGTGATCTCCAGCGAATCAGTCACGACGACGGCGCGATCCTCGCCGAGGACGCGGATCTCGCGAGCAGGGGTCGAATACTCGAAGCGGGCACCGTGTGCCTCGGCCGATGTGCGCAGCGCCCTGAGGGCCTTGGCCGCCCGCACCCGGCCCGATTCCGGCACGAAGAGGACATCGCTTCGGAACACCATGCCTGGCCAACGCTGTGACGCCTCCTTGGCGGAGATGAAATGGCTTGCGATGCCCCGCTCTGCGTGCGCGGTACGGACTTCCCGGAGCCGGGCAACGTTTCCGTGGTTGGCCAGACCCACAAGATCCAACAATTGCGTTTCGGTCTCCTCTGCGAGCCCGTCCCAGAGGTGCCTCGCTTCGCTGACCAGGGCGAGATAATCGTCCTCCGCATATGCCGTATTGAAGTTGCGCGTGGCTCCGTGCGAAGCGCCCACATGGTGTCCCTCCTCAAACTGCTCAAGGAGGACCACCGATCGCCCCCTGAGTGCGAGCTGCCGCGCCGCAGCTGATCCCATTGCGCCTCCGCCGACTACGACGACGTCAACATCCATCCCGGATTCACCCATCCTGTCCTGCGGCCTCCCCTCGAGGTCCGCTGCAGTTCCATTCTGCCTAAGCCGCCAGCTTCCTGCGGACCCAGGCCGAGAACTGGTCCACCACGATAATCAGAACAAGCACGATGATGATGTGCGTGAGCATGGCGTCGAAGCGGAACGACTTGATGGACTGGTTGATCAGCAGCCCGATGCCGCCGGCTCCCACCAAGCCCAGGACCAGCGACGAACGCACGTTCACGTCGAAGCGGTAGAGCAGCAGGCCGACAAACTGGGGCACCACCATGGGGAGCGTGGCATTGGCAACTTGCTGGATCCGGTTGGCCCCGGCAGTCCGCAGTGCCTCCTGCGGGCCGCCGTCGCTCTCTTCCATGGACTCGGCCCACAGCTTGCCCATCACGCCAGTGTTGTGGCAGATCAGGGCCAGCACGCCGGCAAACGGGCCAAGGCCCACTGCCGTAACGAAGATCAGGGCGAAGACAATGTCCGGCACCGCGCGGAAGAAGGACAAGACTGCGCGTGCTCCCTGGTAGACGAGCCGGTGCGGAGCCGTGCTCCTTGATGCCAGCACAGCCAGCAGCAGGGCGGACGGAACCGAGAACGTGGTTCCCAGAAGGCCGATCCAGAGAGTCACGAGGGTTGCCTCAAGCCCCGGCCGGATGGTCTTGTCCCAGTTCAGGTCCGGTGGGAAAGCGTCGGCTACGAATGCAGCCATCCCCTTCCACCCGTCCACCAACAGCCCGGGCTCAAAACCCGTCCCCTGGATGGCCAGCGCGTGGAGGACGACGACGGCGGCAACAGCCACGGCCGTCGCGATCCATCGCAGGGGCTGCTTGTGGCGGATCGGAAAGGGTTTGGTTTCAATCTTCACGCTACCGCCACCCGGTCCGGGGCGTAGAGGGCGTCCAAGTCGGCGGAGACGACCTCGGGCGACGGGAGGTCGAAGGCCATGGCGCCGTGGAGCAATCCGATGCAGCGGTCCGTGTGTCGCAGGGCGAGATCAGGCTGGTGAAGCACGGCCGCGACGGCGAGCTTTTCGACGTGTGCGAGGTGGTGCAGGAGGGCCATGACCTGCTCCGCGGCATGCGGATCCAGGGCGGAAACGGGTTCGTCGGCGAGGACGATGTCCGCCCGCTGGCAGAGCGCCCGGGCTACGGCGACCCGTTGCTGTTGCCCGCCGGACAGCCGGCCGACGCGATCGAAGGCCCTGTCGGCCAAGCCCACCCGGTCCAGGCATTCGAGAGCCTCCTGCTGGACTGAACGGGGAAAGAACAACGGAGAGAGTGAGCGGCCGGTGGGAATCCGGGCCAAGGCCCCGGCGCAGACATTGTCCAGGGCTGTGCGGCGCGGCACCAAGTGGATCTTCTGGAAAATCATCGCCGTCCGTTGCCGGGTCTCCTGCAATTGGGGCCACGGCAAGCTTGCCAGATCGTTGCCACCGACTGCGATGACCCCGGCGTCCGGCTGGGCGATCCCCATGACGCAACGCAGGGTGGTGGACTTGCCGGAGCCATTGGCGCCGAGGAAGGCAACGAGTTCCCCGGCGTGGACATCGAAGTCCACGCCCTTGAGGACCGGGCGGTGTCCGAACGACTTGTGGAGGCCCCGTACGGAGAGCAACGGGGAGTTCATTACAGGTTCTTCTCCGTCAGGTTCATGGTCTTGGCGAGGTCGAAGAGCGGCTGGTAGTTGTCCTTGGTGACCTCGATCATGGGACCCGGAGGAGTCACGTCGAGGAAAGCGCCGACCTTGGCAACGTCAGCGGGGTCCAGGTTGAGGAAAGCATCCTTGACGGCCTTCTTGAAAGCGGGGTCGGCGTCGGGACGGACCGTGATGGGGTCGTTGGGGATGGTGTCGGAGGCCCAGATGCGACGGAAATCGTCTTGCTTGAACGTTCCCGCTGCGGTTGCGGTGGCAAGGGTCTGCGTGTTGATTTCTGCTGCGTCCACCTTGCCGTTCTTCAGCGCCAGCAAGGCTTCGGGGTGTCCGCCCGTGTAGTCCATCTTGAGGTCGGAATCGGCAATGCCCACGCCTCGAAGGCCGAAACGGGGGAGGACGTCTCCGGATGTGGAACCCACGCTGCCAAGCGCAAGGGACTTCCCCTTGAGGTCATCGATCTCCTTGATGGGGCTGTCCTTGGCCACCCAGATTCCTGCGGAGTAGCTGCTTAGCTTCTTGTCGGCCGTGGCGAAGGAAACAAGTGGTTCGGCGCCGGCCTTCTGGCTGGCGAACACAAAGCCGAGCGGGCCGAACTCGCCCAGATCCAGTGTGCCGTTGCGCATCGCGAGGACTTCAGCGGAGTAGTCTTCCACCACCTGGACCTTGACGGGGCAGTTGAGCTTCTTGGAGAGCGCGGCGGCCAGGACATCGTAGGCGGGGGTCAGCTTGGCCGGATCCTCATAGGGTTCGATGCCGAACTTGATCTCACCGCCGGGGCACGTCGCGTTGCTGCCGGTGCTTGCGCTTCCACCCGGGCTCCCGGCGGAATTCGCGGCCCCTCCGCAGGCGGAGAGGGCCAGCGCCACAGGGATGGCAAGCGCGGAGGAGGTGAAGAGTTTCGTTTTCATGGGAGTCCTTTTCGAGAACGGGAAGGGAAGAACGGGTCAGTAAAGCCGGGAGATGTTGCGGTGTGCGAGTCCAAAGGACAAGGTCATTCCGACGCCGGACGTCACCAAGACGACCGTGACGCCGGGTTGGGTTTCGCGGACCAGGATGGGTGCCACGGAGCTGGAGGCATAGATTCCCTGCCAGCGTTCGATGACGTCCAAAGGCATCCCGATGGCCGACTCGATGTCCGTGTTCAAAATGGTGGTGACGGTTTCATCCATGAACGGCGAGGCGGTGCGGTGGTATTGGTGCGAGTCCCCGAGGATCAGCGTCCCGTCGGGGCGCTGCGTGAACATCACGTTCGCTCCGATATCCATGAGCTCGGGCCGGTCCTGCTCCACTTCGGCCCGCAGCGCGGCAGCAGCCGGCATGTCCGTGAAGGCAGGGTAGCGGAGCATTGACGTCGCGGTGAGGACCGCCGGGCCGATCGTCAGCCCATGTGGCTGGGCGGCGCGGGACATTTGCAGGACGCAGCGTTCGATCCGGTGCTCCTCGGCAAGCGACGGAAACAGATAGTCGACGTCGTGGCCAACGCAGACGAACACCTGCTTGCCTTGAAAGTCACAACGGGAAGTGTGGACCGTGGGTTGGCCAGCAATATCTTCAAAGCCGAGGGCGGCGGTATTCCAATGGATGGTTACGCCGGGTTGGCGGGCGAGCCAGTCGGCGAGCTTGGCGACCGTGGTGCGGGGATCCACCCGCAAGTCGTCCCGGAGGAAGGCTCCGCCCACCAAACCGGGCCACGAAGCGACGGCCGCTCCGCCGTCCTCGGGCGTGGTTCCGTCCGCGCTGGAGCCCAGCCGCGACCGCACCCCGGCTGGGGAGAGCAGTTCGACTTGGCCCTCCTCGCGGGCTGCGGACAGCTCCCGGAGCACGTTCATTTCGGCTTCCGTCCGGGCGAGCACGACGGCGCCGGATTCGGCGGCCCAAAAACCGGCCAGGGCTGCGAACTCGAGCCAGTACTTTCGGGACGTGAGTGCCAATTCGTGGAGCTCGCCGGATTGGGCAGTGATGCAGCAGTGGCCGAAGTTCCTGACAGAGGCGCCGACGGCGTGGTGGTCGCGCTCGAGGATCGTCACGCTCCGGCCGTTGGCGACCGCGTGTGCGGCGTGTGCGAGCCCGACGATGCCGGCGCCCACAATCACAATATCCGAGCGTGATGCTGTCGCAGCCGGACCGCCGGATGGAGAAGGTTGGATGTTCACGCCATTGACATTGGACTGCTTGGAAGGCGGAATCAAGCCAGAACACCACTTGTATATACAAGTTTACCGAGACTTTACTTTAGGCTTCGATGGTTCATGCATCGTTTACCTTCAGGCCGGGAAATATGAGACGTCAGGCCGCACCAACTTGTATTATCAACTCGTGAGTATCCAGCAGAACGCACCCCTACATGTCCGCCTCAGTGAGGAGTTCATGCGCCGCATCACGGACGGCACCTGGCCGCCGGGCTCGCAATTGCCCAGCGAGGCCGCGCTTTGCAAGGAGTTCGGGACGTCCCGTGGGCCCATCCGCCAGGCGCTCGCCTTCCTGCGGGCAGAGGGCGCCGTCACGGGTGGCCGCGGCCGCCCGCCGATGGTGCGTTCGACCGTCCCGTCACAGTCGTTCTCGACTTTCAATTCCTTCACCGAATGGGCCATCGGCATCGGCAAGACCCCCGGGCAACGAACGTTGGAGGTGGCGCGCCGCGAGGCTAACGCCGAAGCGGCCGACGCGCTTGGGCTGGAGCCGGGGGAGAAAGTGGTTGAGCTGCTGCGCGTCCGCTCCTTGGATGGCGTGCCTGCCATGATCGAGCGGACGAGCTTCATCCTCGAGGTCGGCCGGCTGCTCTTCGATTTCGACACCGATTCCGGCTCTATCTTCGCTTTCCTGAAGGCTCAAGGCGTGGACCTCTACAGTGCCCGCCACACCATCGACGCTGTCGCCGCGAGCGAGGAAGACGCGGAACTGCTCGAACAAGCCGAAGGGATTGCCCTTTTGCGGGAACGCCGCGTGACCAGCTCGGCCAACGGTACTGCCATCGAATACTCAGAGGACCGCTACTTGCCGGCGCTCACCAATTTCACCATCGACAACACCGCGGAACGCCGCGCCGCCTTGGTGCGCATCCACGCCGAATAGACCAGAGGAACGCATGATCAAGCTCGTCGCCTGCGACATGGCCGGAACCACCATCGACGAACACGGGGATGTCTACTTAGCGTTGGCCCGCTGCGTGGAGGAGGCCGGGGCAAGCACCACCCCCGAAGCCGTCCAGGAATGGATGGGAGCCGACAAAGTGGAAGCCATCACGGCGCTCATCACCAAGGGCGGTGGAACTGCCACGCCGGAGATTGTCCAGGCAGCCTTTCTCCGCTTCAAGGAGCTTCTCGCTGACTCTTACGAGCAGAACCCGCCGGTAGCGCTCGACGGCGTTGAGGACGCCTTCCGCGAATTGCGCAGCCGGGGCGTCAAGATTGCCCTGACCACGGGATTCTCCCGCGATGTCGCGGAGCCGCTCCTGGCGAGGCTCGGCTGGTCGCTTGCGAGCGCGGGTACAGCGCCCGACGGCGGCGGCTTGCTTGACGCCGTCGTCTGCTCTGACGATGTGGCTGCAGGACGTCCGGCACCCCATATGATCCATCGCGCCATGGAGTTGACGGGAGTGACCGACGTCCGAGAAGTGCTTGCTGCAGGCGACACCACGAACGACCTCAAAGCGGCCAAGAACGCGGGGGTGGCGGCGGTCGGTGTCCTGACCGGAAAACTGGGATGCGAGGAACTCTCCGCACACCCGCACGATCACATCCTGGCGGGAGTCAAGGACATTCCGGCGCTGTTGGCTTGATTCAGAACGGCCGCTTGGACGGAGCGGCTGTTTTGAGCCGTGCCCTCGGCATGGAAGATTGGACCGGGTGAAATTCCTCCTTCCCTCGCAGATCTCGTCCTCGCGTGGCATCGCGTTTCTGAGGATCGTGTTCGGCGGCCTTTTGCTGCTGCATGGTGTCCAGAAGCTGCTCGCGGGGCAGCCTGCGTTCGAGGCAACCATCGCTGCCATGGGTGTTCAAAAAGCGGAGCTGATGTCCTGGCTCGTCATCTGGGGCGAAACCGGTTTGGGCGCGCTTTTGGTGCTCGGCGCCCTGACCAGGGTGGCTGGCTTCCTGGCTGCCCTCATGTACGCAGGGATCTGGTTTGTCACCGAATCAGGCAAGCCATTGTTGAGCAATAGTCCCGGAATCAACGCGGAGCTGCTCATTCTGTATATCGCGTTGGCGTTGGCGTTTGCCTTCATCGGTTCCGGGGCGCTTTCGTTGGACCGGAAACTGTTTGCCGGGAAGCCAGCCCGGAAGTCACGACGCTAGGCGCCCTAGCGTCGTCCGGCCTGGAGACCCGCGCGGGCCATGGCGTCCGCGTAGGAGCGGCCCATTTCTATCAGCCATTCGGTCTGGCGCTCCTTGGAACCGGCGAAGGCGCGCCCGTGCAGCGAACGGGCCTTGTAGACCTTCAGGCCGCGGCGCCAGATCAGCTGGTTGTCGGTCTTGAGGAGCATTTGCGCCAAGCGGTTGGCTTCCGTTCCGTGGGCGACGATCGCCGAGGCGCGTGGAACGAGTTTGAGGAAAGCGAGGAGCGGCTTGAGGCCGGCCGCGACCTGCTCCGGAGTCAGCTTTCCGTTCGCCTCGCCGGGAGTGAACCACGGGTGGGTGTTCCACGGCATCATCCATTCCGGGCGCAGGCCGAGTTGGAACTGCAGGCCCAGTAGCCGGGTGGCGGCGGCGTCGTCGCCGGCCCAGACAACGCCCCGCGAGGAGGCCTCGCTGGTGTTGGAAAACAGGGTGACAATCCGGCAGTCCTCCACGGAGTGCATCGGATCCACGTAGGGGACTTCGAAGCCCGGGCGGAGCTTGCGGAGGAACTCCACATGCTCGTTGACCGGCGCGATGTGCGGGGCGAAGAAGGGGCTGTCCGGAACCGAAGGGGTCACGGCTTCTTCGGCGGGAGCCGCTGCGGGGCTCGCCGGTTCGACGGCGGCGGGCTCGACGACGGCCGGCTCGACGACGGTTACCGTCGGCGTCTCTTCGACGGCGGGAGCGGCAACAGGTTCCACCTTGCGGGTAACGACCGGGCTGGCCTTGGGCATCGAAATTGAGGAAGCCTTCTTCGGCGCGGCCGTCTTAACGGCGGAGGCCTTCGGAGTGTATTTCCGGGCCGGAACCTTCTTTTCGGCCTTGGCCGGTGCGTCCAGGTCATCCTCGTCGTCGAACAAACCATCGAAGAGCTTGTCGAGTTCGTCGTAGCCGCTGCCGTAGTCGTCGTCGAGCTCGGGGCCGCGCCCGAAACCTTCCTCGTACCGCGAGTCCAGTTCGCTGCGGTAATCCTCGTCGTGTACCTCGAAAAAGTCCGGTTCGGCCAATGCGGTCATGAGAGCAGGGGTCTCCTGGGGTCGGGCAGGGGCCGGTATCGGGCGCGTCGGGGCACGTCCGTTCCGGACCAGTTGATGGGGGGCTCTCCCGGGGGCCGGGTTGAGCCTTTAGATCTTAGCAAGCCACAGGTGGTCTGGTGTCCTTCCGCCGTTCACCTGACGCGGTATGTCGCGCAGCCCCGGGGCGTGAAGGAACCGCGATGCGTCGAACATCACCCGGATGCGCCGCCGAGGGCGGGAGCAGAGACACGAGAGGGCGGTGGAATGAACGAAAGAGTCCATTCCACCGCCCTTGTTCGGCGTCAGTTGTTCAGTGCCACAGCTCAGACATGGATGACGAATTGTGCAAGTGCCGCAGCTGCTATGAAACTTGCGGAGAACGTGATTGTCGCCACAATGACCGTGCGCCAGTTCAGGGTCTTCAGGGCGTTGATGTCGCGCCCCACGTTCATGCCGAGCAAGGCGATCGAGCCAAGGCCCACGTAGAGCGGGTCAAGGTTGTGGGTGAAGGAGACAATCATGCCACTGAACGGCAGGATCGGAGCCGTTGCCAGGGTGGCGAGTGCAAGGACCCATACGCTCGACGGCACGGCGGGGACGTATTTTGCGAGTACGAATGCCAGAGCGGTAAGGAGGCCAAGGATCACCACGCCAATGACGTCGTTGACGCTTATGGACTTGGTACCCAAGGCGTTGAGGACCACGCCCGCGGCGATGCTTGCAACGAAAGCGATGATCCATGTCGAAGGCTTCGTGCGCACCTCGGGGTCCTGGAGCACAGCCGAAACGTCCACCTTGTTTCGGGCCTCTGGCCGGCGCATCTTCGCGGCAACAGCGTTCCCATGGCGGTCAAGACGCCTGCCCTCGTCATCGCGGCGGAAGAGGCGCGCCCAGAACTTGTAGAGCCGCAAGGACATCGGCAACGAAAGGAAGGCCCCGGCGTAGAAGCCCACAAGGTTCGTCACGAGGTTCGACAGGGCCGCCAGCGCCATGATCTCCGGTGCCTGCCCCGGACAAAGGATGGACAGGGCCGCCACGCCGCCAAGCATCATGGATCCCGAGCCGAGACCCAGGCCCAGCGCCAGTGCAAGTGGGTCGAAGATACCCATCCCGCCGAGCAGTCCGGCCAGCAGGGAGATGAAGACTGCACCGAAGACGCTGCCCAGAAGCCACACGGAGAACACGCCGCGGTAGACCGGGGATTTCACGCCGAAACGCTGCAATGCGTAGGCCAAGTAGGATTCGCGGTCGATTGCCCAAGTGGCACCGATCGCCGTGCGGCCCATGCCCAGCGCGACGCCGACCGGCAGGGCGATGATGACCGTTCCGAAGATGTGGCCTACTTCCTGGAGCAGGATGGCCGGGCCGAGCGAGGTCAGCTTGGCGAAAGAAGGTCCCACCTGGGTGCCGAGGGCCCCCAGGAACATGACGATGCTGACGTTGAGCAATACCGAGGCCACGGCACGGCTTTGGCCGGACATGGGGCGCACCTTCTGGACGCCGATGACGGCGCCCATCAGCACCGCCCACAAGACGGGCATGAGCACGATTGCGGCGTTTCCCAGGGGAATCTTGTGCGTTCCGGCCAGGATGGCCACGGCGCAGACGGCAGTGGACAGCAGGATCATCGATCCCCATTGCCTTGCGGTCGGGGTGAACAGGCGGGCCGGTCCGTGATCGACATTGACTACGGGCGTATCCACCTCCGGAGTGGTTGTGGATTGGTTCTTCATTGTTGTGCACCCTTCGTGTGCTGCAGTGGCGAAAGGACGGAATAGTCCACGCCATTTGGTATACCAAAGATGGTAAGGTGGATCACATCGCAATGCAAGACATGTCACAAATGCCGCTCATAATCCCGTAATTGAAGGCGTCCATATGCTTGGCCGACTTCGAAACTTGATCTGCGGCTATCTGACCTGGGATACCAAACTTGGAGGGTTTATGATCACTCAGCTTTCTGCCCGGTACGTCCTTGGCTATGACGGGACCAGGCACGTGATGCACACGGATGGGCAGGTCGTGATGCGGGACGACGAGATCGTCTATGTCGGTACCGACTACATGGGTCCTGTGGACGAACGCCGGGACTTTGGACAGAGCCTCATCGCACCTGGCCTCATCGATCTCGATGCCCTGACGGACATTGATCACATGATCTTCGACTCCTGGCCCACAGACGAGGCCGCCCCGGGCTTGCAATGGTCCGAGGACTACTTCCACAACCGCCGGCGCGATGTCTTCACCGCGGCGCAGCGCCAGAGCGTGCGAAAGTTCGCACTGGCGCAGCTGGCCTTGCACGGCGTGACCACTTACATGCCGATTGCTTCGGAGATCCACAGCTCATGGGCTGAAACCTTCGAAGAACTCAAAGGGATGGCGCAGTCCAGCATCGAGCTCGGCCTGCGCGGTTTCCTGGGCCCCGCGTACCGCTCGGGGATCAACGTCACCGACGACGACGGCCAACGCGTGATCCTCTTCGACGAGGAGGAAGGACATAAAGGATTCGCCGACGCCGCACGGTTCCTCGACTACGCCGACGAGCTAGGACATCCGTTGCTTACCGGTGTCCTGCTGCCGTGCCGAATCGAGACACTTTCAGACGAACTGATGCGCCGGACTGCCGAGCTGGCCACCGAACGCAACGCATTGGTCCGCCTCCATTGCCTCCAGGGGGCGAATGAAGACGGGTTCCTCGTCAAGCTCACGGGGCGCACCGTCCTGGAGCAGCTTTCGGATTCCGGCCTGCTGGACACACGGCTCCTCATCCCGCATGGGGTTGTTATCGACGGCACCGACCCGTCCTCCAGCGCAGAGGGCGGCCCGTTGGGTGTGCTGGCCCGGCACGACGTCAGCATCATTCACTGCCCATTGACGTCCTTCCACTACTCAGGCATGCTCAAGTCCTTTGACGCCTTCGCGGCTGCCGGGGTCAACATGTGTCTGGGAACCGATTCGTTCCCGCCGGACCTGGTCAAGGGCATCGATATCGGCACGCATCTGGCGCGCATCGCGGAGGGTCGGCGGGACGCCGGCACGGTGTCGGCGTTCTTCGACGCTGCCACTTTGGGTGGTGCCAAGGCATTGGGCCGCGACGACCTGGGACGCCTGTGTCCGGGCGCCCAAGCTGACATCATGGTCGCCTCTCTAGGGGACTTCCGTGATGGGGTCGTGGAAGATCCATTGCGAACGCTAATCCTCAACGGTTCGGCACGCAATGTCACCGACACGTACGTTGCAGGCCGCCCCGTAGTTGTTGACGGCTCCCTCCCAGGCGTCGAACTGGATGAACTGCGCGGTGAGGGTCAGCAGCTTTTTGGGCAGATGGTGGAAGCCTACGGTGAACGCGACTACCGGCGGCGCGATGCCTCCGTGCTGTTTCCCCCGGTGTACTCCCCAGCGGCGGTCCAGATCCATAGCACGACGGCGTAACGCACCGAAGGTTGGGATCTCCCCGTGGTTCCACACATGAGCTCCTCCGCGGGGCTGTTTGCCCTGCGGAGGAGCCGGTAACGGGCTATATTCAGTGCGGTGGAGCAGCCCGAGCCAGTGATTATGCGGGAATTGTTGCCCGGATCTTCCGGCTACCTACCATCACGATGAGTCCAAGCAGCAGCAGAGCTGCCGCGAACAGCAACCACAGGCCATTGAAGCCAGTGCTTGCGAGAACGGCCGTTCCAGCCCCAACAGCAACCGCTGCACTGGCAGAGGCCGCATTGGCTTGTGCTGCAGTTCCGGATGCGATTGCCGACGGCGTCCCAACCGAAGGAACGGCTGCAGCCGGATCGACGAAGCCCTGGGAACCGACCGGCTGGTTCACGACCGGCTGGTTCACGACCGGCTGGTTCACGACAGGCGGGGTGACTGTCGACGGGTTCGTGACGCCAGAAGGCAGACCAAAACCTACCGATGCGGTGCCGATCGTCAGCGGAAGACCCAAGGCTGAGGTGAGTCCCGTGCCTGAGAGGATGCCGGTACCTGTCGGCGTGGTGCCAAGCAGGTTGACCGAGGTGTCACCCACGGTGACAGGAGCGGTTACCGGCGCGGTGACGCCGGTGCCTCCCGTGGATCCCGTCGGGGTAGTGCCGAGCAGGTCCAGGGGCGCGGTGAGTCCCGTACCCGAGAGGATGCCGGTAGCTGCAGTTGGCGCGGTACCGAGCAGGTTGACCGAGGTGTCACCCACGGTGACAGGAGCGGTTACCGGCGCGGTGACGCCGGTGCCTCCCGTGGATCCCGTCGGCGTCGTGCTGAGGACGTTGACCGAGGTGTCACCCACGGTTGCCAGTCCGGTTACAGGCGCCGTGACGCCGGTGCCTCCGGTGGTGCCGGTCGGCGTCGTGCTGAGGACGTTGACCGAGGTGTCACCCACGGTGGCCAGTCCGTTCACCGGCGCGGTGACGCCGGTGCCTCCGGTGGTGCCTGCCGGCGTCGTGCTGAGGACGTTGACCGAGGTGTCACCCACGGTGACAGGAGCGGTTACAGGCGCCGCGACGCCGGCGCCTCCGCCGGTACCTGTCGGCGTCGTGCTGAGGACGTTGACCGAGGTGTCACCGACGGTGGCCAGTCCGGTTACAGGCGCAGTGGCGCCGGTGCCTCCGGTGGTGCCGCCTGTCGGCGTCGTGCTGAGGACGCTGACCGAGGTGTCACCCACGGTGACAGGCGCGTTGACGGGAGCCGTCGCCTGGGTGCCAGAGGCCGTTCCAGGGGCGGAATTGCTCAGAACTGCCAGTGAGGTGGCTCCGATATTAACAGGGACCGATATCGGAGCCACCACCTGGGTTCCGGACGGGACGGCTGCTCCGCCGGAATTGATCGCCGGGGCCGGAACCGGGGCGAGTGCAGGGGTGGTGGTCGCGGCGCCCGAATTTCCAAGTATTGAGAGCGACGTCGACCCGAGGTTCACCGGAATGGACACCGGTGCAACGACTTGAGTGCCTGAGGCATTGCCTAGCGCACTTGTAGTGGTGTCTGCCGCGTTCGCGGCAGTTGCGCCGAGGGCTATCAACCCACCGGCAAAGAGGGTGCCAAGCAGCCCCTTGCGAATCATGCTGTGCATTATGTTGTTCTCCTGAACGAGTAGTTCCAAAAGGCGCATAGGAGCGCCCGGATCGGCCGTTTGCCGCGGCCCGGAATGAACTTCCGGGAAAGCGGCGGGGCTCGGAACTAGTCAGGTGAAGAACCCGGGTCGAACGACACCGGAGCCGGAACTCTGCCAGCAGCAGCTGTGGACACTAGGGTCCCAGTCAACGGGTAAGAAAGGTTCGTGCCTTGGAGCCAGGCAGCGCCAGCCCCCGAAGGATTGCTGGAAAGGACTGCAGATCCACTGACGGTGTCGCTGCCGCCTGGTGTACCGGGCGGGAATGTGCCGTCGGACCGGGACGCGGAAGGATCGTTGGAACCGCTAGTAGCGCGGACTGCCGCATTCGAAGGAGTCCCATTCAGGCCCGGCGGGCCACTGTAGCCAGCGAGGCTGAGCAGCGGAGCCGCGACATCCTGAGCCACCGTTGAAGGGACTCCGGCAGCGGGCTCAATTACAGCGGGTCCCGCTGCAAGGGCTTCAACTATTCCGGTGACATCGGGGACGTGGATGGAAGGGACAGCTATCTCTTGGACGGTGACCGGAAGGCCGCCGATCAAGGAACCGACGCTTGACCCAACCCCGTCAACCGCGCTCGCTGCCGGCGAGACAACGCTTGCAGTCACGGCACCAACGGTCCCCTCAGGGAGGACTGCGCTGACCACGGGCGTGTTGGCCAGAAGTTGGTCGACGCTCCCGGTCAGCTGGGGAAGTTCGTTGACTACCGCGGGCGGCACCTGGACCGCTGGTAGCTGGACCTCGGGGACTGGAACGGATACTACGGCCGGGGCCGGCACGGATGCGACAACTGCCGCAACGGCATTGCCGGGGGTTCCGGGAAGTCCCTTTGCAGCGTTGTGTACAACGTTTGACACTGCGGAGCCCGCACCGCCCAAAAGGGTGTGGTTGTTGGTGTTCCCGGAATCAGCGTTGGCTGCCGTGGAGGAGAGGGCTATCCAAACGACGGCGCCGGCGCCGGCGAGCATGACGGAGCGGAGAACATGAAGAACGTGCGGCTTACCTTGCTCTGCTTCCATCTCGACACCCCCCAGCGTCAGCTTCGATAGGCGATCGCTCCCATCGTAGGCCTCACTAGTTAACTAGTCCAGACGTTGGAGGACGGATTCGTCATTCAGTTCAGCGGGCGTCGTTGGCGTACCGGACTCCGAGCTGGGATCGCACCCCGTCGAAGAGGCGCATCGTGTTCAATGAATCGTCCAAGGGCATCACAGGACTTTCGGTCAGTCCTTGCTGGACACAGCGTGTAACCTCACGCAGCTCGTAGGTGTAGCCGATCCCTACGGCGTCGAAGCGTTCGGTCCGTGGTTCATCCCAACCGGTTCGAATCAGAAGCTCGCGCGGATTGTTGATGGACCCCTGCGTCTGCAGGAAGCCCTTGGAGCCCGCAACGGACGCCGAGCGAGGACCATGGGCCAGCAACGAAGAGGTCAGCTGGGCGATGGCACCGCCGTCGTAAGCCAGCGTGAGCGCATTCTGGGAGTCGACGCCGTCGTCCGTCAAAGTGCCCACCGCGCTGACTGACTGCGGGAAACCGAGGGTGCCCAAGGGCCACAACAGAGCGTATACCGTGAGGTCCAAAAGTGCCCCGCCGCCGGCCGCCGGGGCCCAGATACGGGCGGAAGGATCGTAGGGGGCAGGGAAACCAAGGTCGGCGCTGACCCACTTGATGTCGCCCAGTTCGCCCGACGCGGCAATGGCGAACGCCCTCTGCATGCTGGGCAGGAACCGACTCCATACGGCTTCCATGAGGAACAATTTCCGTACCCGGGCCAAAGCGACTAGCTCTGCCGCTTCACGGCCGTTGATGGTCAAGGACTTCTCGCACAGAACGTGCTTGCCCGCGTTGAGGGCGTCCTTGACGATCTCGAAATGCTGGGCATGTGGGGTGGCCACGTAGACGACGTCGACGGCGTCATCGGCGAGTAGCCGCTGGTAGCCGGGCACACCGCCGTCGTCCCCGTAGGACTTCATGACCCCACGCGCAGCAGCAAAGGCATCCGCAGATTCCTGGCGCCGCGAACTCACTGCGTAGAGGTTTGCGTCCTCGAGCTGGGCGAGGTCGCCGCTCACGGTTCTTGCGATCCCTCCCGTGGCGATAATGCCCCAGTTCAGGGCCTTGCCGGTGGCGGCGCGGGGATCCTGGTTCGGCTGGCTGAACAACCACGGCTTGGCGATATGCAGACTCATGCGGCCTATCCTCTCATTCCGCCGCAAACGTTATACAGCACACGCTCAAGGCACGAGCCATCTGAACTTCGTCGGAGCCATCGCCTAAGCTGATGGTCATCATCCCTCGCAGAGAGGTTCTGTGGGGAGTTACCGAATGGAGTAGGGATGGGTGTTTTTCGACGCGTCATTTTGCCTGTGGCGTGGTTGCTGGTTTTTGCAGTGATCGCCGTGGCCTTGGTGAAGATCGCCTTTGTGGACGGGCTGAAGCCGCAGGGTGCCGAGCCGGCCCCGATGGCCAGGGTGGAGACGCCTGTTGTGCCCGCGGCGCGCGCAACGGTGACCAATACCGTGCAGATCAAAGCCACCGTTCAGAGCGACCCCGTTGTCGGTGTCCGCAGCACGGCGGCGGGAACGGTTGTCCACCTCTATGTGGAGCCGGGCGTTGCCGTGGCCAAGGGGGACCAGCTCTTCCAAGTCAAGTCCGAGCGGACCAAGCCTGCCAGCACTGGCACAACGCCCGGGGAGAAGACCACGTCGGAACCGGTGTACGTGTACACCGACGTGCTCGCCCTTGCCGCCGGAAAGCTCAACGAACTGACTGCCCTCCTTGACCAGCAGTTAAGCGTGGGCGAAGTTGTGGGCAAGGTCGATCCCGGGACCTTCACGGTGTCCGGCCCTGTCAACGCCGCCCAACAGTATCGGCTTCTTGCCAAGCCGGGCTCAGCGCAGATCTCCCTGGTGGGCGGGCCGGCTCCGTTCGCCTGCCCTGCAGTGACGCTGAAGAACAACGCCAACGACGCCGGAGCCACTGCCGGCGCGAACGGAACCGGCGGCGTGGGGATGGCCGCGCCGGCTGGCGCACTGGCGCTGGCCGCGGTGCCCGCGCCAGGCGGGGAAACGCAGAATGGCGGCGTGAGCACCGGGACCCTTAGTTGCCCTGTCCCGGCCGGAGCGGAAGTCTTCGCCGGCTTGGGAGCAACCATGACGGTGAGTGCGGGCGAAGCCAAAGACGTGGTCACCGTTCCACTCAGTTCCGTGAAAGGCAGTGTCAAAGAAGGCATTGTCTGGATGGCCAGTGTGGCGGCCGAGGGTAAAGCGCCTGAACAACGGACCGTGAAGCTGGGCCTGAACGACGGCTCCAAAGTAGAAGTGGTCTCTGGCCTGGCCGAAGGCGAACGGGTGCTTGAATTCGTCCCGGGTGCTCCGGCCGTCCCCTCCCAGCAAGGTTACGGGCCAGGCGGGGTACCCTACGGTCCGGCGGGAGGCTAGGCATGGAAAGCCTCGTGAGTTTGCGCGGTGTCACGCGCACGGTGGTGCTGCCTGACGATCAGAAGCTTCATATCCTCCGCGGGATCGACCTTGAGATTTCCGCCGGCGACCACACCGCGATCATCGGCCGCTCGGGCTGCGGGAAGTCAACGTTGCTGAACCTCCTGGGTCTGCTGGACGTGCCCACGGCCGGCGAAATCCAGTTTCTTGGCACACCTGTGCTAAAACTCGGTGGCAACGCCCGTGCACGGCTTCGAGGCTCCACAGTGGGCTTCGTGTTCCAGCAATTCAACCTGCTCCCCGGCCGTAGCGCACTGGACAATGTCATCACGCCGCTCCTCTACGCCCGCGGCCGCGATTTCCTGCGACGCCGTGAACTGGCCATGGACATGCTGGACCGTGTGGGACTTGCCGGCCGTGCCCAGACCATGCCGAACATGCTCTCGGGTGGTGAGCAGCAGAGGGTTGCCATCGCGCGGGCCTTGGTCCGGCGGCCCCGTCTGATCCTTGCCGACGAACCCACAGGCGCGCTCGATGTAGAGACCGGGCAATCGGTCATGGCACTTCTGGACCAGGTGGCCACGGAGTCCGCCGCGGCACTCGTGACCATCACCCACGACAGCAATGTGGCTGCACTGGCACGGTCCCGCTTCCGTCTGGACTCAGGCGTTCTGCATCCCCTTGACCCCGAGTCGAACTCGGGGACCGCTTTGTCGGAACCGGCCTTGTCGGCACCGGCCTTGTCGGCACCGGCTTCGCCGGGTCCAGCGCTGTTCGGTCCAACATCGTCGGAGGTCGGTCGATGATCGGTTTCATATCAGCCATGGTGGAAGCCTGGCAGGAACTGCGGATCAACAAAGTCCGGATCCTGCTGGCTTTGCTGGGCGTAGCCTTGTCCGTCGCGGCGCTCACGTCCGTGGTAGGCGTCGGCAATCTTGCACGCGAAGGATTCAAAGCCTCGTCCGAGCGCACAGGGGGACGCTCAGCGACGCTCGCACTAGGGGTCAATGGTCCAACCCAGCCGGATCCAGCGCGTCTGGATGCGGCCTATCAGTCCATCGTTGACCGTTACGGTATCGCCTTCTCCTCGCACGAGGGCCACGCCGAGCAGCCGTTCCAGTTCCCTCGCGGTGTCCAGCCTGTTCAATTGATGGTGGTGGACCCCGGATATGGGGTCATTCACCGTCTGGAGTTGCGGCAAGGGTCCTGGTTTGCCAGCGACGACGAACAGCGGCTGGCGCCCGCCGTCGTCGTCACTGAAGCGTTCTACAACGCGGCTGGCAGGCCCGACCTTGCCTTGCAACCCGGCATCAAGACCGCAGGCGAGCAGGAATCGAATGCAGTGATCATCGGCGTCGTGCCGGACACTTGGCCGGATGCACCCCCAGCGGCGTACATACTGTCGGGCGCCGCCAAGCAAATGGGAGTCAACCAGCTCGGTGGGCAGTTCAAGGTATGGGTGCAGGACGGGCAGGCAGAAATTCTCTCGGCAGCTATCCAGGCCGATTTGGCGCAACAGTTCCCCGACACGAACATCATGGCGCAGCGGATCGACTTTGCGGCACACGGAGATCCTCTGGCCCCGGTGCAGCTGGTGGTAGGCGGTATTGCCGGCCTCGTCCTCTTGCTGGGCGCGGTGGGGATGTTGAACATCTCGATGGTCACGGTCCGGTACAGGGTGCGGGAAATCGGTATTAGAAGGAGCTTCGGAGCGACCTCGGGGCGGATCTTCCTGGGCGTGATGATGGAGTCCGTCGTGGCCACCGCAGTGGCCGGGCTGGCCGGCGTCATGGTGGCAGTGGCGGTGGTCAAACACCCTTGGATCCAGTCAAAGGTTGCGCCAGCCCTCCGCCAGTACCCTCCGTTCCCCATCGAAGCGGCCATGCTCGGTTTCGGAGCAGCTGTGCTGGTAGGAGCATTGGCCGGCGCAATCCCGGCACTTGTGGCGGTGCGCGTCAAGGTTATCGACGCGATTCGCTTCTAAGGAGCCGAGCTCGGCCGACCGGGCCGCCCGGAAAGGGGGCCAGAAACCTCGCGGTTCCCGGCTCTCTTTCCGTTGTTTGGAAAACGTGATCAGGCCCCGGCAGCGACCCTCGGACGCACCGTTTCCTCGCTCAGTTTGCCCTGCTGCAGCCTGAAGCGCCGTTCGGTTTTCTGCGCCAGGCTCCGGTCATGCGTTACCACGAGGATGGTGGTGTTGTGGTCCCGGCTCAAGGAACTGAGCAGTTCGATGATGTGTTCACCGGTCTGCTCATCCAGGTTGCCGGTGGGCTCGTCGGCCAGGATGAGCTTGGGCTCGTTGGCTAGGGCGCGGGCAATGGCAACCCGCTGCTGCTCGCCGCCCGAGAGCTTGTTGACGCGACGGGACTGTTTCTCCGGATCCAGCTGCACCTGCTCCAAGAGGGACCGCGCCCGCTCCAAGCGGGCAGCCTTCCGCATTCCCGCGAACTCCATGGGCAGCATCACGTTGTCCACTGCCGAGAGGTTGGGGATGAGGTTGAACTGCTGGAAGACGAAGCCGATGTCCCGGCGCCGGTATTCGGTGAGTTTGCCGGCGGGCAGCCCGGCCAGGCTGACTCCGTCCACTACGACGTCCCCGCTGGTGGGCTTGTCCAAGGCGCCGAGCAGGGAGAGCAAGGTGCTCTTGCCGCTGCCGCTCTTTCCCACGATCGAGGCAAGGGTCCCCTTTTCGAGCTCGAAGCTCACGCCGTTGACGGGCTTGATGGTGCGGTCGCCGGACTTGAACTGGCGGACCAGGTCTTTGACTTCAATCATGGCTATTCTCCTCGGAGGACTTCGACGGGGCTGATGCGGGCTGTGAGCAGCGCTGGTACCAGGGCGCCCACGACGGCGACGCCGAAGACCGCGGCAACGCCGGCGGCAATGACGCCGGGGGAGGCGCTCGCTGTGACCGAGGTGAGCAGCTGGGAGGCTCCGCCGAACGGGTTTCCACCGGGACCGCCGAAGCCTCCGCCGCCGTGGCCGCGCTGGCTCGTGGCCGCCGTCGAGCTGTTGGAACTGATCAGTGCCGACGCGATGCCGCCGCTGGCGAAGGAGGCGATGGCAGCGCCAACGACGCTGCCAAGCGCCACGAGGACGAGGGCTTCGAGCACGAACTGCAAGCCGATGGTCCGGTTGCGGGCGCCGATGGCCTTCAAGACTCCGATCTCACGGCGGCGCTCCCGGACCAGCATGACCATGATGAGCAGGATGATGAGGCCGGCCGTGCCGAGGGCCGCGATGAAGGCCACGAGTGAAATGTTCTTGACGCTGTCCAAGGAACTGACAGCGGTTTCGAGGTTCCGCTGGCCCTGCGTCACGTCGGCCTTTCCGGAGCCCAGGGCAGTCTGCAGTGCTGTCTTGGCAGTGTCCACATTCGCCATGCTGTTGACCGTCACCACCATGCTGGAGAGCTCGCCCGGGGTTGCGGCGAGGGCCTGGGCCTCGGCGAGTGTCGTGTACACGGCGTTGTTGCCGAAAGTGGTGCCGGCGTCGAAGATGCCCGCCACCGTGAAGGTCTTGCCGGCGATGGTGAACGTTGAGCCGGCCTTGAGGTTGTTCTTTGTCGCGAGTGTCGTTCCGACGAGGGCCTTGGTGCTCGCCACGGTGTAATCGCCCAGGCCCAGGCCCGTGCCGCTGGTGATGGTCAAGGCCTTGCCGGCGGTGTCCACCTCGGCGCCGATACCTGTAGCGGTGATGGGCAGCGAGAACGCCGGCGCGGTTCCGGTGCTTCCCGAGCCGGTGCTTCCCGTGCCGGTACTGCCGCTGGTGTTGTTGCGGTTGCCGAGCGTGCCGGCGTCGATGGCTGCCTGAAGGTTTGTGGTGACGCTCGTGCCGCCACCGGGACCGCCACCCGGTCCGGCTTGCTGCGCCGTGGTGCCGGTGGTCGAGGCCGCCGTTGCGGTTTCCAGCCGCAGCGCCTTGGTGCCCACCACGGAAACGACGTTCGGTACGGCTGCCGCCGTCGCGGTCTGGGCTGCGGTGAGCGGCTCGCCGCCGCCGTCGAAGCCCTGCGCTCCGGCGGGGTTCACAGTCAGGACTGTACCCACGGAGGCGTTGAGCTCCTGGACCTTGCCGCCAACGGCTTGGTTGGCCACGAGCATGGCCAGCGCCAGCCCGATCGCGACGGCAAGCACTGCCACTACAGCCGCGGTTCTTATCTTGTTGCGGAAGGCATTGCCTACACTCCGGGCGAGGACGCTCACGGTTCTCCTTAGGGACCTGGCCCGCCCCAGCGGCGCGCCTGCTCACCTAACAGTGCTCACCGCGGCTGTGCGGCTGTGCAGTTGTTGCTATGCGGGGCCTGTGAAGAATTGCGCGACGGCGGATGGAACCGGACACAGCGACGGCGGCCACCCCCTTGAGTGGGGATGGCCGCCGTCGTTGGTGCCTGGATGAGAACTGTTACTTGGTGATCGGTCCGAGGATCGGATCGTCCACGTAAGCCGTCTTCACGTTGGCGAGAGTCACGATGACCGGAGGCAGCAGGTATGCCGGCACGGTCTTGACGCCGTTGTTGTAGGACTTGGTGTCGTTGATTTCCGGGGTCTTACCGGACTGGACGTCCTGGACCATGGTGATGGCGTGCTCAACGAGCTTGCGGGTGTCCTTGTTGATGGTGGAGTACTGCTCACCCGCAAGGATGGACTTGACCGACTCAACTTCCGAGTCCTGGCCGGTCACGACCGGAAGCGGCTTGCCGGCCGCCTTGACCGAGGTCAGGATGGCGCGGGCCAGGGTGTCGTTCGGGGACAGCACGCCGTCCAGCGAAGCGCTGGTGTAGGTACCTGCGAGCAGGGTATCCATGCGCTTCTGGGCGTTCTCTGCCTTCCAGCCCTGGGTGACGGCCTGTTCGAACGACTTCTGGCCGGACACGACCTTGAGGGTTCCATCATCGATCTTCGGCTGCAGGATGCTCATGGCGCCGTCGAAGAAGACCTTCGCGTTGGCGTCATCGGGGGAGCCTGCAAACAGCTCAATGTTGTACGGGCCGCTCGGCTTCTTGGCCTTGAGTCCGTCCAGCAGGGCCTGGCCCTGCAGCACGCCGACCTTGAAGTTGTCGTAGGCCACGTAGTAGTCCACGTTGGAGGTGTTCAGGAGCAGGCGGTCATATGCAATGACCGTGGCGCCGGCGTCCTTGGCCTGCTTGAGCTGCGTGCCGAGCTGGGCGCCGTCAATGGCACCGACGATGATGAGCTTGTCGCCCTTGGTGATCATCGCGCTGATCTGGTTCTGCTGCTCCGAAACGCCACCGTTGGCGAACTGCACATCCGGCTTGAAACCTGCGCTCGTGAGCCCGTCGTTGAAGAGCTTCTCCGCCAGGACCCAGTTCTCACTGGTCTTCTGGGGGAGCGCGACGCCGATCGAGGAACCCTTGGGGAATGCCTCGCTGCCGCTGGATGAACCACCGGAGGTGCCGCTGTCCGTACGGCCGCAGGCCGTCAGCGCCAGTGCCGCGATCGCAGCTACTGCTGCTGCCTTTCCTGCTTTACCAAACATTCGCATATCTTGGTTCGCTTTCTTGTTGTGGATGGAACAATCCGTCTTGAAGCCGGTCAGGCTTCCTTGGAGATGACTTCCTTGGTTGAGGTCGTCTCGTCCGGGGCATTTTCGCTGCTCCGGCCGAAGTTTTTCATCATCATTCCGATGATCGATTTCTTGCCCTGGGTCTTGTTGTAGACGTCGAAGGCAACGGCTGCCAGCAGGACGAGGCCCTTGATGATCTGGGTGAGGTCCGCGCCGACGCCGAGCAGTTGGAGGCCGTTGTTGAGGACAGCCATGACGAGGCCACCAACGATGGAGCCGATCACGGTGCCCACGCCGCCGGTGACCGCTGCGCCACCGATGAATACCGCAGCGATCGCATCCAGTTCCCAGCCGACGCCGTCGAACGGGCCCGATGCGGTGGAGCGGCCCACGAAGATCATGCCGGCGAGGCCGGCAAGGATGGACATGTTCATCATGACCATGAAATTGACCTTCTTGGACTGAACTCCGGAGAGCTCGGCCGCGTGGCGGTTGCCGCCGACTGCGTAGATGTGGCGGCCGATGACCGTCTTGGCGGAAATGAAACCGTAGATCAGGACCAGCACGGCCAAGATGAGGCCCGGGATGGGGAACGAGGTGCCGGGGCGGCCAGTCGCGAAAAGGTAGGTGGCGTAGAGGATGGCTGCATTGACGAGCACGAGCTTGGTGACCATCACCCAGCCCTCTTGTACCTCGGCGCCCAATGCCTGGGCGGTGCGGCGGGAACGAATCGCACTGACAATCACGAATGCGACGGCGATAAGGCCCAGCAGGATTGTCAGGTTGTTATACCCCGTTTTCGGCCCTATCTCGGGCAGGTACCCGGAGCCCAGGTACTGGAAGTCTTCCGGGACCGGAACGGTGTTGGACTTGCCGACGAACTGGTTGAAACCGCGGAACAGCAGCATGCCCGCAAGGGTCACGATGAATGCCGGAATCCCGACGTATGCCGTCCAGAATCCTTGCCAGGCTCCGATCAGGGCGCCGAGCAGGAGCCCGAACAGGACTGCTACGTACCAGGGCAAGTGCCAGTCCCTGATGGCGAGGGCCACCGAGATACCGACGAAGGCCGCTACCGAACCTACGGAAAGGTCGATGTGGCCGGCGATGATGACCAGGACCATGCCGATGGCCAGGATCAGGATGTAGGAGTTGCCGTTGAAGAGGTTGATCACGTTGCCCGGGGTGAGCGTGCGGCCCGAGGTGAAGATCTGGAAGAAGATGACGAGTGCAACCAGGGCGAAGATCATGCCGAATTGGCGGGTGTTGCCACCGAATAGCTTCTTGAGCGCGTTCATTGTTTTGGGTCCTTGTGTCCGTGTGGTTCTGGAGGTGACCGGGGTCAGGCAGCTTTGCGGCTGGATGTCATGAGCTTCATGAGGCTTTCCTGGCTGGCTTCGTCCTTGTTGAGTACGCCAGTGATGGAGCCCTCGAAGATGGTGTAGATACGGTCGGAGAGGCCCAGCAGTTCGGGAAGTTCGGAGGAGATCACAATCACGCCCTTCCCTTGGTTGGCCAGCTGCTGGATGATTCCGTAGATCTCGTACTTGGCCCCGACATCGATTCCGCGGGTGGGTTCATCCAGGATGAGAAGGTCCGGATCCGTGAACATCCATTTCGCGAGCACCACCTTTTGCTGGTTTCCGCCGGAGAGCTTCGATACGCCTTCCTCGACCGAGGGGGTCTTGGTGCGCAGCGACTTCCGGTATTGCTCAGCCACCATGAATTCCTTGTTGGTGTCCACAACAATGCCCCGGCTGATCTTCTTCAAGTTGGCTGACACCGTGGTGGTCTTGATGTCGTCCAGGAGGTTCAGTCCCAGGCTCTTGCGGTCTTCCGTGACGTAGCCGAGACCGGCGTCGATCGCCTGGCGGACGCTGCGCATGGTGATCGGCTTGCCGTCCTTGTACACCTGTCCCGAGATGAAACGGCCGTAGGAGTGGCCGAAGACAGAGCGGGCGAGCTCGGTGCGGCCGGCACCCATCAGGCCGGCAAAGCCGACGATTTCACCGCGGCGCACATGGAAGCTGGAGTTCTTGCAGACCAGGCGGTCCTGGATCTGGGGATGCCCAACGTTCCAGTCTTTGACCTCGAAGAACACCTCGCCGATCTTCGGCGTGTGGTCCGGGAAGCGGGACTCGAGCGTCCGCCCGACCATGCCCTTGATGATCCGGTCCTCGTCGACGCCGTCTTCCACGACGTTGAGCGTCTCGATGGACTTGCCATCGCGGATGATGGTGATCTCGTCCGCGATCTGCTCGATCTCATTGAGCTTGTGGGAAATGATGATGGACGTGATGCCCCGGCCCTTGAGGCCAAGGATCAGATCCAGCAAGTGCTGGGAGTCCGATTCGTTGAGGGCCGCAGTGGGCTCGTCGAGGATGAGCAGCTTGACGGACTTGTTCAGGGCCTTGGCGATTTCCACGAGCTGCTGCTTGCCGACGCCGATTTCCTTGATGGGGGTATCCGGGTCCTCGCGCAGGCCAACCCGTGCGAGCAGTTCGATTGAGCGCTTGCGTGCCTCGGCCCAATCGATAATGCCACGACGGACGGGTTCGTTGCCGAGGAAGATGTTTTCCATGATGGACAGCTCGGGAATCAGCGCCAGTTCCTGGTGGATGATCACGATTCCCGCATGTTCGCTGGCCCGGATGTCCTTGAACTGCTGGACTTCCGCCTGGTACACGATGTCGCCGTCGTAGCTGCCGTAGGGGTAAACCCCGGAGAGCACCTTCATCAACGTGGACTTGCCTGCACCGTTTTCACCGCAGATCGCGTGGATTTCGCCCACCTTGACCCGGAGGCTAACGTCCGAGAGCGCCTTCACGCCGGGGAATTCCTTGGTGATGGACCGCATCTCGAGGAGAACCGGATCCTGGTGCGTAATGGGGGTCGACATACCCTTGCGCCTCCAATGTTTGACGTCGTTGTCGGCTCGGGGATGGCGAGCCTATCTGATGAGAAAGTAAACTGGATCACACCGCTTGTCGTCAAGACTTTAACGCAAGACGGCGATAACAGCGTGGTAACGAAATGTTTAGGACTGCTTGAATCCGGCGTGCTGGAACACCAAAGCGGCCGCCCCGAGGGCCTCCGCCCGGGCGCCGAGCGAAGACATCGCCAAGTGCGTTGTCTCACCGATTACGGGCACTGCATGGCGGACGAGACCGCGCCTGATCGGGTCCAGGAGGATGTCGCCGAGGCCGGCCAGGGGGCCGCCCACCACGATGACTTCGGGGTTTATGAGATTCGCCACATTGCCCAACGCCCGCCCTACCGCGAGCCCGGCGTCGTCCACCACGCGAAGGGTCGCCGGATCCCTCGCCAGGGCGTTTCGGACAATGTCCTCGGGCTCGAGGTGCAGCCCCGAGCCCTTCCCGAGCAGCTCGATCATGGTGGTGGTGGAAGCCATCGTTTCCAGGCAGCCCCGGTTGCCGCAGCGGCAGATGGCGCCGTATTCGTGGATGGTTGCATGGCCGATTTCTCCCGTGATTCCCACCGCCCCGTAGTAGGGTGCGCCATTGATGATGAGGCCCGCTCCAATGCCGGAGCCGATCTTGAGGAACATGAGATTGCTGATCCCGCTGTGGGGCCCCCATGTGACCTCGGAGAGGGCGCCCAGATTGGCGTCGTTGTCAACGTATACGGGAAGATCGAGGGCTTCCTCGAGTCGTTCGAGAATCTGGATCCCCACCCATTCGGGCAGGATGGCCCCCTGCGCCACAGTGCCGGAACGGCGGTCGATGGGACCGGCTATGCCGGCGCCCGCGCCAACTACCGCGCTTCGGTCAACCCCGCTTTCGAGCAGGAGTTTGTTGAGGAGCGCGACGGCGGCGCTGATGCCCTGTTCGGCGTGGTGGCCGAGGGGTAGCGTGACCGTTTCCTCGACGATGATGTGATAGCCCAGCGAGGCCAGGACCACACGCAGGTGCCGCCGGCCAAAATCGATCCCGACGGCGACAGCACCGTTGCTGTTGAGCCTGACGTTCAGTGCCCGGCGTCCGGAGCTTGTGATCGGTTCGGTGGAGACGAGCCCCGCGTCCTGCATGATCTTGACGATGTTGGACACCGTTGCCGTGGAAAGGCCTGTCTGCCTGGCGAGTTCGGCCTGGGTGGATGGACCGCTCAGCAGGCATTCGATGAGCCGCTGCTGGTTCAGATGGCGCAGCGCTGATTGCGAGCCGGGGTTTTTGCGATGGCTCTTCGTCGAGCTGGATGTTGCGGGCATGACAAGAAGCGTGCCTCAAATCACAGTTGCAGTCAAGAAGTTAACGCAATGGAGCAAACTTGCATCGGCGTCATGAACTATGCGGCAGATTTGTACGATCCATCCCCGGCGGGCCGTCCGCAGGTCCATTTGTCCTGTGGGACCGGCCTGGTGCTGGCTAGGCTGGAATCACGAGTAATCCCGGGCGTGTCTCCCATGAACGCCCGACGGGGGATGCAAGGTGCTATCGAGGTGGTAATGATGCTGCTGTCCGTTCTGCAGGCCAACGCTGTTGTCCTGGACATCGACGCCAATCTAAAGACGGTCGATGCGGCGGCGCAGCGCGCTGCCGCGGCGGGGGCCTCCTTGTTGCTGACGCCCGAGCTCTTCCCGGTAGGCTATGCGCCGCTGAGGCTCCACGCGGAGCTGGATCCTGCAGTTCTCCCAAGCATCCGGGGGCGCCTTGCGGACATTGCGCGTTCACGGGCCATCGGGCTCGTTTACAGCCTTCCCGCACCGGCTGCCGACGGCGGCTGGCATATCTCCGCCACTCTTCTGGACGCGCACGGATCCGTGCTCCTGGACTACGACAAAGTGCACCTCTTCGGCGAGGAGGAGCGAAAGGCGTTCTCAGCCGCCCGAGTCGCTCCCGGCGTCGTGGACTTCAACGGGATCAAAACGTCGCTGCTGGTTTGCTACGACGTCGAGTTTCCCGAAAGCGTCCGCGCTGCGGCCATGCGAGGCGCTGAACTTCTGCTGGTTCCCACCGCCCTGTCCGCGGGCTTCGACGCCGTACCGCAGGTCCTGATCCGTGCCCGGGCGATGGAGAGCCAACTCAACGTGGCCTACGCGAACCACAGCGGCCACGAGGACGGCTGTGACTTCCTTGGCGGGAGCGTGGTCGCCGGTCCGGATGGTTCATTGCTCGCCGCGGCCGGGGACGGTGCGGCATTGCTGTTCGCCGAGATCTCCACGGAAAGCGTCAAGGCAGCCCGCGAACAGGTGCCCTACTTGCGCGAACGCCGTCCGGAGCTGTACCGCGAGTGGGAAGACCCTGCCTGGAAAGCTTGAGGGCGCGAAGGGTTAGGGCGGAAGGGTAGCTCAGCAGTTGATCCCGGGCGCATGTAAGGCAATCGGCCGAGCCCATTCTCTGATTCCGAGTATCAGGGCCCGTCCATCGCCAAAGTTTGGCAAGAGGAAGACTGCATGCAACAGGAACCAGTACTGCAGGAATGAACCGGGTGCGAGTAGGGCAACCAGCGCCCCGGCCAAGCATGATGCACTCGGGCCAAATATCGCCACGATTGCGATCTGCCACCCGTAGAGACGCCCGACGGGAATGACGGAGAAGCGAAGGACGCCGGCAGATACCACGACGTCGGAAACCCCGTGAAACAGCCTCACGCCCGCAACGTGAGACCACTCATGCACCAGAAAACCGCACAGCAGGCAAAGCACATGCACAAGAAACCACAGGCCAGCCTGGAAAAGTATCGGGTCAGTGGTCATGGCGGCCAGGAAGGTGCACGCCGTGAAGCCGAGAGCCGCGGCGGCAAAAGACAATCTGCACGACCATATGAGTTGCTTGGCTATCAGCCCGGCAGTCACATCCCCGAGGGCGAACTTTCGAACGGTCAACCCTGGTCCGCTTGCAGGAGTCGCTTCTTGTGGAGCTTTAGGCGTTCCAGGACTGATGCAACGACAACATAAAAGACCAGCGATGCCGCGAAGACAAAAGCGATGGGCGCGCCGTTCGACACCCCGATTTCCAATGCGGTCGCCCCGTCGGGCTGTGCATGGGGCTCGAAGAAGAGCGCGCCGAACAGGCCAAATTTCCTGACTCCTATTTCTGACGCAGAGAACATCGTGGTGATGAAACTTGCGACAACGACGATCATGGTGACAACAAAAGAGACTGTCAGCCCGACGATGAATCTAAGCAGCCACTTCATGGCGTGCAATCCTTTCCATTCTTCGCATACCCAGGATGCTGTAAAAGACGACCAGAATGTTAAGCGGCTCATCGCATTTGAGGGTGTAGCGGGGGTGGGCGCGTCGGTGGCCGGATAGGGGTCGAGGTCTTCCGATGATGGAAGTTCCTACACTGCCCATCCGGAAGACCTCGACGTGTCCCACGCTACCTTCCTGCCTCCTGACCTGACTACG
>NZ_JBFRHB010000019.1:0-88441 GCF_052115645.1 Arthrobacter sp. 2MCAF14 | reverse complement strand
TGGCCCGTCCCCGTCACTCGTCAAGCTCATCGCCGGTGCCGTCGGAGACAGCGGCCGTCAAATGGACAACGGCGGTTTGCCGCCCACCCAGATGCTCCCGTCGCTCCGCCCCGTGACCTCCGAATCGGGGGCCCCCGGCGTAAACCTTGTCAGGGAACTGGCTGCGCAAAAACCGTAGTCCGGCGTCACCTTTCGACGCCGAGGCGTGCGAATCCAAGGCTCTCACCAGTAAGCCTGCCATCACGTACCTTGAACGGATACAGCCGCCCGATATCCAATTCTTTGAGTCCTGCCGCCGGGAAAAGCGCCGAAACCGTATCGTCGAGTAAGAACGTTGCATCAGTTGACCCGTCTACCCGCCCGAACGACCCGCTGAAGCGCGCGGCAGACGATACGCGCAGCAGGTCGAACGATCCCAGGACCCTTCGCCCACGGAACCGAATGCCCAGACATCGCACACTTCCGGCTAAGAAGTCGTCTGCGGTGAAGCCCACCAGGATTTCGCCCTGGCCACGCAGATGCTCGCCCACGCGAACGGAGAGCATGATCTCCCGGTCGAAGTGGATCAGCAGCAACTGGTTCGGCCCTAGGTTGTTCTGTCCAAATCTTCCTGGAATCCGTGAGTCGTTGCGAAAACTCGCTCCGCCCATGGCTCTTCTCCCGCCTGAACACCGAGACATCTTCTTTCCTGCAAGCGTACGTCCGGAAAGTTGCGGCAATCTGAACTCCGCGTGAAGACTGGCGAAGTCCAGGCTATCTGCGCACACAGGGCCGACTCAAAGTCGTAAGCGAGGTGCGGAGGGGATTGGCCGAAACCAATGGAAGGCCGTCGTCCGGCTTGGGATCAGACGAAAACCGATAGCAGCAGGGTGAATCCGAATCCCACGACGGAAATTATCGTTTCCATAACCGACCAGGTCTTGATCGTCTGGCCTACTGTCAGTCCGAAGTATTCCTTGACCAGCCAGAAGCCCGCATCGTTGACATGGGAGAAGAACAGCGAGCCGGCACCGATGGCGAGCACTACCAGCGCTAGCTGAGCGGGCGACAAGCCGGTTGCCAGCGGTGCGATGATGCCAGCGGCTGTCACCGTAGCAACAGTCGCCGAGCCAGTGGCGAGGCGAATCAGCACTGCGATGATCCAGCCCAGCACCAGGGCCGACAGGCTGGCAGCTACCGCGATCTTGGCGATCGCGGTTCCGGTACCGCCGTCGACGAGTACCTGCTTGAAGCCGCCCCCGGCGCCGACGATAAGCATGACTCCGACAATCGGCAACAGGCTCTCGCCGATCTTCTTCGTCAGGATGGAGGCGGAGAAGCCGACCCGTGTACCGAAGGTCACCATTGCCAGAAGCACGGCCACGAGCAGGGCAAAGACCGGATCACCGATGAAGTCCAGGAAAGGACGGAGTGCGGCGCTCTTGTCCATCCAGATGTCTGCCCCGGCTTTGATCAGCATGAGCACCAACGGCGACAACAGGGTCACCAAGGTCCAGCCAAAGGACGGGCTGCGCGTTGCTTGCGGATCCTGTGCCTTGCCTACCGGCGAGTCGCGGTGTGAACTGGCGGCTTTCGCGCCGGGGCCTTGTGGCCTGGCCGGTTCAGCGTGCTCGCCGGATCCGACTGTGACTGCCAGGCCTGCGCCAGCGGCTCCGATCGGCACGATCCTTGCTGCGAGACGGCCAAAGAGGGGACCTGCGATGATGACCGTTGGAATGGCGATCAGCAGGCCAAAAGCAAGAGTCACACCGACATTGGCGTGCAGGATGCCGATCGCCGCCAACGGGCCCGGGTGCGGCGGGATGAACCCGTGGAGCACCGACAAGCCGGCCAGGGCCGGAATGCCAAGGCGCATGGCCGGACCCTTGGAACGGTGCACAGCCAGCATCACTACGGGAATGAGTAGCACGAGCCCGATCTCGAAGAACATGGGGATGCCGATGATGCCGGCGATGAGAGCCATCTTCCAAGGCAGCGTTGCGGGCCGACCATGGAGAAGCGTGTCGACGATTTTGTCCGCGCCGCCGGAATCAGCCAACAGCTTGCCCAGCATGGCTCCCAGCGCGATGAGCACACCAACGTAGCCCAGCACGCCGCCCACGCCGTTTTCGTAGGACGTGGTGACCTTGTCCAAGGCGATACCCGAGGCAATGCCGACGAAGAGGGCGCCGATGCTCAAAGCCAGGAAAGCATGCATCTTTGCCCAGACGATCAGTAAGACGACTATAGCGATGCCAATGGCCGCCACCACAAGTACTTGGGTGTCGTGGCCGTTCCACGGTTGATGCATCGCGTCCGTGGTTGCATCGGTGGCGGCCCCGGCGAAGGGCCTGTTGAGGATGGAGATTCCGTTCATGGTTCTCGTCCTGTTCCGCTCGGCCGCAGGCCGAACTTGTCCATGATTTGTTGGGCAATCACTCCTGGAGCCGGACCAACGTCTATCCGGATTCCGGGCTCACCCGGGGACAGTTCCTCAAGGTCCGCGAACTGACTCCCCAACATACTGGCGGGCATGAAATGGCCGTGGCGTTCGGCCAGCCGTGCGCTGATGGTCTCGGGCGTCCCGGACAGAAAAACGAAGACGACACCTGAACCTCGGCGATTGATGATGTTTCTGTAAGACCGTTTGAGCGCCGAACAAGTAATGACGCCGTTTTCCCCGTTATCCAGCCTCCGGTCGACCCACTCGGCAACCTTCTCGAGCCAGGGATATCTGTCCTCATCCGTGAGCGGATGTCCCGCAGCCATCTTGTCGATGTTTGTTTGGGGATGCAAGGCATCGCCTTCCTCGAAGGCCCAGCCAAGTCGACCGGCCAGGAGCGCGGCAACCGTGGACTTGCCGGAGCCCGAAACGCCCATGACAACCAGCACAACCGGTTCGGCCAGAGGGGGTGTCGCCATGTCAAGAGGGTCCATGGAGCCCATCTTGGCAGCACGTGGGCCTCTGTGCCATAGCGAATCGCAGCTGTTCTCTCGGCGCCCAGCGCCGGAGACGCTTCCGTCAACGGCATATACAAAGCATACTGATGATCTACTCAAGGAGGAGGGCCATGTCAGCAGTGAGAGGTGCAGCAAGCGACGTCATCGAAACGAACATCCCCGGCCGAATGGATCGCCTCCCTTGGTCCAGATGGCATTGGATGATCGTCATCGGTCTCGGCACCGTCTGGATCCTGGACGGACTCGAGGTCACCATCGTTGGGGCGATTGGCGACAGCCTCACGCAGCCGAATGGCGGTCTCGGCATGTCCACTGCGGACATTGGCGTGGCTGCCGCGGTCTATGTATCCGGCGCCTGCGTCGGGGCCCTCGTTTTTGGCCATCTCACGGATAGGTTCGGGCGGAAGAAGCTCTTCCTGCTCACCCTCGGGCTGTATTTGCTTGCCACCGTGGCGACTGCGTTCTCCCTGAACCCGATGTGGTTCTTCATTTGCCGCTTCTTCACCGGAGCGGGCATTGGCGGGGAGTACGCGGCGATCAATTCGGCGATAGACGAGCTCATCCCCGCCGCCCGTCGCGGCGTCGTGGATTTGGCCATCAACGGCTCTTTCTGGCTTGGGACGGCCTTCGGTGCGTCGCTCTCCGTGCTGTTGCTCAACCCAGCCTTCTTCGCGCCCGGCATCGGCTGGCGTCTCGCATTCGGCCTGGGGGCGTTTCTTGGCCTGCTGATCCTGCTCGTGCGGCGCAACGTGCCTGAGTCTCCGCGTTGGATGTTCATCCACGGCCGCGACAAAGAGGCGGATCAGCTCGTCCGCAAGATCGAGGACGACGTCGAGGAGGCCGCGGGGGAGAAGCTTTCCGAGGTCAACGAGACGCTCAAAGTCCGTCAGCGCAAGTCAATTGGCTTCGGCGTCATCATCAAGACGGCGATCCAGCGCTACCCGAAGCGGGTCGTCCTGGGTCTGTCGCTCTTCATTGGCCAGGCGTTTCTCTACAACGCGGTGTTCTTCACATATGCGCTCGTGCTGACAAAATTGCTGAACGTCCCCAGCGACCTTGCCCCATGGACGCTGGTCCCGATCGCTGTCGGCAATTTCCTTGGCCCGCTCGTCCTGGGCCGCTTCTTCGATAGCGTCGGGCGCCGCACGATGATTTCCGGTACCTACATCGCGTCAGGTGTCCTGCTTGCCATCACGGCGTTCGTCTTCTCCAGCGGAGCGCTTGATGCTTTCTGGCTCACCGCCTGCTGGATGGTGATCTTCTTCTTCGCTTCAGCGGGCGCCAGTTCCGCGTATCTGACAGTGAGCGAAATCTTCCCAATGGAGACCCGGGCCATGGCCATCGCGTTCTTCTACACCGTGGGCACCGGTATTGGCGGCATCATCGGCCCCATCCTGTTCGGTCGATTCGTTGGAGAGGGAATCCCGTCAGTGGCCTTTGGCTATGTCATAGGCGCAGTTCTGATGGTTGCAGCCGGCGTCGTCGAGATCGTATTCGGGGTTGAGGCTGCGAGGCGGTCGTTGGAGGACATCGCTGCCCCGATCACTGCCCAGACGGAGGGAGCGCCGGCCTGACGACGGCTCATTCGGGGCACTGTTCGATCTCGGACAGGAGCGGCAATTCTCGAACGGCAGCGGAGGAAGCAATCCAGCAAGCTGAAATCACGACGCCGGAGCTCGGGACGGCGAGTACGGCACCGGTCGGAAGGAACAGGGCCAGAACGCCGGACGGGGTTGCGCCTATCGGATCGATACCCCACGTGAGGACCCTGCTGGCGGAAGAGAATCTCCCGAGGGCTTCGTGGGGAATAAGAAGCAGCCCGATGAGAAACACCACTACCGGGAAACAAGCCAGTCGTCCTGTTTTGAGGTTGACGGACATCCGTCTGGAAGTTGCCAATATTTGGCAATCGGTTGTCAATCCGGTGCGTAGCTGACTAGACTCGAGGTGAACGCATGCCCGCGAACTAGCACTTGGCGCCATACGCCGCCATGCGGGCGAACGGATCCAAAGGAGATTTCCGTGACTGAAACCAATGCCGTGTGGAGCCTGTCCGGTTTCGGCGACGAAGTAGATCCCGATCCCGCGGTCCAGGCCGCCGTCTTGCTGGCCCTCGGTGCCGGCCATATTGAAGTGCGCAGCGCATGGGGCACCAATGTTTCAGAACTTGAGCCCGAAGCGGTCGAGCGGCTCAAGGCCATCCTGGACGAGAAGGGCCTGAAGGTTTCCGCAGTCGCGAGCCCCATCGGCAAGATCGACGTCAGTGTTCCAATGGAACATGAGCTCGCCCGGCTGCGCCAGATCACTTCAGTGGCCAAGGTCCTCGACACCAAGTACATCCGCATCTTCTCCTTCTACCGGGCCGAAGGGCAGAGCCACGAAGACATCCGCGATTCAGTCATGGAGCGCCTGACTGCACTCACGAACGAGGCGGCCGCGTCCGGCGTCGTCCTCCTGCACGAAAACGAAAAGGGCATCTACGGTGATACGCCCGAGCGAGTCCTGGACATCATGGAGACCGTCGCTTCACCCGCGCTGCGCGTGGCCTGGGACAGCGCCAACTTTGTCCAGGTGGGCGTCAAACCGTACACGGAGGCTTATGCCGTGCTGCGCCCCTACCTGGAGTACTTCCAGATCAAGGATGCAGTCGCCGGTACCGGTGAAGTAGTGCCTGCCGGCGAAGGCGACGGCGAACTGGACGCCACCATCGCCGCGCTCCAGGCCGATGGCTTTTCCGGCTTCTTTTCCCTCGAACCTCACCTTGCAAGCACCCACGAACTGGGCGGATTCTCCGGACCCGTAGCCTTCGGCGCTGCGGCGCGCGCCTTTGCGGCACTTGCAGCCAAGAACGGTGTTGCCCTCGCCTGAGGGCCTGTAGGTTCAAAGGAAAACATCTTTCAAGGGAGAAGAATGCCTACAGCAGCAGTCATCGGTTGCGGCGATGTGTCGAACGTGCACTTCGGAGCAATCGCCAAGATGGACGACGTTGAACTCGTGGCGGTCTGCGACACCGACGCCGGACGTCTCCAGGCGGCAATCGCCGCCTACGGCGCGGCCGGGTACGCGTACCACCTGGAGATGCTCGATGCGGTGAGGCCCGACGTCGTGCATATCTGCACGCCGCACCACCTGCATGCCTCACTGGCTGCAGACTGCCTTGAGCGCGGGGTGAGCGTGATTGTCGAGAAGCCGCTCGCCCACACTCTCCAAGAGGGGCGGCGGCTGGTCGAAGCGGCGGAACAGAGCACGGCGAAGATCGCCATGTGTTTCCAGAACCGCTACAACGCGACGTCGCAGGCCATGCGAAGACTGCTCGACGACGGCGGACTGGGTCAGGTTCTCGGCGCCTCGGCAACCGTGATGTGGCACCGGACGGCCGAGTATTACCGTGACAGGCCGTGGCGCGGCACCTGGGCTGAAGGAGGCGGCGGCCTCATGATGAACCAGGCCATCCACACGGTAGACCTGCTCCAGTGGTTGGTAGGTGACGTAACCAAGGTGGAGGGTCACGCCTCCACCCGCTCTTTGGGCGGCGTGATCGAGGTGGAGGACACTGCGGAATTCATTGCCGGGCACTCCAACGGTGCTACCAGCGTCTTTTACGCCACCCTGGCCAACGCCACCAATGCACCTGTCACGCTGGAAATCGTGACCGAAAAGGCCACCCTCAGCCTCAGGGGCGACCTTGTTGTCAGCTATGCCGACGGCACCGTGGAAACCATCCCGGAACGGTCCTTGGAATCGGGTGGGCGCGCGTATTGGGGCGTATCGCACGAGCTCCTGATCAAGGACTTCTACGCCAAGCTCGGGGATCCTGCGCCGTTCTGGATCAGCCCAGCGGAAGCCGAAAAGTCACTCAGGATCGTCAAAGACATCTATGCCCAGAGCTACCCGGAGATTTCCGGGCAAGTGGGCTAACCACCCGGCCCATGAAGGCCCGGAACTAATGGAGGACAAAGTGGCAAAAATCGGCGTACAGGCAATGATGCTGAAGGGCAGTTTTGCCGAAGCCGGGGCGTTTGAAACGCTTCGCAAGGTCAGCGCGATGGGGTACAACGCCGTCGAAATCTCCCAGATCCCGATGACACCGGAAAACGTTGCCGATCTGGACCGCTCCCGCAGCGAACTGGGCATGGACATCGCGGCGCTTTCGGTCGCCATGGAGACGCCCAAAGGCATGCCGGGGGACTCCCTCAAGGACCACTTCGACAAGATCGTTGACGACGCAAAGCGACTTGACACGCACCTCCTGCGGATTGGCATGATGCCGTTCCCGGCCATGAAGTCGATCGACGCCGCGGTGGACTTCGCGAAGCAAGCCAACGAATACGCCGATCGGCTCCGGGAGTACGGCGTCGGTTTGTACTACCACAACCACCACATCGAGTTCGCCAAGTTCGAAGGCAAATACATGCTGGACATCATTGCCGAAAACTCCCCGGCCATGGGCATGGAAATCGACGTGCACTGGGTGCAGCGCGGCGGCCTGGACCCTGTCCGGACCCTTGCCAAATACGCCGGACGTACTGCCATGGTGCACCTGAAGGACTATAGGATCGGCGAGTTGCCGGAGCAGGCCTTCGGGCTCCTGGAAACGGGGGACATCGCGGGTTTCATGGCCGAGTTCAAGAACGTGGTCCAGTTCGCCGAAGTAGGGGAAGGCAACCTTGACTTCCCGTCCATCATTCCCGCGGCCCAGGCTGCTGGCGCAGAGTACTTGCTCGTGGAGCAGGACGAGCTCTACGGCCGCACGGTGTGGGAAGCGCTGCAGACTTCCTACGACAACCTGGTGGCCATGGGCCACGCCGACCTCTTCTAATCCCACAACAACGGAGATCCACTCATGAGCAAGAAAGTACGCCTTGGCATCATCGGCCTGGGCCAGCAGGGCGGCACGTACGCCAAGTTCATCACTGACGGAATGGTCCCGAACATGGTGATCGGCGCGATCTGCGACACCGATTCCGCAAAGAAGGAACTGGCAGCCTCCCGGTACCCCGATGCGCCTTTCTATGACGACTACATCGCCATGCTTGAAAGCGGCGACGTCGATGCGATCGTCACGTGCGTGCCGCATTACCTGCACCCGGAAATGGGCATCGAATCGCTCAAGCGCAACATTCACGCCCTCGTGGAGAAGCCTGCAGGTGTCTACACCAAGCAGGTCAAGGAGCTCAATGAGTTCGCGGCCTCCAAACCCGAGCTTTCCTTCGGCATCATGTTCAACCAGCGCAACAACCCGCTCTACAAGAAGCTGAAGGAGATCGTCGACAACGGCGAGATCGGTGCCATCCGACGCACCAACTGGATCATCACCAACTGGTGGCGTCCGCAGGGCTACTACAATTCCAGCGAATGGCGCGCCACGTGGGGCGGCGAAGGCGGCGGTGTCCTGGTCAACCAGGCACCCCACCAGCTCGACCTGTGGCAGTGGATCTGCGGCGTGCCGAAGTCCGTCTACTCCAAGGTGGCGTACGGATTCCGCCGGGACATCGCCGTCGAAGACGAGGTCACCGCCGTCGTGGACTACGGCAACGGCGCCAGCGGCGTCTTCGTTACGGCCACGCACGACCTCGTGGGCACAGACCGCTTCGAGATCCTGGGTGATCAGGGCAAGATCGTGGTGGAAAACAGCAAGACCGCCACGGTCACCCGCCTGGTCAAGCCCGAGCGCGAACTCAGCGACGGCATGGACATGGACGACGTCCGCAAGCTCTTCATGGGCGAGTTGAAGGCCGAGGACTACTACACCACCGAGGTCATCGAGTTCGAGTCGGCCTGGGGCGGACAGCACGCGGGCGTCCTGGAGAACTTCGCGGCCAACATCCTGGACGGCACTCCTTTGTTGGCGCCCGGCTCGGACGGCATCAAGGGCGTCCGCCTGGCAAACGCCATCCACCTGTCGAGTTGGACCGGCAGGGAAGTCCCCCTGGACTTCGACGAGGACGAGTACATGCGCGAGCTCAACAAGCGCATCAGCGAAGAAGGCAAGTTCGCCGAGCGGTCCTAGATAGCGGGGCACTCAAGCAGGGCATTTAAGCAGGGCGGTCGCCGGCCGAATGGTTTGGCAACCGTCCTGCTTTTGTTGCCAAGCCAGATTACGATGGAGCCGTGACTGAAGCGACGAATTCCGGAGCAGCAACTTTCCCCGCCAAGCGTGGCCGCGGGGAGAAATCCTCGCCCACCATCTACGACATCGCGAGGCTCGCGGGAGTCAACCCATCCACGGTTTCGCGCGCGTTGAGCAAACCGGGCAGGGTCAGTGCCAAGACCCAGAAGATCATCGAGGATGCCGCCGAGCAGCTGAACTACCAGGTGAACCCTTTCGCCCGGGCACTTCCCACCGGCCGTACCCAGACGATCGGACTGATCGTCGCGGATATCACCAACCCGACGTTCTTCGACATTATCCGCGGTGCGGAAACCACGGGGTCCGCCCGGGACTACACCCTGGTGCTGGCCGAGTCTGCAGAGTCGCCTGAAACCGAACTCATTGCGGCCCGCAGGATGTTGAGCACGGTGGACGGCCTCATTTTGGCGAGTCCGCGCATGGACGACGAAAAGATCCGTGCCCTGGCCGCGGACAAGCCAGTGGTAGTGATCAACCGCGAAATAGAGGGAGTGCCATGCGTGGTCCCGGACGTCAACAAGGGGATTAACCAGGCCGTGCGGAGCCTCGCCGCCAACGGCCACCAGCAGCTCGCTTATGTTGCGGGGCCGCCGCAGTCCTGGATGTCGCGCCGCCGCTGGGAAGGCGTCCGAGCTGCCTGCGATTGGTACAAATTGGGGGCGGTCCGCTTGGAATCTTCCAAGCCAACCGTCGACGGCGGCCGCCAAGTTGCGCGCGACGTCCTGGCGAGTGGTGCGACGGCGGTGATCACCTACAACGATCTCCTCGCCATAGGCCTCATGCAGGAGCTTCAGGCCGCCGGCATACACGTCCCGGATCAGATCAGCATTGTGGGTTTCGACGACATCTTCGGGGCAGACTTCACGACGCCGGCGCTCACCACCGTGAGGTCGCCGTTGCGGGAGTGCGGTTCCCGCGCTGCCGCCCTCCTGCTGGACATGTTGCTCGGCCAGGATGGGCCCGCGGGAGCAGTTCGCGTGGACACGGAGCTCGTGGTGCGCGGCTCCAGCGGACGGCTGATCGCGTAGCTTCAAGCGATCCCCGGGGGAAGTTGCAACGACATGGCAATAGTTGGCAACCGGTTGACAGATTGATTCTTCCGACTGAAAATTGACCTATGTCACAGTCGATCGCAGCCAATCCTGACCGGCTCCTGCCCGCGGATCCCGGAACGCGCAGCATTGCGCGCTCCCTTCTGGAGCGCGTCCAGGACCTGCCCATCATCTCTCCGCACGGCCACGTTGACGCCGCCGTCATCGAGCACAACACGCCGTTCCCTGATCCGGCCGCGCTCCTGGTCAGCCCGGACCACTACGTCACCCGGCTGATCCACGCCAGCGGCGTCCCCATGGGTAAGCTGCTCTCGGGAGGCGCCAACCCCTCCGAATCGCGGGAGATCTGGCGGACTTTCGTCCAGGCCTGGCCCCTCTTCGAAGGCACTGCCTCCGGGTACTGGTTGCGTACGCAATTCGACAGCGTGTTCAAGCTCGGCGCGGACCTTGGCGAGATGCCTGCCGACGCCAGCTACGACGCCATTGCCGCCAAGCTCGTCGAGCCTGATTTCCGTCCCCGCCAGCTCTTCAAGGACTTCAACATCGAAGTCCTTGCCACCACAGACGATCCCCTGGACAGCCTCGCCAGCCACAAGGCCATCGCCGAGGACCCCTCCTTCAACGGCCGCGTGCTGCCGACCTTCCGTCCGGATGCCTACCTGAACATCGCCCACCCGGCGTGGAGTGCCAACGTTGAGCGGCTTGTCGATTCCGCCGGCGACGGCGCAACCGGTTATACCGGCTACCTCAAGGCCCTGGAAAACCGCCGTCGTTATTTCGTGGACCATGGCGCGGTCTCCGCGGACCACGGCGTCCTCACCCCGGCGACGCTCAAGCTGGATCGGAGCGACGCCGAGCGGATCTTCGAGCTTGCGCGCGCCGGCAAAGCCACGGCCGAGGACCGCAACACCTTCGAAGCCCACATGATGTACCAGATGGCCAGGATGTCCGTCGAAGACGGCCTGGTCATGACGATCCACCCGGGTTCCTTCCGCAACCACCACCAGCCCACCTTCGACGCCTACGGTGCGGACACCGGCCACGACATCCCGTTTGCCACCAACTACACCGAAGCCATCCGGCCATTGCTCCAAGACTTCGGGACGGCCAAGGACTTCCACCTGGTGCTGTTCACCCTGGACGAGACGGTGTTCTCCCGCGAACTGGCGCCGCTGGCTGGGTTCTACCCCTCCGTGTACCTCGGCGCTCCGTGGTGGTTCCTCGATGCACCGGATGCCATGCTCCGCTTCCGCTCCGCCGTTACCGAGACAACCGGCTTCTCCCGGTCCTCGGGCTTCATCGACGACACCCGCGCGTTTTGCTCCATCCCGGCCCGGCACGACGCCTCCCGCCGGATCGAAGCGTCCTTCCTCGCCCGCCTCGTGGCCGAGCACCGTGTCAGCGAAGACCGAGCCCATGAAATCATCGTCGACGTCGTCGACTCCTCACCCCGAAGGGTCTTCAAGCTGTGAGCAACGAACCCGAGCAAACTGCGGATCTTCCCCGCCTGAGCCGTGCCATCAAGCCAATCGGCAAAGCCCCGGTGCGCATTGTGCACATGGGACTGGGAGCCTTTCATCGATCACACCAGGCCTGGTACACCCAGCATGCAGGCGACGCGGCTGAGTGGGGCATCGCCTCCTTTACCGGCCGCCGCCCGGATGCCGCAGAAGTCCTGGCCGCCCAGGACGGCCTGTACACCGTGGTCGAGCGTTCGGATGCGGGTGATTCATTCGAAGTCATCGGCAGCATTGTCGAGGCCGTCGACGGTGCCGACGTCGAGCGTTTTGTCGAAGTTGTCGCAGCGCCGCTGACTTCGCTCATCACGCTCACCATTACTGAGGCCGCCTACCGGCTTGGGGCCGACGGCAAGTTGGACAACCAGGCGCCCGACGTCGTCGCGGACCTCGCCGTGCTCTCTGGCGGCTCTGCTTCCGGCAAGCCGACGACGCCGCTGGGCCGCCTGGTGCTGGGCCTCGCCGCGCGCCGCGACGCCGACGCCGGTCCACTCGCCGTCGTCTGCTGCGACAACCTCTCCAACAACGGGACCGTTGCCAGAAGCGCCGTGATGGGGATGGCCAAAGCGTTCGACGCCGGACTCGCCGCCTGGATCGACGCCAACATCAGTTTTGTCAGTACTTCCGTTGACCGCATCACGCCGCGGACGACGGACGCCGATATCGACGCCGTCGCTTCCGCTTGCGGATACCGCGACGAATCACCCGTGGTCGCCGAGTCCTTCCGCAACTGGGTCCTCAGCGGGGACTTCCCAGCGGGACGCCCGCACTGGGAAGACGCGGGCGCCGTCTTCGTGGACGAGATCGAGCCGTACGAGCACCGCAAGCTGTGGCTCCTCAACGGCGCACACTCCCTCCTCGCTTATGCCGGCCAGCTGCGCGGACACAAGACCGTGGCCGAAGCCCTCGCCGACGATTCCTGCCGACGGGCGGTAGAGGACTTCTGGGATGAGGCCGCAGCCAGCCTGCATGGTGATGACTTGCGCATCCCCGAGTACCGGGCTGCCCTGCTGGAACGCTTCGGGAATTCCCGGATCGCCCACCATCTGGCCCAGATAGCCATGGACGGCAGCACCAAGCTGCGCATGCGGGCGCTGCCGGTGCTCCGCGCCGAGCGCGCTGCCGGCCGCAGCGGCCAAGCGGCTGCCCGGATGATCGCGGCCTGGACTGCCTACACCGCCACGGCAACGGGTCTCCAGGACCCGCAAGCGGCAGAAATCGCCGCCGCGAACCTCCTCCCGGCCCGTCCCCGGCTCGAAGCTCTGCTAGGGCTAGTGGATCCGGACCTGGTTGCCGACCCGGCGATCGTGGACCTCGTTGAGCGTTTGGCCGAGACCTTCGCGGTCGCTGGAAACCTCAGCTAATCCGACAGGCAGTTTCGACGGCGCCCGTTGCCTTCCTTGTGAAGGCAACGGGCGCCGTCGTTTTGCCCCTGACAAGTGAGCGAGCGTTTGCCAGTCACCCGCCATAGGTGAGCGGGCGTTGCGAAGGATCGACGCTCGCTCGCTTATATGGCATTTTCCCCCGACGCTCGCTCGCTTATATGGCATTTTCCCCCAACGCTCGCTCGCTTATATGGCATTTTCCCCCAACGCTCGCTCGCTTCTTCTGAGCGGGCATTGAGACTGCACTGGCGTTGAAAAGTTTCTATGGAAACATTTGGCAACCGCTTGCCGAATGGTTGCCAGAGCGATTAGAATTACATCAAGCTTCAACAATTTCAGGCCTGGTTCGGCCGAAGCTTTTCCATCATCGCAAGCCGGAACATGGGGTACCGGCAAGGGTAAAGGAGCCCGCAATGAACAAGCTCAGCAAACTCAGCATCCTCGGCTATGGGGCTGGCGACGCCGCCAACAACCTTGCCTTCACTACTGCCACCATGTTCCTCCTTGTCTACTACACCGACGTCGCGGGCATATCCGCGGCGGCCGCCGGCACCCTGTTGCTTACCGTGAGGATCTTCGACGCTTTCGCCGATGTCTTCGCCGGACGACTGGTTGACCGCGCCTACAGCAAGCGCTTCGGAAAATTCCGCCCGTTCATCATGTTCGGCTCGATCCCATTGCTGCTTCTGAGCGTCGCGGCCTTCTCCATTCCGCAAGTCGGCGAAACGGGGATGCTGCTCTACGCCTACGTGACATACGCGGCCCTGGGCCTGGCTTACTCGCTGGTGAACATCCCGTACGGTTCGCTGGCCGGCGCGATGACACAAGAACCGGGGGAGCGAGCCAAGCTGGGCTCAGCCCGCATGGTCGGCGCTCTTTTGGTCAGTTCTGCGTTGGGCATCTTCGTTGCTCCGCTCATCAAGCCCGGCGCAAACCTGCAGTCCACGTTCACCATCATCACTCTGGTCTTCGTCGTGATCGGCGCAGCGCTGTACTTCTTCACGTTCCTGACCGCCAAGGAGCGGGTCCACCGTGCGGTGCCCAAGGTTTCCTTCAAGCAAAGCATGGCGACACTCAAGACAAACCGTCCCCTGCTCATGCTGTGCCTGAGCTCCTTCCTCTTCCTGACCGGCTACATGGCGCTGTCTTCGGTGCAGCTGTATTACTTGCGCGACGTCCTCGGGCGGCTGGATCTCTACGCGGTCCTCTCCATCGTCCAGCTGGTGGTGACCTTTGCCCTCGCTCCGGTCATGCCGAGGCTGGTCCGAAACTTCGGCAAGAAGACCATCTATGTGGCTGCCGGTTTCCTCGCCATCATCGGTGGCGCAATCGTCTTCTTTGCTCCGGCCTCCATGGTCTGGGTTGGCTTCTCCGGTCTGCTCTTGAGCATGCTTGGCGTCATGGCCGTCAACATCGTGGTGTGGGCCCTGGAGGCAGATACCGTGGAATACGGCGAATGGAAGACCGGTGTCCGGACTGAGGGCATCACCTACGCGCTGTTCTCCTTCACCCGCAAGACTGGCCAAGCCGTCGGCGGCGCCCTTGCCGCATACACACTCGCGGCCGGCGGCTACAAGTCCGGCACTACGCACAGCGCCGAATCCCTGCAGGCCATCCAGTTTGCCGCAGGCGCGCTGCCCGCCATCATGACCATCCTCGCGATTGTCGTCATGGCCAAGTACAAGTTGACCGACGCGTTCCACGCCCAGATCCTGGGCGAGATCAAGGCGCGCCGTTCCCTGGAAACATCCGGCGAGGAGCCATTTAGCGCGGAGGGCGCAGCCGCAACCCCCGCCGAGCGGGCCGCCGCGGAAACCGCCGCGGTAATCGCTGGGCCAGAAAAAATCTCGACGAAATAATACTGCAACCGGTTGCCAATAATTGTCATCCATCCTAAGATCGTCTTTACCCGCCCTGTGGTGCACGTCGCATCCGGGCCAGGCCAGCCCTCGATCAGCAACCCTGAAAGGACCAGCTGTGAAAATCATTGCTGCTGAAGTCTTCGTGACCAGCCCTACCCGGAACTTCGTGACCTTGCGGATCACCACCGAGGACGGCGTGACCGGCATCGGCGACGCGACCCTGAACGGCCGTGAACTCGCGGTGGCCGCGTACTTGAAGGAACACGTTGCGCAGCTGCTGATCGGCAAGGACCCGCACCGCATCGAGGACACCTGGCAGTTCCTGTACCGCAGCTCGTACTGGCGCCGCGGCCCGGTCACCATGGCCGCCATCGCCGCCGTCGACATGGCCCTGTGGGACATCAAGGGCAAGGTCGCCGGACTGCCGGTTTACCAGCTCCTGGGCGGCGCCTCCCGCAACGGGCTCCGCGCGTACGGCCACGCCTCGGGCGCGGACATCCCGTCCTTGTTCGACTCGGTCCGGGAGCACCTGGAGCTCGGTTACAAGTCGATCCGTATCCAGACCGCCATCCCGGGTATCAAGGCCGTCTATGGCGTGGCCGCCCAGGCGCAGGCTTCGGGTGAGCGCTACGACTACGAGCCCGCCGGCCGCGGTGCGTTCCCGCAGGAAGAGGACTGGGACACCCGCGCCTACCTGCGCCACCTGCCCACCGTCTTCGAAGCGGTGCGCAACGAATTCGGCCCGGAAATCCCGCTGCTGCACGATGGTCACCACCGCATGACCCCCATCCAGGCAGCCAAGCTTGGCAAAGCGCTGGAACCGTACGACCTGTTCTGGCTCGAAGACTGCACCCCGGCCGAAAACCAGGAAGGGCTGCGCCTTGTGCGCCAGCACACCACCACACCGCTTGCCATCGGCGAAATCTTCAACACGGTGTATGACTTCCAGACGCTCATCAAGGAACAGCTGATCGACTACGTCCGGGCCGCGTCCACGCACTTCGGCGGGATCTCGCCTCTGAAAAAGGTCATGGACTTCGCCGCCCAGTACCAGATCAAGTCCGGTTTCCACGGCCCGACCGATATTTCGCCTGTCGGTTTCGCCGCGCAGTTGCACGTTGGCCTGGCCATCCACAACTACGGCATCCAAGAGTACATGCAGCACTCGGACAAGACCAACACGGTCTTCGAACAGTCCATGACCTTCACCGACGGCTACCTGCACCCGGGCGACAATCCGGGTCTCGGCGTCGAATTCAACGAGGAAGCCGCCAACTCCTTCCCGTATCAGCAGGCCTACCTGCCCTACAACCGCCTCGTGGACGGCACCGTCCATGACTGGTAGGAACGTGGGCGTGGCTGGCGAGCCCACCGCCGCCGCGGAAAAGCCACGGCGCATTGTGGTGATGGGCGTATCCGGCTGCGGCAAGACAACCATCGGGGACCTCGTCGCCCGGGCGCTGGGAGTTCCGTTCCTCGACGGCGATTCGCTCCACCCGGTGGAAAACGTCGCCAAAATGGCCGCCGGAACCCCGCTCACCGATGAAGACCGCTGGCCATGGCTTGCGACGGTCGGCACCGAACTCGCCAACGCTGGCGACGGCGGGCTGGTTCTCGCCTGCTCCGCCCTCCGGCGCAGCTACCGTGACGCCATTCGTGAGAAAGCCCCGGACACCGTCTTCCTGCACCTGCACGGCAGCAAAGAGGTGCTTAGGGAAAGGACAGAAGGGCGTTCCGGCCACTTCATGCCGCCTGCCCTGCTGGATTCGCAGCTCGCCACCTTGGAACCGCTCGACGCCGACGAGGCCGGGTTCGTTGTGGACATCGCCGTCCCGGTCAGCGAGGTGGTCGCCGAAGCGCTGGCCGGGATTGCGGCCGTCGCAGGTTCCAAAGCTCAGGCGGGCATCAGCCCCGCCGGTACCGCCGGCACCCAGGCGCGGCAGTTCGACGTCGACCTCCAGGCGGCGCCGTTCAACCTCGACGACGACGCCGTCGCGTGGGTGGACTCAACCATCCGCGGCATGAGCCTCGAGGAAAAAATCGGGCAGCTCTTCATCAATCACAACAACGATTACTCCCCGGAGTACCTCGACGGTGTGCTGGAGAACTATCACGTTGGTGGCATGCGGTACCGGCCGGGCCCGTCCGCCGCTGTCCAGGAACACATCCGCTATGCCCAGTCCAAAACACGCATCCCGCTTCTGGTGGCCTCCAACCCGGAAATGGGAGGAGCCGGAAGCTGCGACGACGGAACATTCGTGTCGACCCACCTCCAGGCCGGTTCCCACCCGGACAAGTCCATCGCCCGGAAAATGGGCCAGGTGGCCGGCGTGGAAACCGCGGCTTTGGGCTGTAATTGGGCCTTGGCGCCGATCGTGGATATCCACTGCAACTGGCGCAACACGGTCATCTCCACCCGGGCGTTCGGCAACACTCCGGAAATTGTGGTGGAGCGAGCCAAGGAGTACTTCGACGGCATCAGCGAATCGCCCACTGTTTGTGCCATCAAGCATTTCCCGGGCGACGGCGTGGACGAACGCGACCAGCACGTGGTCACTTCGTACAACACGCTAGGGTACGCGGAGTGGAATTCCAGCTACGGGCACGTGTACCGGGAAATGATCGGCCACGGGGTCCAATCCATCATGGCCGGACACATCGGGGCGCCTGAGCTCACGCGGCATTTCCGTCCGGGGACGGAAGACAGGGACATCCTGCCCGCCACCCTTGCTCCGGAACTCCTTCAGGACTTGCTCCGTGGCGAACTCGGCTTCAACGGGCTTATTCTCACTGATGCATCCCAAATGGTCGGCCTCACCCAGGCCAAGAAGCGCAAGGACCTTGTTCCTGCCACCATCGCCGCCGGCTGCGACATGTTCCTGTTCTTCCGCAACCCGGCGGAGGACTTCCAGTACATGTTGGACGGCTACAAATCAGGCGTGATCAGCGATCAGCGCCTGCATGACGCGCTGCGCCGGATTCTGGGGCTGAAGGCCAGCCTGGGGCTGCACAAGAAACTGCCGGAAGAATTGACGCCGTCCCCTGAGGCCCTGCGGCTGATCGGCAGCGCGGCCCACCTCGCCGTCGCCGCCGAAATCGCCGACAAGACCGTCGCTCTGATCAAGGACACCGCCGGCAACCTGCCCATCACGCCGGAAACGCACAAGCGGATTCGCCTGTACGGCATCTCCGGTGGTTCCGATTTCACCCGGGCGGACCCGCTGGCCTACTTGGATACGGTCAAGGAGGAACTTGAAACCGCCGGTTTCGAGGTTCACCTCTTCAAGACGGCGGAGCAACGTGAGGCTGCGGGGGAGTCGGGCGTGAACTTCATGAGCGTCATCTCGGACGAAGCCACCGGCGATTATGCGGACAAGTACGATGCCGCGTTCGTCTTTGCTTGCGTCTTGGGCTTTGCCCAAGAGGCGGCGATCCGCATCAAGTGGTCCAGCCCTATGGCGGCCGAAATCCCGTGGTACGTCACGGAAGTCCCCACGGTGTTCGTCTCGCTGAACCAGCCGAACCACTTGATCGATGTACCGATGGTCAAGACGGCGATCAATGCCCACGCGGGGACCCGCGAGGCAATTCGGGCTGCCATCCAGAAAATCCAGGGCAAGTCCGAGTTCCAAGGTACCTTCAACGAGAACGTGTTCTGCGACTCCTTCGACACCCGGCTTTAGGTGGGCTTAGGCTGTGGCGGCCATTTCCCAGCTGCATGGGGGAATGGCCGTCGCATGCCCGGTGGCCGGAATGATGGAGCTATGGAGTTCGAATCTCCTGACCTCCATATTGTCGATGCCTCGCAGTAGTATTCGGGCATGCCTGACCAGCCCGAATACCCCGCGCCGTTGAATTCAGTCGGCGCCCCGCCTCCGCGGCAAACAGAACCGTTATCGACCGTTTCAAGGGTGCCCGTTATCGCCAAGCTCGTTTGGCCGAAGTACCTTCAATATGTTCCGGCCATGGTCACCCGGACGTCGGAAGGCAAGGTCCTGGTCCAGTGGTGGCCGAATCCCTTCGGATCGGCCACGAGAATGACGTGGCTAAAGGATACGGACGTGAGGGCAGAACTGCGCTACGAGCGTTGAGTCAGGCAGCCGGGTTCGCGACGTCCACCAACTTGGTGTTGTCTTCGACGAGTTCCACGGGCCTCATTGTCCACGCCGACGACAAGCCGTACGCCTCGCCCAGCACGGCGTCCAACAAGGCCTGGCCCCTGGTTTCCTTGGGGTCTATCCAATCGTCGATCATGTCCGCAGAGATCGGAACCGGAATCCGGTCATGCAAATTGTGGAGTCGCTCGTGAACGCCCTCGGGAGGGGAATCCATGGTCAGGATGGAGCAGGACAAACGCCATGCGCCGGGCGCGGACTTGTCCTCGATGCTCTCGTCACGCCATGGCGCAAACAATCCCGCGAAGGTAATCAGCTCGTCCTTCGGTTCGACGATGTAGCGCTGCTTGGGATCCTTGCGGCCGGGACCCGATTTCTTCCACTCGTAGTAGGCAGAGGCCGGAACGACAGCCCGCCACTTGGGCAGGGACGCCCTGAAAGCCGGGATTGACCCGGCGGTTTCCGAGCGCGCATTCCAGGTGGGTACCTTCGAATCGAAGGACTTGGAGAATGTCGGAACCAATCCCCACCGGCCGGCAGCGAGCTCGCGGCCGACCGAACCGTCCCCGGCCCGTCCCCGCAGAAAGACCACGGGGTCAGTCGGGTTGATCTGGAGCGTCGGCGAGGGGTAGTCGGTATCACCGCGCAGCACGGCACCGAGCTTCCTCGAGAGATAGTCTGCTTCGAAACCGACACTGAACCGACCGCACATATCGACATTCTCGCTTAGCGCTTGGGACAACGCCAGTCGCAGAAGCCCATACTGGAGCAAGATTGAAGAACCCGCATCCTGACACCCCGGACATTTGGAGGACCCCATGAGCAACCCCCGCGGCGAGGACACGCGGCCGCCCGAGGGCAGCCCAGCCCGCATGACCGGTCCCGTGCTGGCAGGGGTGCTTCCGCACCAGCCCGTCGCGGTGATCGAGAAAGCCGCGGAAGTAGCGCTCAGCGCCGGGTTGGAACTGGTCCTGGCCTTCGCTGATGTCACGAGCTTCCCGGCGGCAGGGGACCGGGATGGGCATCTGGCGGCCCAGCCGATCGATCCCGACGGAATCGACGACGACGCCGCGGCCATCTCGGAGTCGCTCCGATCCCGCATCGCGGATCAACTCGACGGAACAGGCGTGCGGTGGACCTTCGTGACCCTCGCCGGCGAACCTGCCCGGTCTCTAGGCCGATATGCGGCGAGTATCAACGCTTCCATGATCGTCGTGGGAACCAAGGAACACGGCCTCGGCCCGAAGTTTGAAGGACTGGTCACCGGATCGGTAGCCTTGCATTTGGCACATCGCCAAAACTGCCCCGTGCTCATGATTCCCTTGGGCCGTCACGACCCAAGCAGGGATCAATGAAGGAAAGCAGCACCGCACCGCCGGGAGCCAAAGCCCAGACGGCGCCACCGGACCGGAACCCGCCCCGCCCGCTCCACTTGCACGGGTGGTTCGTTCTGCTCGTCGCGGCCGGCGGAATCCTGGGCGCTTTGAGCCGCTACGGGTTCGGCATGGCCCTTCCTGCGCCAAACGCGTGGCCGCTGCCCACCCTGCTTATCAATCTATCCGGCGCGCTTGCGCTTGGCTGGCTCCTCGAGGCGCTCGCACGGAGCGGGTCCGACGCCGGTCTCCGCCGGATTGCCCGCTTGGGCATCGGAAGTGGTTTCCTTGGGGCCTACACCACCTACAGCACCCTGGCGCTGGACTCGGTGCACCTCTTCGGAGCAGGACGCGGGATGGACGCCATGTGGTACCTGGTGGCCAGCCTGTTAGGCGGTGTCGCGGCCACAACCCTGGGTATTTGGCTTGGGGCGCTCCGGCACAAGTCTGCCCAACGGACGCCGAAGGCCCGGACATGACCCTCCTTCTCATAGCGCTCGCGGGCGGCGCAGGTGCGGCCGCCCGTTTCGTGGTGGATGGGGTGGTCCGTTCCCGGGCCCGGACTGCGTTGCCGCTGGGCACGATCTTCATCAACCTCTCCGGTTCGCTGCTCATGGGGATCCTGGCGGGGCTGGTCATGGCACATCAGGCTCCAGAATCTCTCCAGTTGATTCTCGGCACAGGGTTCCTTGGCGGATACACGACGTTCAGTACGGCAAGCCTGGAGACCGTCCGGCTTGTCCAAGCCGGCCGGACCGGCCTGGCCCTTCTCAACGGAGTGGGCACTATGGCGGCATGCGTCGGAGCCGCGGCAGCCGGCGTCGGGCTGGTCTTGTTGTTCTGAGCCGCACACGTCCGAGAAATCACCAACACCCAGTGGCAACCAAACACTGGAAAACCTTTGGAGAGACTATGTTTGAAACGGTCGTACGAGACGGGGTCGTCTTGAAGCCTCTCGAGACATGGCACGCCGGCGCGTTTGCCGAGCATATGAGCAGGGCACGAGACCACATCCGGCCGTGGGTCGGACCGACCTTTGTCACCGACACCGTCGAGGGTGCCCGCGCTACCCTTCAGCGTTACGCCACAGCCACCGCGAATGATGGAGCGCGTATCTATGGCCTCTGGGACGACGGCAAGATCGTTGGAGGCGTGATGTTTGTCATGTTTGACCCCGTCTGGGGCATTTGCGAGATCGGCTGCTGGCTCGAACCCGATGCTGTCGGAGGCGGCCTCATCATCCGGTCGGTCGAACTGCTCATGGAGTGGGCGTTCGTAGAGCGGGGGATGTCCCGAGTTGAATGGCGGTGCCGCACCGACAACGACCGCAGCGTTGCTGTCGCGCAGCGACTGCGCATGCGTTCGGACGGCGTTCTTCGCAGTAGCTGGGTCTACGACGACAGGCGTTACGACAAGGAGGTATTTTCAATACTTCGGGCCGAATGGATGAGCACACGACCTGGTGTCGCGCAATGACGGACGCGGTCCAGACGCCTTAGCGCTCTTCCGAACGCCAAACCGGCCACCGATAAAAAGAACCTCACTCTGCACGTACAACTCATGCCGGCCACGGGAGCACCGTCAGCGTGTGCCATTCCGTCCCCCAGCGTCTGGTCTTCGCCTCGTACACATCCTGAGGGGCGAGCATCGGGTTCGGCACAATCTTCCGGGCGAACAGGTCATCGTAGCCATGTGGGGCGTACGTTCTGAGGGCGCCGGCCTCGTCTGAGGTGACCGCGAAGCAGCAGGTCTTCGCCGCGAAATGATCCACCGCATCGGTGGTGCTGGTGAAGGGGATCGCCCGAACGCCGAAGTGCTCCTCGTACCAAAGGTGTACGCGGGCTTCGTTGCGAACTTCGACGTCGACTCCCAGGTCCTTGAACAGCTCACGCGCCCGCAGAATCACCGCGTTTTCCGCAGCGTAGGATGTGTCCTCGTCGAAGTAGAACAGGTCGTAATCTCGGATTCCGGCTTGGGGATCTTTCCCTTCCAGCACGTTCCAAACGGTCTGGAACAAGGCCCCGGCAGTCAACCACCAGTCGGAGACGCCAAGGAGCGGGGCCAGCTTGAGTATTTGCACGTTGATGGGGTTCTTGTGGATGTAGGCCAGGAAGAGCTGCTCCTCATGGGTGGTCACAGGTCCATCGTGTCCCATCCTTCGGTCCACATTGTTGAGCGTCAGCGTTTCGCAGACTGTGGCCGCCGCGTCCTCGGCATCGAGTGTGACCGGGCGCCGGTGATCGGTGAGGTCCGGAAGGTTCGAAACGAACCGCGGCTGTGTCCTGGTCACTGCTTTGGGGTGGTCTTCTCGCGGATGAGGGGGGCTGCGAGTCCGGCGAGCAGGATGCTGATGCCCTGGTCCAGTTCGGCAGCGCCGTCGTAGTCCGCGAGCACCGGGGCAAGGGCGCGGAGGCGGGGAAATTCTTTCGCCGGCAGACGATGGAGACCAAGGCGGAGCAGCGCTTCGTTTTCGTCCGGATCCACGATGAATTCCTGCAGCTCATTGAGGATGTGGCCGTAGAGGAACCCATAGTAGGCCCGGTAGACGTGCAGCGCGTCGGCCGGGGTGAACCCGGCGTCGATCAGCAACGAGAGGATCTGCTCAAGCGGGCGCAGGGTGCCCAAGGGGCGCAGGCCCAAAGGCGTCGACAACGGGCGGGTCACGAGCAATGGCACGACGTTCGGGTGCCGCAGCGCCAACAGGCGCAGGTCATGGGCGATCTGCCGAAGCTGTGCCTGCCAATCCGGGCGGTCCGGGAAGATGGAAAGCTCCTTCAGGACCAACTCGGTCACTCCGTCCAGGAGCGCAGCACGATTGGCGGCGTACCGGTAGAGACTCATCGGATCCCGGCTCAGTTCCTGCCCCAGACGGCGCATGGTGAGCGCGTCGAGTCCTTCCGCGTCCACCAGCGCAAGGGCAGTGGACAGTACGAGGTCGCGGCTCAGCTTGGGTTTCTCCCCGGTGGCATTCTCGCCGGCAGTTGAAGAATTCATCGGACTCTTTGGGGGCGGCACGGGTTTCCATCCTCATCTGATCGCGTCATCGCTGGTTCCTGCGGAAAAACCTTGCTTACTTTGTAGTCTACGCGTAAAGTCTACATCGTAGACAAGTTCCTACACAGGTTTCACGAAGCGGATTTCAGTGCACAGCCACGGGCCCTGCGTACTGCTTCAGAAACCCGTGACTGCGCACAACGCACAGACCGCCCGAACCCCACCATCAACACCAACGACCGGTCCGATTCTCCTCTCGGGCGGGATCGCTTTTACGGCCTATATACGAGCTGGTGCTTGCTGCAACAGTCCGCGCCGCAGCCCGAGAGCGCTTTTTTGGCAGCGATGAGGACCAAAGGCATCCATCCCACCGGCAACGGGCTCCGAATGACGGGCCCGGCCGCCGCCGACTACATTCTGGCAAGCTGCCCGGCCCTGGCCTGAACCGATGAGCGCCATCTCGAGCACCTACCTCCCGTTGGACGCCCACCAGCCCGGGGCAAGCAGCCCTGGTGCCCAACCTGCGACACCGATCTGCACCTCGTCGTGGACTCCATCACCATCATGGACCGCCGCCGCGAAACCCTCGCCGTTGCCTTCAACTGTCCTAAATGCGGCGGCGCCCGGGTCCTGTCCACAACAGCGGGCTTCGTCGCCGCAGTCCTGGCCCGGTGCGGCTTCCAAATGGAAAAACCGCACTGATCCACCCACTTACCCTCATTGGTAAGTATACTTAGTAACGAATGCCCTAGGCCGCCGGCCTGGGTACGCGAACAAACGAAGGAGACTCACATGTTGCTTTGGATAGCCATCATTATCGCCGTTCTCTGGCTTCTCGGCTTTATCGGCGGCATCGGCGGCGGGCTCATTCACCTGCTTTTGGTTGTTGCCGTCGTCGTTCTGATTTTCCACTTCATCCGCGGCAGGTCACGCGTATAACAACGAACTTTTGCTCCGGCGCCGGAACTCCTTATGTGACAAGGGGGTCCCGGCGTTGTCGTTCGGCGTCATCACAGCCCTGGTTGGCCAGCCCAGCTCTCGCCGTAGGGCGTCTGTGAGGCAATGTGCCTGGAGGCTGGGAGTTTCTCAGTGTGCGGCAGTGCTTGAGTCCAGGAGCAGGGCTGGGCCGCCCATGATGCCGCACGAATAGGTCGCGGTATCCGTCTTGACCAGGATCGAAGTCACCGTGATCTGCCCCGTGGCGGATTCGGCCGTGTAAATATCGGCGCCGCCGACGGTCTTCCCGCGCAAGCCCAGACCGTCGAGAGTACGGGTGCTTGGTGCAGGGTTCGGTCCGCAGTTGAAGTCACGACCCGCGAACTGGACCTTGGACGGCACCTCCTTGGGCCACAGAGTCCAATCCGAGGTCATCTCGTGGACGATCCAAAGTCGCACGCCCACAGCGCCTAGCCCGAAGAGAACGGCGGCGCTCAATGCCCAGATTGCAATTCGTTTCCCCCACGTCATGTCGAAATCACTCGTCGGCTCCGGTGGGAAGTCACGGCCACCGTCTGGGCGAAGGTCATTTCGCAATCTTATGGCCGGGCGCCTAGAGCCGCTGAGCAGTCCCGTTAGCCGGTCGCGTACGGGATACCTTCCTGTGGCGAGCTACTGGCCACAGCGGCCTGAATCTTCCGAATTATTGACCCAAGAAGGCCCGACGCGAGAAGTCCGGAACCGAGCGGTCCCGCGGAGTCCTCACCAACTGGCGGCAACTGCTGAAGCGCCGCCTTCACTTGAGTATTCATGTGCTCGAGTTGCCAGGAGATCTCGTCGGAGATGGCCGTGGGCTGATCCGGAGCGGCCAGCCCTGCCGCTTTCGCGGCGTAGGCGGCTGCGCCGAGAGCGTGCGCGCCCATGTGTGCGACGCCGGTGGCTTGTCCAGCCGCCCGGGCGGCCGCCACAGCCGCAGGAGAGCTCACTGCATTCGCGGCCCGACCAGCAACGAAGCGCCGGCGAATCTCACCGGCGGCGTCGAGTTCACCGTGAGCAAACGCCCGAGTACGGGCGATGGCATCACGTGGCCGGCCATCTGTCGGGGCCTCCATCTCGAACAAGATCAGGACCCGCTCAGCACAGTCCGCGGCCCAAGCTGCCACGAGGCGACGTTCGGTTTCGCTCAGTGTCTGCGGGGAAGACATGCTTAGCTGCCCCCGGCCTCGACTTCTTCAAAGGGCGTCGAGTCTTCCACCCGGCCCAGGAGTGACAGGCGGCTCGCAATTCTGGCCAGATCAACGGGCTGGGTGCTGGTCCGGTGGGCCGGATCCCGGGCCAGGTCCCAGTCCAAGGGGCCGTGGCCCACCAGGAAGAGCGTGATGTCCTGGTCGTACAGGACATCGACGACATTGTTGAACCGTTGCCAGGCCGGTGCGGACCCGCCAGTCGACTCGAGCGTTGGCGAGGGTACGCCGTCGATCACCCACGTTCCGTAGTCCTCCGCCAACGCCAGGTAGTCGGCCGTCGACATGAGGCCGCCGCACAATTCCGTGAAACTGACCCAGAGCATGTCGTCAGCCGCTTTGACGGTGAGCCGTTGCGTCGTGGGGGTGAGGATCCGCTCTTGTGACTTCGCCGGCGGGAACAAACCGAAGGCTCCGAGTTGCGCCGGCGTTCCGGGAGTAATGATCTTGCCCCTGCTGAAGGACTCCAGGCCAGAGGAGCCGCTGGGCCGTGGCGCAGCGGAACCAGCAACCGGCGAACGCCGGAAATCGGTGTCTCCGTCGATCTCCATGATGTCCATCATCTCCTTGATCACCCCGATGGTCGGCACGAAATGATCGTGCCACAGACGGTTCGGCAACAACTTATCCGGTGGATAGTTCGAAGTCACCACGAGCGGGACTCGCCGTTGGGCCGCTGTCCGGAGGAGCTTGGCGATGAACATCCCGTCACCCACATCGTGCACGTGGAATTCGTCGAAACACAGGATGTCGACTCCAGACAGCAAGGCATCCACCGAACGCTGGATGCCGTGAAGATGTGAAGCTCACCGAACTCCACGGTCTCTGTAGCGTCTACGTACCGCGCAGGCCGGAGGACGGTGAAGAGGTTGTTGTCGTAGCGTTCAAGCTTGGGCCGCTGGTGGGCGTTGACGGCGTCTTCGACGGCGAGCAGATGAAGTCCGAACTCGGCAGCCACTGCCGCCATTTCCGTCTCGTCCGGCCGGTACAGTCCAATCCACACCATTCCGCCATGGGCGGCGAGTGTTTCGACGCTTTGCTCAAGGCTTTCCGGAGTCGCGGTCCGGATGCCGTTCACATAGACGGCATTGTCAATGATGGTCACGAGGTTATTCTCCTCCTGTTACTGCAACGCCCCGATGATTGCCCCGGCGACAGTCATGGCCACGATGTCATGGCCGGAGTCGATGAGAGTCACGGCGGACGGCCTGCCTGCGAAACCGTTGTGGATGACGTGGCCGCCGACGCGGAAGACCACCGCAATCACCAGCGCAAAGAAACCGGCGTGCAAGCTTCCCTGCACGTCCAGCTTTCCGATGAGGACGGCCAACAGGATGCTTGTGAATGCTGCGGCCACCATCATGGGGATCCAGATTCCTGCGCCGCCCTCGATCTTCTTGAGGTCTTCCTCGGTCTTGCCGATAGCCTGCATCCACCGTCTACCGAGGACCGCAGGCATGTACCAGACAAATCCGATGACCATGCTGGAAATGAAGGCCAGGAGTATGGCCAGCCAGTTGAGGTGCTGAAGAGAAGAGAGCCAATCCATTCTGGAATCCTAGTCGGCTTCCCTGACCGGCGAATCAGTGGAAACCTGCGTTTTGACGCGTTTCACGGCGCCGGCCGTTTCGGCGGCGTCCACGAGCCTGCCGATCAGCGGCTCTGTCCGGTAGGGGATATGGGTGTGCAGGGCAAGGACCGTTTCCGTGCGGATGACGCCCTTGGTTCTGAGGATGGAGCGAAGCGCGGTTTGCAGGTTGTGCGTGTCGGTGGCCACCACGCGGCATAAGAGATCGCCGCGCCCGGAAATTTCATGCACCTCAAGGACCTGGGGGATGCGGCGGAGGGCTCCGATCACGCCGTCGAGTTCCCGGTGGGTCACCTCCAACGTCACGAAGCCGACGACGTCGTACCCCACCTTTTCGAGGTCGACCTCGCGGCCGCCGTCGTTCAGTACGCCCGAGCGGACCAGGCGGCGCATCCTCGATTGGGCGGTGTTGCGCGCAATCCCCAGGGACTCGCTCAGTTCGGCGATCTGAACCCTGGGATCACGGATCAACTCAAGCAGGATCTTCAGGTCCGTTGGATCGAGGGTGTTCAAATCATCACTCCGGCTCATTTGTGGTCCTCAGTGAACGTCAATTCTGACTGTTTTGATCAATTCTTTCATGGACATCTGATCTATCCGGCAGGCTTGCGACATCCTATTGCCATCAATATTTTGGGCCGTCCAGTCCAGGCCCACAAGGCCAGGTTCCGTGATGGCCGCTGAGGCGAAGGCACGGAAATGACTGTCTTTAGCGAACTGCGCATGCGCCAGGCCACCGCCGCGCGCTCGGGCTGGGATGCTTCCACCACGGCAAGGCTGGTCCTGGCCGGCGCCGTCATGTTCACACTGCTGGTCGGTGCCAACTTGGCGAGCCCGCTGTATCCGCTGCTTCAGGCGCAACTCGGAATCACTTCACTGGGCGTGACAGTTGCCTTTGCGAGCTACGTCCTGGCACTCGTGGCTGTGCTGATGCTCGCCGGCCACTGGTCGGACCATATCGGCCGGCGTGCTGCGCTGGTTCTGGCCGTCCTGGTGGGCTTGGTGGGTGGCCTGGTTTTCGCCAACGCGGACAATCTTTTGATGCTCTCGGCCGGTCGCATGCTTCAGGGCGTCGCCGTGGGACTTGCCACTGGTGCGAGCTCGGCGGCTTTGCGTGAATTGCTTCCGTCCCGGCCTGAGTGGGCTTCGCGCTTCACCTTGCTGTCATCCTCGGGAGGGGTGGCAGCCGGTCCCGCCATCGGCGGATTGCTTTCGCTGCTCCCGGGTGCCACGTCAACGCCGTTCTTCATCCACGCGGCCGTCCTGCTCCTCTTGTTGGTCCCGCTGTGGCTTCTCAAGGCACGTCCCGCGATTCGACCTGCCGAAGGCCCGCGTCCCTACACGGTGCTCGCCCCACGACGGCCTTCCGTTTCGCGGGAAGCCAGGGGAGCGTTTTGGCTGGCCTCGAGCGTCGGCTTCCTCAGCTTTGCCGTGTTCGGATTCTGCCTTTCGCTCGCGCCCGGCTACTTCGCCGTCGTCGTGCACGCCGATTCCCGCCCCATGACCGGCCTGCTCGCCGGACTGACGCTCGGAGGGTCCGCGCTCAGCCAATTGCTGAAGGTCCGTGGCCGTTTCGCCGTGCCCGCTGGGCTAGCGGTCCTGGGGGTTTCCGTTGTGCTGGTCGGCGCGGCCGCATCCTTGTCGAGTCCGGTGTTGCTGGTTGCAGCGAGCCTGTCCGCCGGGGTTGGGCAAGGGATCGCCTTCCGGCTGGTGTTCAACGACGTTGCCGGCAAAGTCGAAGCGTCCCGGCATGCCCAAATCATCAGCACTGTCTACGTCATCACCTACCTTGGCAGCGCTGTGCCGGTCATCGGGCTGGGCCTGGCCGCTTCGTTCATCGGACTGGGCGCCGCTGCCAGCTATTTCACCGTCGTGTGCGGGCTGGCAGCGACGGTGCTCGCTGTCGCCTCCCTCCGCAGGGTTCTCCGCAACGGCTGACTGACGGTTCATCCGGGAAGTCCAAGTTCGCAAAGATTGATTTGCAAAGAAAACCTTGCAAAGGTTTCTTTGCAAGGGTAGCGTTTCCGGCATGGACAAGGTTCAAGAGCCGGAATTCCCCGTCCGCAAGGTCGATACGGCATCCCTCAAAGCCCTCGCGCACCCCCTGCGCGTTCAGATCCTCGAGATGCTGTCCCGTTATGGGCCACAGACCGCCTGCAGCCTGGCCGAACTCCTCGATGAATCCAGTGGCGCTACGAGCTACCACTTGAGGCAGCTCGCCAAGTTCGACTTCGTCCACGAAGTCCAAGGCAAGGGGACGGCGCGGGAGCGGTGGTGGGAGCGGCCCAGGGGAGCCATCCAGATCACGTCCCCCGAGTTGGCACATTCGCCGGCGACCCAGGAGGCATCTCGGCTGGTAACCCGCGAGTTCGAACGCAGCAGGCAGGCCGTCCTCGCCGACTTCATGGCGCACGGCATGGATTCCTTGGGCGAAGACTGGCTCGACGCGGCCATCGTCAACACCGCCAATGCCCGGATGTCAGCCGAGCAACTCGGCCGCTATGCCCGGTCCATGGAAGCGTTCGCCCGCAATCTTCTGGAGGAAATCCGGAACGAACCGGAGGCGGACGATGCCCGCCCGGTGCAGATCCATTTGAACGCATTCCCGATCCTCGGAGTCCCGGCATGGGCCGGAGACAAGAAATCCCGCGACGCGAAGTCGCACGCAGCAGCCACTGAAGGGAAAGAGTCATGAGCACTGCCACCGCATCATGCGGCACCTACCGCCGGGCTTCCATGCTGGAGTCGGCAGCCGCCGGAATCGGAACCGGCCTGGTTTCGTGGGCCGAGCGGAGGCGCTACATTCCTCCGGTCGACCTGGCCATGCAGCGAGCGGCGCTCACGCGCCGGCAGGAACTAGTTGATCTTCGCCAGGACGCCATGGGGGCCGCACACTCGGGCCTCGAGCCGCGTCACTGAACTGAACCGGGCACCAGCAGAATCACCCGCTAAGTCAACGCTATTCCGGAAGCGGCCCGTGGTTGCCCTGGATGTGGGCGAAGACCAAAGTGGTTTCGGTGTGTCCCACCACGGGGTCCGTGGCGAGGTTGTCCAGGACCCAGTCGCGGAGGTCGTCGGTGTTGGCTACGGCGATATGCAGCAAGTAGTCCACGGAGCCCGAAGTGTGGAACGTGGAGATCACCGCAGGGAGAGCGGGAACCCGGGCCGTGAAGCGGTCGATCTGGTCGCGGTCATGGGCGCGCAGGCGCACCGCGATCAGGGCCTGGACCGATCGGCCGATTGCCGGGAGGCTAAGCACGGCTTCGAAACCCTCGATAATGCCGCGTTCGGAAAGTGACCGCGTGCGCATGAGCGCCGTCGACGGAGCAATTCCGACGAGTTCGGCCAGCTGCTTGTTGGAGATCCGGGCATCGTCAACCAAAGCCGCGAGGATGCGTTCGTCGATCGCATCCAGGGGTTCACTGATGCCGACGGGCCGAACGTTCTTCGGGGTGGTGGTCACGGATCCTCCTGAAAGTGCTGTGTATTCATCATAGGTGCCAGTTTCCACTCAATGCATTCATTTGCACTGTCAATCTCCGAATTATTGCCAGATACTGACCGAATTCAACGGTGAATAATTCAAGGAGAGCAGTGACAGCCATAGATACACTCGCAGTCCACGCGGGCCGGACAGGACTCACGGAGCAGGGCGTGCATGCCGTTCCCATCGACCTTTCAACCACTGCGCCTTTGCCTTCCGTTCACGACGGCGGCCTCGCCTACGAGCAGATGGCCACGGGCGGGGTGCCCCTCGACGGTCAGAGCACGGTGTACCAGCGTCTCTGGAATCCTACGGTAGCCAGGTTCGAAGACGGCGTAGCGGCGCTTGAGGGTGCAGCGCAAGCTGTCGGTTTTGCCTCGGGGATGGCCGCCTTCAGCGCAGTGCTGCTGGCCTCCCAATCAGAAGGCAAGACGCACGTGGTTGCGGTGCGGCCACTCTATGGCGGCACGGACCACGTCCTGGCCAGCGGACTGCTTGGCAACCAGGTCACCTTCGTCAAGGCCGACGGCGTGCGCGATGCACTCCGCCCGGACACCGGGCTGGTGGTAGTGGAAACCCCCGCGAACCCGAGCCTGGACCTCGTCGACCTTAACCGCCTGGTGGCCGACGCCGGAGACGTTCCGGTTCTCGTGGACAACACGTTCGCAACGCCGATTCTCCAGCAGCCACTCAAACATGGCGTCGCGATGGTGCTCCACAGTGCAACCAAATTCCTGGGCGGCCACGGCGATGCCATGGGCGGCGTGGTGGCAACAAGTCCGGAGTGGGCCACGCGGCTGCGTCGGGTCCGTGCCGTGACCGGGGGCATCCTGACCCCGTGGCCCGCCTACCTGTTGCACCGGGGTCTGGCCACCCTTCCCATCCGAGTGCGTGCCCAGCAGGACCACGCCCACAAGATCGCGGCGGCGCTCGCAAGTCACGAACTCGTCGCAAAGGTGTACTACCCGGGGCTTCCCGAGTGCGATCCTCTGCATTTGGTCGGTACGCAGATGGGAGGTCCGGGCTCGTTGATCTCGTTCGACCTTGAATCAGCCGAGCATGCGGAGCGCATTCCCGGCGCGGTCCGCCTCATCACGCACGCGGTGTCTCTGGGCGGAATCGACACGCTGATCCAACACCCCGCCGGATTGACCCACCGCCCGGTTGCCCCGGAGGCCAAGCCCCAGGCGCGCATGCTCAGGCTTTCCATCGGCTTGGAAGATCCGGCCGACATCATCGATGACCTGGTCCAGGCAATCGAGTCGACCCGCTAGCGGCTGCTACTTTCCCTGTCCGGCCGGTTCCAAGGAGCCGACGACGGCGAGCTGCGGCGCCGGGGACCGGTGCACGACGGCGGTGATCACCGCCGTCGTGCACCCCAGTGCCATGACCGCCCAGGCGAGTGCGGTCCAGCCGAACGACTGGAAGGCGAGTCCGCCGGCCCAGCCGATAATGCTGGAACCCAGGTAGTAGGAGAGGTTGTACAGCGACGCGGCTTGCGCGCGGCCGCTCGTCGCGATGGTCCCGGTCCAGCCTGCTCCGATGCTGTGCGCGGCGAAGAAGCCGCCGGTGAAGACCACCAAGCCCGCCAAAACCGCGGCGATGTTGTCCCACAGAGTGAGCCCAAGGCCGGCCGTCATGGTCGCTATCCCGGCGAGCATGACTGTGCGGCGGCCGAAGCGCATGGACAATCCGGCACCCCAGCGGGAGCTCACGGTGCCGGACAAATACGCCAGGAAAATCAGGCTGACCACGGTGGCCGGCAGTCCGAAGGGCGCGGCATGGAGGCGGAAGCCGAGGTAGTTGTAGACGGCCACGAAGCCACCCATCAACAGGAACGCTTGAATATACAGAGCCAGCAGCCGCGGATTGGAAGAATGGCCCGCCAGCGTCTTCATGGCCCCACGGAAACCTCCGGCGGAACTTGGAGTGAAGCGGCGCGGCTTCGGAACCAGGAGCAGGAACAGGGCTGCCGATGCTGTCGCAAGGATGGAGACTGCGAAGGCGGCGGCCCGCCAACCCCACAATTCACCGATGGGTCCGGCGAGCAAACGCCCGGCAAGTCCGCCGAGGGTGGTTCCGGCTACGTAGCTGCCGGCAGCCAGTGCGGCGTGGACTTTGTTGACCTCTTCATTCAAGTAAGCGATGGCGATCGCTGGAATGCCGCCGAGGGCCATGCCCTCGAGCGCCCTCAAAGCCAGGACAAGCGGAAAGGTGGGGGCCAGGGGGACGAGCAGGCCCAGGACGGTGGCCGCCGCGATTCCGACCGCCATCGCACGTACCCGGCCGATCTTGTCGGCGACGAAGGACCAAGGCAACACCGTTGCCGCGAGGCCTACCGTGGCCAAGGAAATGGTGAGCGCTGCCTCTGCTGCCGTGATGTGCAGTTCGTTTGCCATGAGCGGCAAGACGGCTTGGGTGGAGTACAGCTGCGCGAAAGTGGCCACTCCGGCGAGGCCCAGACCGGCGAGGATCCGCCGGTACGCAATGGAGCCCTTCAGGTGGCCTTCCCAATCGGACTCGGCGGGGCTCGGGGATGCTGCGCTTGTACTCACCTTTCCACAGTAGGGCGAGCAGAAGTGATGATTCCAATGCATGATTCACCTAAGATTGATAGCGGTTTTGGATAATTTCGCGCGTAGTCGATCTGAGGATGGACAGATATGGACATCGAACACAAGCAACTGGTCCAACTGCTGCCGTTGCTCCCACTGCTGGCTGAGCTTGGCCGGACAGAACATGTCACTGAGACGGCCGAGCTGCTCGGAGTACCCCAATCGTCGGTGAGCCGGGCGCTGGCCCGGGCTAGCGCCGTCGTCGGGACCGAACTCCTTATCCGTGAAGGCCGCGGCGTCCGCCTGACTCCGGCTGCGAAAACGCTGCTTCCCTACATCGAAGCGGCGCTCGCGGAATTCCAGGCGGGACTGGACGTGGTCCGGCACGAATCCGATGTTGTCCGCGGCCGAATCGCGGTGACCTTCCAGCACACTTTCGGCGAGGCCACGTTGCCGCTGCTCATGAGCGCGTTCCGGAGCCGGCACCCCTCCACGGCTTTCGAGCTCAGCCAAGGAGCGCGTGCCGCCTGCCTTGAATCGCTCGTTGCCGGTGACGCCGACTTCGCCTTGACGGCACCCGTGGCGGCTCCGGGCAGGAACCTCGGCTCTGCGGCGCTGTATCGCGAGCCGTTGCGGCTGGTGGTCCATCACCGCCATCCCGTTGCCCGGCGTGCCAGCGTGCGGCTTGCAGAGCTCAGACACGAGCCGTTCGTTTCCATGGGGCCAGGCTTCGGCCTGCGTTCGCTGACCGACGCGATCTTCCGGGATGCGGGCTTTCGCCCAAGGGTTGCTTTCGAGAGCCAGGACTCGCATACCATCCGCGGGCTCGTGTCTGCCGGATTGGGCTACAGCATCCTGCCGCCAGGAGGACTTGGGCCGGGACCTCAAGGGGTCCTGGATTCCACGGACCTGGGGTGGGTGGAGGTATCGCTCGACTCGGAGCTCGCATACCGGGAGATAGGGTTTGCCTGGCGTGAACGGCGCAAGGAACCCGACCCCGTCAGGCTTTTCCGCGAAATGGTGCTTTCCGAAGGGCCGGGGCTGCTCGCAGGCCTTGTCAAAGCGCGATCCGCGACCCAATAGATCCACCCGGTGCGCCCACGCTAGGCTTTTGGACGTGGAGACTGCAGAAAACACGACCCCCCGGCCCGACGCAACGGTCATCGGGCTCGACATCGGCGGCACGAAGACCCGCGGTGTCCGCTTCGAGGACGGCAAACCGGTCCGCGACGAAAGCACCGGCAGCTCCAACGTCCAGAACGTGAGCCGGGAGACGGCGGCCAAGAATCTCGCCGAGCTCTTCGCCATGATCGGTGGGGGCGACGTGGACCGCGTCCTCGCCGGGGCGGGCGGAATCGATACCGACGCCGATGCCCGCGCCCTCGCCGAGCTGATCGAACCCCATGTTCCGGGCGCGCAGGTCACGGTTGTCCACGATTCCCGCCTGCTGCTGGCGGCAGGCAGGGCCAGCACGGGAGTGGCTGTCATCGCGGGGACCGGATCCGCGGCCTGGGGAAAGAATGCCGAAGGGGAAGAAGCCCGTGCCGGCGGCTGGGGCTTTCTCCTGGGCGATGAGGGAAGCGGTTACTGGCTGGGCCGGGAGGCAGTGCGTCACAGCCTGAGGCGCATGAACAAAGGACTGGAACCCGATGGTCTCACAGCGGCCCTCTTGGAGTCCTGCGGGTTAGACGATCCCAACAAACTCATCGCACTGTTCCATTCGGAGGACACCGACCGGCGGTACTGGGCCCAGCGCGCAAGCGCCGTAGTCGAGACCGCACGCGAAGGGCTCGAGATCAGCCGCCAATTGCTGGACCAGGCAGGACGGGATCTCGCGGAGCTGGCGGCACAGGCTGTTCGCCAGCTTGGCCTCCCCGGACCGGTGATTCTGGGCGGCGGGCTCGGCATGAACGTGGAGCCCTTGCAGTCCGCCTTCCGGGCGGGACTGGCCGCACACGGGATCACCGATGTGCGGGTCCTGGACCAGGAACCGGTCTTCGGTGTGCTGCGGATCGTTGCTGAGCTTCCGTAGGCGGTTACTGCGCTGACTCACTGGCGACGCGCAGATGGGTGGCGGATACGGAGAAAGACCGGCGACCCTCGGATACCGGTGTCCTGAGTCCGGCAGCGTGACGCCAAACTTTTTGGGTGCCGCGGGGCCTAGTCAGCAGCCCTGTTCCGGGACCTCGGCTTGAGCTGGACCCCCGGCATGGGCGGTGCGGGGATGCGCCCGGCTTCAGCTCCGGCGTCGGGACCGTGGCCATGGATCCAGCCGAACCGCCCGGTACGGGCGTCTTCGTCGTTCAGGAGCGCCTGGGCTTCCCAGTCTTCGCGGGCCTGCTCGACTTCCTCGTGAGTGCGGCCCACGAAGTTCCACCACATCAGGATGTCCTCTTCGAAGGGTTCGCCGCCCAGCAGCATGAAGCGGGTTCCAGGAGCCGCGTCGAGGTGGAGCGATTCCCGGCCCATCCCAAGGAACGCCAAGGGGCCGGGGTCGACTTCTTGGCCGTCGATCACTGCTGAGCCGTCCAGGACCAGGACGGCATGCTCGAATTCAGGGTTCAGCGGCAGCTCGATCGGGCCGGAGGCTGAGATTTCGACGCCGACAATCGGGCTGTACATGATCGCGGGGGAGCGCTCACCGGCGAATTCGCCCACGAGCACCGTGCCCCTGAAACCGTCCGCGGCGACCACCGGCAGGTCGACGATCTGCTGGAACGACGGCGCGCGGTGCCTCACGGCGTCGGGCAAAGCGACCCACAACTGAAGGCCGCGGGACAGCGGCAGGAGGGCGCCGCCGTCGGGCGCGTCGGGGTGAAGTCCTGCCGGCAGGACGCCGAACTCGGAATGCGAAATGCCGCGCCCGGCCGTCATGATGTTCAACTGCCCGGGACGGACCACGACGTCGCTGCCGACGCTGTCGCGGTGCCGCACCTCGCCTTGGAGGGGCCACGTGACCGTCTGCAGTCCCATGTGCGGGTGGGGAAGGACGCTCATCGCGACGCGGTCCGGGCCGAAGCTGTCCAGGAAGCACCAGGCTCCAACCGTCGGCATTCCGCGTTGGGGGAGGGTGCGCGAGACATTCATGGCCCGGACGCCGCCCAAGGGAACTTCGCGGGCCGGCCAAAGCTGTACAAAAGGTCCCTGCCCGGGATGTCCGGCCGGGCAGACTTCCTGGGACGGGGCCGTTTCCAAGTTGGTCACAATACAACTCCATGTGCTGAACAGTGTTCCCTCCAGCTTAGGCCTAGGCTGGCTCCATGAGCATGCAGTTCGACACCCGCCCGGCCGCGTACGGAGTGGTCATCCGCGAGGGAGCAATCCTTCTCGCGTATTGGAAGCAAGACGGCAAAGAAGGCTGGACCCTTCCCGGGGGAGGCCTGGACCTGGGGGAGCATCCCGTGGACGGCTGCCGCCGCGAAATCCAGGAGGAAACCGGGTACGACGCCGATATCGGAGCGATGCTCGGCATCGACGTCGGCCACTGGCCGGGTGAGGAGCGGCTGGACGGATCTGACCGTGACTTCCAGGCAATCCGGCTGGTCTACGAGGCAAGCATCACGGGCGGCGAATTGACCCACGAGATAGACGGCAGCACGACCCACGCCGCCTGGGTGCCGCTGGGCAAAGTTTCCGGATTGAACAGGGTTTCCTTGGTGGACATCGGCCTCCGCCTGCACAGTGAGCGGCCCCTCAACGGAAAACTGCCGACGCCCTGAGCATTGCCGATTCATTACGGTCTTCGCGCCTGCGCTGACATCGTCGGTGGTGCTGGTTAGGCTGTAGAACATCAGTTCGCTGTTGATTGATTTTCCATCGTTGATATTTGCGGCCCGAAAAGTTAGGTAAGCCCCGGAATGGCTGAAGCCATGATTGAGTTCCAGAGCGTCACCAAGCAGTATCAGGGCGGGCAGCCCGCTGTTGATGGATTGAGCATGTCGATCGACAAGGGTGCCATCACCGTATTCGTCGGACCCTCGGGCTGCGGAAAGACCACTTCCCTGCGGATGATCAACCGTATGGTAGAGCCCACCTCGGGCACCATCACCGTGGCCGGCAAGGATGTTTCGAACGAGCCGGCCGCCCAGTTGCGCCGCTCCATGGGCTACGTCATGCAGTCTTCGGGACTCATGCCGCACCGTTCCGTGCTGGACAACATCGCCACCGTTCCGCGGCTCAACGGCGTTTCCAGGGCGGCAGCCCGCAAACGCGCGGAAGAGCTGCTCGACGTCGTCGGGCTGGCTTCGGTGCTCGGCAAGCGGTACCCCTCCCAATTGTCCGGCGGCCAGCAGCAGCGCGTCGGGGTGGCCCGCGCGCTCGCAGCGGACCCGCCCGTGCTGCTCATGGATGAGCCCTTCAGCGCGGTGGACCCGGTTGTCCGCGACGAACTCCAGCAGGAACTCCTCCGGCTCCAGCGTGAACTGGCCAAGACCATTGTCTTCGTCACCCACGACATCGATGAGGCCACCGTTCTCGGCGACAAAGTGGCCGTCTTCGCCGTCGGGGGCAAACTGGCGCAATACGCGGCACCCGAAGAGATCCTCCGGGCACCTGCCAATGACTTCGTAGCCTCGTTCGTGGGCCGCGACAGGGGATTCCGGCACCTTGCCTTCAACGGCGCCAATGCGGTTCCGGTGCATCCGGTCAAGACGGTGGACGCCCCGCAAGTTGCGGCGGGCAGCAGCGAATGGGCCTTGGTGCTCGACGGCGATTCCCGGCCCATGGGATGGGCCTCGCCGCGCGACGGCGCCGGGCTGATTCCCGGAGGCTCCTTGTTCCGGCGCGGGGATACGCTCCGCCGAGCGCTGGATGCCGCTTTGTCCTCGCCTTCGGGCCTTGGCGTCGTGGTGGACGACGACGGTAGGCTCGCGGGCGTCCTCAAAGCCGACGAAGTGCTGGCGCTCATCGAACAGACCCGGCACAACCGGGAGGACGCCCCCTGATGGAATGGTTCCTGGCGAACAGTGGCATGGTCTTCGAGCGGGCCGGTGAGCACCTTGTCCTGGCTTTGATTCCCATGGTTTTGGGTCTGCTCATCGCGGTGCCCTTGGGGCAATTGGCCCGCCGGAACCGTACCCTCAGGGCCGTGGTCACCACGGGAAGTTCCCTGCTGTACACCATTCCTTCCTTGGCGCTTTTCATCATCCTGCCGCCGATCTTGGGAACCCGGATCCTGGATCCGCTCAATGTCGTGGTTGCCCTCACCATGTATGCCGTCGCCTTGCTGGTGCGGGCTGCCATGGACGCCTTCGATTCCGTCGACGACGACCTCCGCATGGCGGCAGTCTCGATGGGGTTCAAGCCGACCGCGCGGTTCCTGCAAATCGACCTTCCGCTTTCCTTGCCCGTTCTTTTTGCTGGCCTGCGCGTGGTGTCCGTCAGCAATATCTCCCTCGTGAGCGTCGCCGCGCTCCTGGGGGTCGGGAACCTGGGAATGCTGTTCACGGACGGGCTGCAGCGCTCGTTCGTCACTGAGGTGGTGGTCGGCATCATCGCGATTCTCCTGCTGGCCCTCATCATGGACACGTTCTTGGTCCTGCTGGAGAAGCTGCTGACACCCTGGACTCGGGCCGGTGTGGTCACCGCCAAGCAAGATGCCAAATCAGGGGAGTTCATCGCAGATGCCCGGATGCATGCGGAGGCAGGTCGATGAGCAATATCTTCGTTGACACCCTCGCGTGGCTCACGGATCCGGCTCACTGGTCAGGAAGCGGAGGAATCGCCACGAGGCTCCTGGAACACCTGCAGTATTCCGGGCTGGTCCTGGTGATTGCCGCGGCCATCGCCGTGCCGGTGGGTCTCTTCATCGGCCACACGGGACATGGACGCGTCGTTGCCGTGGCGTTCGCCGGGGCCTTGCGGGCACTCCCCACCCTCGGCCTGCTTGTCCTCTTCGCCCTGTTGGCTGGAAGCGGACTCATGCCTCCCGTCTGGGCCCTGGTCATCTTGACAGTGCCGCCTCTCCTGGCCGGAACCTACGCCGGGATTTCCAGCGTGGATCCAACGGTGGTTGACGGAGCCCGGGCCATGGGCATGACAGAACTCCAGATCTTGTTCCGCGTAGAGCTGCCCAACGGACTCCAGGTCATGTTCGGCGGCATCCGCACGGCGGTCCTCCAGGTCATCGCGACGGTTTCCGTGGTGGCGTACCTTCCGCTGGGAGGCTTGGGGCGTTATCTTTTTGACGGATTGGTTCTTCAGGACTTCCCCCGCATGCTCGGCGGGTCACTGCTCATCGCGGCGTTGGCAATCGCCGTCGACCTCATTCTGGCCATGGCGCAGAGGGTCCTCCTCCCGCCCGGACTTTCCATCGATTCCAACGGCGGCCACAAGGCCGCCGGAGATCTCGCAGCCGCCGCACCAGCAGGGGCTGCCGTTCAAGGAGGTACCGCATGAAGCAACCCGTCACCCTGACCCGCCGCGGGCTCGGCGGCCTGGCGGCCGGAGTCGGCATTGCGCTTGCACTGAGCGCGTGTGGCGGCAGCCCGCTGTCCACCCCGTCCACCAACGCTCCCTCCGGGGCGGGCGGCTCGCTCACTGTGGGCTCGGCGGATTTCCCCGAAAGCCAGGTCATCGCCGAAATCTACGCCGGAGCACTGAACGCCGCGGGCGTCACTGCTACCACCAAGCCCAATATCGGATCCCGTGAAATCTACTTCAAGGCGGTACAGGACGGTTCGATCGACCTCGCCCCTGACTATTCCGGCAACTTGCTGTCCTACCTGGACGCCAACGCCACGCAGGTCTCGGCCGATGACGTCTACAAGGCGCTGCCCGGCAAGCTTCCACAGGGCCTGGGAGTGCTCGACCCCGCCAAGGCTGAGGACAAGGACGCCATGGTTGTCACGAAGGCCACGGCGGAGAAGTACCAGCTCAAGTCCATCGAAGACCTCGCCAAGGTCTGTGGGGACTTCACGATGGCGGCACCGGCAACCTTTGAGACCCGCGCCTACGGTTTCCCGGGCCTCAAGGCCAACTACAACTGCGTGCTCAAGGGCCTGAAGCCGTTCAGCGACGGCGGCGGTAACCTTACGCTGCAGGCCCTGCTGTCCAACGACGTCCAGGTTGCCGACATCTACACCACCACGCCGTCCATCCAGGACAACGCCCTGGTGGTCCTGGATGATCCCAAGAACAACTTCAAGGCCCAGCAGGTCCTCCCGCTGTACAACATGGCCAAGATGACGGACAAGGCGAAGGCAGCCCTCAACAACGTATCCAAGATCCTCACCACAGACGACCTCATCAACCTCAACCGCGCAGTCAGCGGCAACCAAAAGCAGAATCCCAAGGACGCTGCTGCCGCTTGGCTCAAGGACAAAGGGATTGTGAAGTAAGTCCCCACCGCCTCCCTCGCCTCGCTCCGCTCGTCCAGGGAACCCTCGGCGGCGGAGGCCCCTGCCAAGGACGACGGCGGCGAGGAACCCTTTTGGGGGCCTCGCCGCCGTCGTCGTTAATGTGAGTGATGTCTCAACAGAAGTACATCCCCGATATGGCATATTTGATGAATGGCAGAATTCAAGCAGTCCACCAAGCTTCATAATGTCCTTTACGACATCCGTGGACCGATTCTTCAGGCCGCCCAGCAGATGGAGGCAGAGGGTCACCGCATCCTCAAACTGAATATCGGAAACCCGGCACCGTTCGGATTTGAAGCGCCGGACGCGATTTTGGTGGACATGATCCGCCATCTGCCCCATGCCCAGGGATACAGCGATTCGCGCGGAATTTTCTCGGCCCGCACCGCCGTCTCGCAGTACTACCAGACCCGCGGTATCCAAAACATCCACGTTGACGACATCTACCTTGGCAACGGCGTCAGCGAGCTCATCACCATGTCGCTCATGGCTTTGCTGGAAGTGGGAGATGAGATTCTCATCCCCACCCCCGACTACCCGCTCTGGACCGCCTCGGTGGCGCTGGCCGGCGGCCGCCCTGTCCACTATCTGTGCGACGAAGAATCGGGCTGGCAGCCGGACCTTGAGGACATGGAATCGAAGATCACGGCTCAAACCAAGGGCATCGTGGTCATCAACCCCAACAACCCCACCGGTGCCGTGTACCCGGAGGAAACCCTCAAGAAGATCGTGGCCCTCGCCGAAAAGCATGACCTTGTAGTGTTCGCCGACGAGATCTACGAGAAGATCCTCTACGAAGACGCTGTCCACGTGAATCTTGCCGCACTCACCGGCGACGACGTGCTCTGCCTGACGTTCAGCGGATTGTCCAAGGCATACCGGGTGTGTGGCTACCGCGCCGGTTGGATGGCCATCTCCGGTCCCAAGAAAGACGCCGCAGACTACCTCGAGGGCATCAACCTGCTGGCCAACATGCGTCTGTGCGCCAACGTGCCGGCACAGCATGCCATCCAGACCGCCCTCGGTGGCCACCAAAGCATCAACGATCTCATCCTGCCCGGCGGCAGGCTCCTTGAACAGCGGAACAAGGCCTACGATCTGCTCAACGCCATCCCCGGCGTCAGCACGCAACAGGCCCGGGGTGCGCTCTATCTGTTCCCGAAGTTGGACCCCGAGGTCTATCACATCCGCGACGACGAGAAGTTCGTCCTCGACCTTCTCAAGGAACAAAAGATCCTCGTCTCACATGGACGGGCCTTCAACTGGGTGCGTCCTGACCACTTCCGCATGGTGACCCTGCCGAACGTCAAGGATATTGAAGAAGCGATTGGCCGCATGGCGGACTTCCTCGGGCGGTACCAAGGCAACTAGCCTGTTGTGCAAGCCGCGACGCATGCGGCCGGACCAGAGGGGACGTCGAAATGGCCGGGACCAAGGAATTCACCAAGCAGGTATCCACGATCTTGAAGGCCGGTCCGGGATTCTCGCTGGACGCAGTAGACCCCGGATCGACGCCCGGCTACAAGGGAAAGAAGTCTGACGGCGTCGCTTTGCTGGCAGCGCAGGATGGTCGCTTGGACGTGCTGCAGGAGATGCTCTTTGCCGAGGGAAAATTCGGCAGCTCCAAACGGGTGCTGTTGATCCTGCAAGCCATGGACACCGCAGGCAAAGGCGGGATCGTTGAGCACGTCGTCGGATCAATGGATCCCCAAGGTGTCAAGGTTGCTCCGTTCAAGGCGCCGACTGATGAGGAGAAGACCCACGATTTCCTCTGGCGGATCGAGAGGGCCCTGCCCGACGCCGGGTTCGTCGGGGTTTTTGACCGATCCCACTATGAGGACGTGCTGATACACCGAGTGCACGGTTGGGCGAATGAAGCTGAACTGGAACGGCGCTATGCCGCCATCAACGAGTTCGAGGCACGCCTCACCGAACAAGGTACGGCGATCGTCAAGGTCATGCTCAACATCAGCCGCGATGAACAAAAAGCGCGCCTGCTGTCACGATTGGATGACCCGTCCAAGCACTGGAAGTACAGCACGGGCGATCTCAAGGAACGCGCGTTTTGGGATTCCTATATGGACGCCTATCAGCGGGTCTTCGAGAAGACCTCAACCGAGGTAGCGCCGTGGTACGTGGTTCCGGCGAACAAGAAGTGGTTTGCGAGGATCGCTGTCCAGGAGCTTCTGCTCGAGGCCCTCGGGAAGCTGGACCTGAGCTGGCCGAAAGCAGACTTTGACGTACCGGCGGAGCGGGCTCTGGCCGTCCAATCCTAGCTGGCCGCCGGGCCGTCCTCGCCGTTGCTTCGGGCCGCGGCCAGCCTCCTGCGGGCACCCTCCAGCCACTCTTCGCAGCGCTTCGCCAAAGCCTCGCCGCGTTCCCAGAGCGCGAGGGATTCCTCAAGGCTTGCTCCGCCGGCTTCAAGGCGGCCAACCACGGCCATGAGCTGCTCGCGGGCTTCCTCATAGCTGAGAGTGTCCAGGTCCTCAGGGGATCCCTTGGCCGCAGGGGATGTGTTTTCTGCTGTCATTTCTTAGTCCTCATTGCTGGTGCTTGCTGGGTTGTCCGGCTGCAGCGGGGGCTCCGGAAGATACGGCGGCAAGGCGGCCTTCCGCCAACCGGAGGGTCAGCTCCGTGCCGTCAGGGGCCTGGTCAGGGCTCCGGACGACGTCGTGGCCGACCCCATCCGCTCCGGCAACCTGGACCACGGCGTACCCGCGGTCCAACGTTTTTTGGGGCGACAATGCCCTTACCTGGGCGCGGAGATGGTGCACCTGATCAAGTGCGCGGATAACAGCGGAGCTCACCGCGGTGTGGGCATGTTTCCGGAGCCGTTCGACATCGTCCTCCCGTATCTTGACCATTACTTCGGGGGACGCCAGCACAGGACGCGATCTTAGGGCGTGGAGTCGATCCGTTTCGCGGTCCACCAGGCGTCCAACGCCGCGACGTAGCTGCTCGCGGGCCTGCCGTACCCTCGCCAATTCCTCGACGACATCAGGGACGATCCTCTTTGCGGCGTCGGTGGGTGTGGATGCGCGAAGGTCGGCGACATCGTCCAGGATGGGATGGTCGGCTTCATGGCCGATCGCGCTGACCACAGGGGTGGCCGCTGCGGATACCGCCCGGACCAGATCTTCGTTGCTGAACGGAAGCAGATCTTCCAGGGCTCCGCCACCACGGGCGATCACGATCACATCGACGTGCGGATCGGCGTCGAGTTCCTTGAGCGCCGCCAGGATCTGGCTCACCGCGGTAACTCCTTGGACTGCGACCTCCCGGACGGCGAATTCGACGGCGGGCCAGCGAAGCGCCGCGTTGCGCAGGACGTCTTTCTTGGCGTCGGAATCGCGGCCGGTGATGAGCCCGATCCGGTGCGGGAGCAGGGGCAGCCGCTTCTTCCGCGAGTCTGAAAACAGCCCTTCGGCGCCAAGGGCCTGGCGCAAGCGCTCGATTCTCGCGAGGAGATCGCCGAGGCCGACCGGGCGGATGTCCTTGATCGACATGTTGAGCCGACCGGTCTTGAGCCAGAATTCGGGTTTCACCAAGGCCACGACGCGTGAGCCACGCTCAAGTGGCATCTTCTGGCGGTCCAGGACGTTGGACCACAGCGATGCGGGCAAGGAGATTTCGGCGTCGGTGTCCCGCAGCGTCACGAAGGCACTGCCGCCTCGACGGTTGAGTTCGATGACCTGGCCTTCGATCCACGCAGCCGGGGCCCGTTCTATGTGGGACTTGAGCTTGCGGGATAGCAGCTGCAGCGGCCAAGGATTGTCGGGACTTGTCTCCGACGCCGTCGCGGGCAGGGTTGACTCTGCCTTCGTGGACTCTTCTCGGGAGGACCCTTCGCCCTGGGCTCCCGGGTTCGGGAGTCCTGAAATCGGCAACGCCTGTGGCGCGCCGCCGGGTACGGCATCATAGGACACGCGGGTAGCCTCCTGCTGGTGGCTGGTGCATGGTTCCGTCCTCGCTGGTACGTTGCTAAGGGGTGCCGGAAGCACCGCTGCTCTCAGTGCTACTGGATTTTTGCTACCGAAAAGATTTTGCTATCGAAAAGACGGTGGCAGGCTTCCAACTCTATCCATACCTTGTAGCATGCATGACCGACATTTACTCGTCGTCGCCCCGACCGGAACTGCTGCAGTCCAAACTTGAGGAATCCATTGCGCACGTTCGTCTCTGCAATCGCAGTGATCTTTGCCCTTCTGCTCACAGGAATCGCCGTCCCGATGGCATGGACGGACGCCAACGTCGTCCGGGAAGACGGGTTTGTGGCTCTCACCTCTCCGATCGGGAAGGACCAGGCGTTCCAGGCGCGGCTGGCGGCTACCGCCGTCGCAAGCCTTGAATCCAAAATCAATCTACCGGCGCCCGTGGAACAACTTGGCGCTTCGTTCCTCAAGGACGCCGCCACCGCGATGTCAACGTGGCCTGAATACCCGCAAGCATGGGACGAAACCGTACGCCGGAGCCACCAACTGAATTTCGCAGGCACTGCCGGGCCCGGGAACTCGACCGCGGGGACGTCCTTGGTGCTCGACGTCGGGCCTCTGGTCAAGCTCGCCGCTGACCGGCTGCACGCGGCAACCGGCCTCCCCGTTGCGACGCCGGAATCCACCCTGATCAACATCGGCGGCCCCGCTCAGCGCCAGCAGGTAGATGCCATCGCCGCGTATGCGCCAATGTGGTGGATTGCCGGCCTCGGCGCCGTCCTGCTGTTTGCCCTGGGCTTGCTTTCCGCGAAGCGCAGGGGGGTGCTTCTCTTGTTCACCGGATTGGGCTTGGCCGCAGTCGCTGCGCTGTGGCAAGTGGCCACGACGGTACTCAAGGGCGCAGGCGATGCAGGACTGGGCGGAACCGCCACGGGCGGCCTCTTTGCGCGGGAGTTGGTGGCAGCTTCCGTCGACAATTTCACCGGTTGGATCACCATCGCCTGGATTGCCGCGGGAGTGTTTGCACTTCTCGGCCTGCTCGGTGCGATCTTCTCGCGCAAAGCCAGGCCGAGCGTGCGGGCGAACGCTGCCGGTAGCATGGAGGGATGACCAGCTCAGCAGTTTCCATTCCGATGCCCTCTATCCCGCGTAGGCGTCGGACGCCGGAAGAGGTGCTGGCCGCCGCTCCGGTCTCCGGCCCCAAACGAGTCTTGCTCGCGGCCCCCCGCGGATATTGCGCAGGCGTCGACCGCGCAGTCATCGCAGTGGAGAAGGCACTGGAACACTACGGGCCGCCGGTATACGTGCGTAAGCAGATCGTGCATAACGTGCACGTGGTCACCTCGCTGGAGGAGAAGGGTGCCATCTTCGTCGAAGAGACGGACGAGGTACCCGAAGGCGCGCTCGTGATCTTCTCAGCCCATGGCGTGTCCCCGGCTGTCGTGCAGTCGGCCGAAGACCGCGGCCTGCGCACCATCGATGCCACCTGCCCCCTCGTCACGAAGGTGCACCGCGAAGCCGTCCGCTTCGCCAAGGAAGATTACGACATTCTCCTCATCGGCCATGACGGTCACGAGGAAGTGGAAGGAACGGCGGGCGAAGCCCCGGACCACATCCAGATCATCAATGGTCCGCACGAAGTGGACAAGGTCAAGGTGCGCAATCCGGAGAAGACGATCTGGCTTTCGCAGACCACCCTGAGCGTCGACGAGACCATGGAGACCGTCCGGATGCTTAAGGAGCGGTTCCCCACGTTGCAGGATCCGCCCAGCGACGACATTTGCTATGCCACCACCAACCGCCAAGTGGCCATTAAGAAGATTGCCCCGCAGGCTGACCTCGTGATCGTGGTGGGATCTGCGAATTCTTCCAACTCCGTACGGCTCGTCGAAGTGGCGCTCGAGTATGGCGCCAAGGCCTCCTACCGGGTCGATTTCGCGAACGAGGTCGACGAGAGCTGGTTCGAAGGCGTGGCCACCGTGGGCGTCACCTCCGGCGCTTCCGTTCCCGAAGTCCTGGTCCAGGACGTTCTCCGTTTACTGGCCGACTACGGCTACGGTGCGGTTGAAGAGGTGGTGACGGCGGAGGAAGACCTGCTGTTCTCCTTGCCGAAGGAACTGCGCGCCACCCTCAAAGAGGCCGGAGACGTCACACGCGCCTTGGGCGGACGCGGGAACCGGCCGACTTCGTAGTCCGGTCCGGGCCCGTTTTGCCGGGCCCGGTCCACTGCGGGGCCGGCCCTAGGCCGCCGACTCTCCTTCGATCAGTTCGGGTGCGGCAAGGGTCCGCGGCACTGCTTCCACTGCGGACGGTGACACCAGGCCGTCTGTGTCCATGGAGTTGAGCTTCCGCGCCGTCGGCAAAACGCGTGCTTCGAGCGTTCCCACGAGTGCGTTGTAGCGATCCACCGAGGTCTTCAACGACGAACCCAGCTTGCCCACGTTGTCACCGAGGGTTCCCATGCGTTCGTACAGCTGCCGGGCGAGCTCGAAGAGCTCCCGGGCGTTGTCCGTCAGGACGTCCTGGCGCCAGGTGAAGGCGACGGACTTAAGTACTGCCAACAATGTGCCGGGGGACGCGAGCACTACGTTCCGGGACAAGGCATGATCCAAGAGCGCGGGGTCCGCTTCGAGCGCAGCGGCCAGGATGGATTCCGCTGGCAGGAAGCAGATCACCAGCTCGGGCGAGTTGCCTGGGATGTCCCAGTACTTTTTCGACCCCAGGGCATCAACGTGGGATTTGAGGGCCTTCGCGTGTGCGAGCAGCAAGGCATCCGCGCCATTGCCCACAGACTGAAGGCCGTTGACCCTCTGGGTAGAGCTGCCCTGTTCCTGGGCGGCGAGGTAGGAGGCCAACGGGACCTTTGCGTCCACCACGAGCTGCTTTCCACCCGGCAACTGGACCACGAGGTCCGGCCGGATGGCGTTGTCGACGGAAGCGGAATGCACCTGCTCGTGAAAATCGACGTGGCGCAGCATCCCGGCGGCTTCCACTACCCGGCGCAGCTGGACTTCTCCCCACTGGCCCCTGGCGCTGTTGGACCGAAGGGCAGACGCCAGGGCATGGGTGGAGCGCAGGAGTTGTTCATCGGACAGCCGGGCTTCCTGGAGCTGCTGGGCAAGCTGGCCGTACTGCTCCAAACGATCCCGCTCCAGAAGTGAGACCTGTTGTTGTACGGCCGTCAGCTTCTCGGCAACCGGGGCGAGCGCGCGCAACACGCTGCCATCCTGGTTCCTGGAATCGTTCAGTTCACGGTTCTGTGACAACAGAAGCCGCCGTTCGGCGTCGGCGGCGGCATACTGGGCGTTCACCGCGGCAAGCCGGGCGGAGACGCCGTCGAAATCTTCTTCAAGCGCGGCAGCGCGGCGCCTAAACAGGAGGAAGCCTGCCACCACCCCGGCGGCCGCTCCCAGAAGAAGCATGAACAAAGCGAGTATTACTGCAAAACCATCCATGTCTCCAACCTTGGCATAGGGGTCGGACAATATAGCGAAGCCGGCTCACGGCACCCGGGCGTCCGGTCCTGGGTTCTCCCCTCAAAGCGGAGAAGTGACCTCAGCGGGTAGAATCAGTGCTCGTGGCTCTTACTATTGGCATCGTCGGACTGCCCAACGTCGGCAAATCAACTCTTTTCAACGCACTGACCCGGAACCAGGTGCTGGCCGCGAACTACCCGTTCGCCACCATCGAGCCAAACGTCGGCGTCGTCAACCTCCCGGACCCGCGCCTGCAGAAGTTGGCGGAGGTCTTCGGATCGCAGCGCCTCCTGCCCGCCGTCGTCTCGTTTGTTGACATCGCGGGAATCGTCAAAGGCGCCTCTGAAGGCGAAGGCCTGGGCAACAAGTTCCTTGCGAACATCCGCGAAGCAGAAGCCATCGCCCAGGTCATCCGCGTCTTCGACGACCCCGACGTTGTCCACGTCGACGGCAAAGTCGATCCGCGTTCGGACATCGAGACGATCAACACCGAACTGATTCTGGCCGATCTCCAGACGATCGAAAAGGCCATTCCCCGGGTCGAAAAAGAAGTCAAGATCAAGAAGCGGGAAGCCGCGGAACTCGCAGCAATCCTGGCTGCCCAGGCCGTGCTGGAACGCGGCGACACGATCTTCTCATCGGTCAAGAGCGACAAGCTCGAGATGGAGCACCTCAAGGAGCTCAGCCTCCTCACGGCCAAGCCCTTCATCTACGTCTTCAACTCGGACGAAGGCATCCTGGGCAACCCGGAAAAGCAAGAGGAACTGCGCGCCATGGTGGCGCCGGCGGACTGCATTTTCCTTGACGCCAAGCTGGAATCGGATCTCGTCGAACTCGATGAGGAAGAAGCCCGCGAGATGCTCGAGATGAACGGCCAGGACGAATCCGGCCTCGACCAGCTGGCACGCGTCGGTTTCCACACGCTTGGACTGCAGACCTACCTGACTGCCGGTCCCAAGGAAGCACGAGCCTGGACGATCCACCGAGGCGACACCGCGCCGCAGGCCGCAGGGGTCATCCACACGGATTTCCAGCGCGGATTCATCAAGGCCGAAGTTGTCTCCTTCGATGACCTCATCGCCGCCGGATCCATGGCCGAGGCCAAGTCCCGCGGCAAGGTCCGCATTGAAGGCAAGGAATACGTCATGGCCGACGGCGACGTGGTGGAATTTAGATTCAATGTCTAGTTTCTGATCTCCCTGAAACGTTTTGCGATAGCCGCTAAGAACACGTGTTCTTAGCGGCTGTCCGTTTTTATGACCGCTCGCCTGGTCGAAAATGATGCTTCCTCTGACCTGGGTCCCTGTCACGGTGCGGGGTACTGGCGGCGGGCCCGGTGCCGTTGCGGCCCATCAGGTGCCCGCGCTCGTCAGATCGGTCCGGTTCCGTCCGGATGGACCTCATCCCCGAAAACCCATGAAGGACGTGTCTACCTCCGTCGACTGCCTCGCGCAGGATATCCTCCCCTAAGTGCCACCCGACAGAGGGGCGTATCAGGGGGAGGATCACGCGTGCGCGCTATTCGGTTCCACAATCGGAGGACGGCCCGTATCCTCCTGTCTGCGTTAACCGCTAGTGCGGTCATCTGGGGTGGCGTGACGCCCCCCGCGGTCGCCGCGTCGTCGCCCCCAGCGACAACGCCACCGACACAATCGCCGGCCGCAACCACGCCGCCGGCCCCACCCGTGAGCCCTGCGTCTTCTCAGGCCTCTGCTGGAACCACGACGCTCACATCCACGCCTCCGCTGTCGACGACGACGCCGACCGCTTCAGCGCCGAACCCAGCGGCGACGACTTCCGCGCTGGCTGGTTTCGTGGTCGGCAGCGTTTTCGGGACGTGGTACTCGACTTCAGCCGCCGCGGGCTACGGTCAGCCCATCGCGGAACAAGTTTGCCCGACGGTCGATTTCTGCTCGCAGGAATTCCAGAACGGGACCGCGTATTGGCAGCCGAGTTTCGGACCTCACGGAGTCCTCAAATCGTCTCCTGTCGGTTTGAAATATTTCGCCGACGGCGGGTATGCAACATACGGGATGCCAGACCGTGACAACATCCACTTTGACGGGGCCTCCTCCATCGGAATTCCGGAGTCGGACCAGCAAGGCTTCGAAAACGCGATCATCGTGGTGCCGAACGGCGCGGCCGCATTCACCCTGAGTCGCCATACAGAGATCGTTATGAGCCTCGACTCCCAGGGCAGTTCCCCGAGCCCTCAATGGGTCTCCCCGATCACGTGCGGCCTGCCCCCCAAAGGAGGCTGCGCGGCACAAACTCTGGCCGCACCAAACGACCCCTCAGCACCCGTCGTCCGCCGTAACTATGAATACCCCGCCATGAACCTCAGCCACATCGACCTCCCCGGCCAAGTCTGGAAGCGTTGGAACGCCCTCGGAGCCGAAAACAGCTGGCTGGGTGCCCCGCAGAGCGTCGGATGTTCCTGGCAACTACCGGCCGGTTATTGCGAGACGCCGTTCCAGAACGGGGTCATGCTCGCGAACGCATCGAGCGCCGTCACCATGAGAGGTGCGATCCTCCAGTGGTGGAAAATGTCAATCGGCCCCAACAGCGTGGGGATACCGCTCGGCGACGAGAGGTGCGGGCTCGCGCAAAACGGGTGCAAACAGGATTTCCCCGGCCTCAGCCTGACGTGGACCGCTGGCCTCGGAATCCAGACCGTCAAGGGGGCAATACGGGACAAGTGGCGGTACATGGGAGCGGAGGCGAGTCGTCTCGGCTACCCGACGGGACCCGAGACATGCTTTTCGTGGATCGTCGACAACGTCGACAAATCGGGCTGTTATCAGTGGTTCCAAGGTGGGATCATCTGGTGGTCCCCGACCTCGGGAACTCACGTCGTGTGGGGCGCGATCATGCGCGCCTACGAGCGCGCCAACTGGGTGTGGCCTGACTACAACTCGTCGGGCTACCCCATGCAGATGATCGGCTACCCGATCAGCGACGAAAATTGCACAGGGCCCGGAGGCGGGTGTTACCAGTGGTTCGAGAATGGCATCATCTGGTGGTCTCCCACCACCGGCGCCCAGCGCCTCATGAATGGCGACAAGAAGGTATATGAGTCCCTCAAGTGGGCATGGGGACGCCTTGGGTACCCGACGACCGAAGAGCTCTGGTGGAACGATTACACCGCCTACCCGAGGTACTACTGGGGCACCCGCCAGTACTTCGAGCACGGCTACCTCACCTGGACCAGCGGCTATGGCACAACGGTCACGTACTACTGAGATTTTCTCATCGGGTTCCTCGTACTGCCCGGTGAGCGCCGAACGCCCGTGCCGGTGAAGCGAGGAGACTTTTACAGACGGGCCTAGATGTAGGTGACCCACCATCCCGTCGGCGTCCAGTGGATCACGCCGCCCTCGTAGTTCTGGGCTACAGCACCTCCCGGGCCGGTCGCGTACTCATTGCTGGTCGGGTACCCGAGCCTGCCGTTCTCGAAACCGGTGGAGCCCCAGATGGAGCGGGTCCCGCCGGAGGAGGCGAAGCCACCGGTCGCGGGGGACCAGATGATGGCCCCGTTCTGGTAGTTCTGGTACACGCCGCCGTTCCGAAGCCCGGCGATCTCGTCGGTGACCGGGTAGCCCAGGCGTCCGTCCTGAAACCCGGTCGCGGCCCACACCGTGCGGATGCCGCCGAACGAGATGTGGGCACCCGTGGCCGGGGACCAGAGAATGGCTCCGCTCTGGTACTCCTGGTAGATACCGCCGTTCCGGAGTCCCGGCACCTCGTCGGTGACCGGGTAGCCCAGGCGCCCGTTCTCGAATCCGGTTTCAGCCCATTTGCTGCGGATGGCACCCATGGTCAGGTGCGCCCCGGAAGCTGGGGAGTACAGGATGCAGCCGACCTGGTAGCACTGGAAGGAGCCGCCGTACTTGAGCCCGGAAACCTCCGGGCTGGTCGCGGCCCCGATCGAACCGTTGTACGAGGCAGCCTTGGCCCCGATCGGGGACTTCGACGCCGGCGCGGCAGGAGGGTTGGTCATCGGGTAGGCAGCCATGTTGGAGACTACTAAGTGCCAGCCCTGGTACGGTCCGGAGGTGGGGACGACGTAGCCGAGCCCGCCGTCGGTAAGCCGTGGATCCAGCATGGCGGCCTTGTGGCTAGGAGAGTTAATCCACCAGCCGACGATCTGTTCCGGCGTGAAATTGAAGCCGATTATCTCCCGATACATGCTGGCATCCGCGGGGATGAGCGAGCCGCCGGCGTCCGCCCGGTGGATGGTGGCGAAGTTGAAGGCGGGGTCCATCGTGGCGACGCCAAGATGGTTTGCCCAGTCCTGCGAAACGTCAGCGATCCGCTGGTTCCACACCAGGGGCCTGGCGCCGACCTTGGCGCGCTCTGCATTCATCAGGTCCAAAGTCTTCTTAGCGAAGGCGTCAGAGTAGGTGGAGGCCGGCACGGCCACGGGAACCCGAGCGGCGGTGGAGGTGGTGGCGCCGATAAGGCCGCCGGGCAGTGAGAGCAGCAGGCCGAGGGTCACCGCGGACATGCGGGTAGAACGTGATTTCATGGGTCCCTAGATTGGGTGCCGGGTGGGAATGCCGGGAGACGGTATAAGTCTGCCCGAACATCAACGGCTGAATGCACGATTTACGGTGATGTGGGGAAAACCTTGGTAAATCCTGCGGAACCCGGACCAGGGCTTCGAGGCGCGATTTTTGTGGATCCCGAGGGCGCAGTTGTCGAAGGCTTCCTCGGCGGCCGACGGCCGATGGGCCCTGACCCCGGCCAGGCCCACCCACACATCGGCGAATCGACCCCCGCCCCAAGCCGAAAGCTCCATGCCGGCCCAATTCCCTTAGAACAGCGGCCAGGGCACCGCTGACATCTCGCCGCTCGGAGCCGGAAACCGCCCTGCCAAGCGCAACCGGGCGCAACGCGCGGCTAGGGATGCGATTTCTTCGGCGCTGAGCAATTCCGCCAGGTTTCGGCCCAGCCTGCCGTGGAGTCCTTCGCTGACACGATCGATGCCCTCGCATTCCTCGGGGGTCAGGGGGTCTCCCAGCCATCCCCACAGCACCGTGCGCAGCTTGTGGTCACGGTGAAAGGTGAGCCCATGGTCCACGCCGTGCCGGTGTCCGTCCGTCATGGCAAGAATGTGGTCCCCCTTGCGGTCGGCGTTGTTGACGACCGTGTCGAACACCGCCATGCGTCTGAGCGCTGGCGAGTCTTCGTGAACGAGGGCGACCATCCGTCCGTTCTCATCTCGTCCATCGAGAACGTGTTTCCAGCCCGTCTCGGGCACGTGGTCTGTCGCGACCAGGTTCACGGCATTTTGGGCGGGGTCTTGTTCCTGCCAGAGCTGCACCATTCCTTCGCCCATCGGACCATCGCGCAGCCAGGTTTGCGGCACGATGTCCCAGCCGAAGGCCTGCGAGACAAGGTAGGCGGCCACCTCCCGGTGTGCCAGGGTGCCGTGGGGAAAGTCCCACAGCGGAGTTTCGCCTGCTATCGGCTTATAGACGACCACCACGTCGCCGATGCGTCCCAGAAATGTAGCGTTTGAAGCCGTCGTGATGCGGCCGGTGAGCGTCAGCTCGGCGGTCACTAGGTCCGGCGTTGGCATCAGACCTCGGGAAGGGTGCAGATGTGCCCGTCGGTGTCTATGGGGTAACCGCAGAGCGGGCACGTCGGACGCCCGGCTCCCACGATCTCACGGGTGCGCTTGGCGAATGCGCGGGCGGTGCCGACCGGCATTCGCACCAGCAGCATTTCGGACTCGTTAGCGCCGTCCTCATCAAGCGATGCGTCGTTGTCATCAGCATCGATATCGGTGATGGGGTAGGCCTCGAGTACGACCTGGGCGGTGGACGGGTCCCAACCCAAGCTCATGGCACCGGTGCGGAACTGCTCCTGAACGGCGTCGAGCTGGTCATTGTCGACAAGTTCAATGGGGGTACCTGTGGGAACGCTGAAAGGGTTGCCCTCGACGGTGATCAGCTGGTCGAGAATTTCGTCGATCTTCTCCGCGAGCAGGGCCGACTGCTGTTTCTCCAGGGCGACACTCACGATCTGCGTCCCTGCGCGCACCTGCAGGTAGAACGTGCGCGCCCCCGGAAGGCCAATGGTGCCGACGACGACCCGATCAGGCCAGGCAAACTCGTGAACACGTGTAGGCATGTCAGTATTCTAGGCACATGAGGTTCAGGGCGCCTTTTGCCCTGCACCGCCGCCCACCGGTGCATCGCCAGACGGGATGCCGTTCGACAGCCACGACAGATCACCCGCGTCGGTGTTGGTTGCGTAGACGCTCGGCCGGCTAGCGCCGTAGCGCACGATCGATACGGAGCCGGGGCCTACGGTAATACGCTGGAACAGGTCAAGGTGCATGCCGAGCGCGTCGGCAAGGATTGACTTGATGATGTCACCGTGACTCACCGCCACCCACACCGCCCCTGGCCCGTACTCGGCTTCAAAGGCTGCATCGTGGCATCGAATCGCTGCCACCGACCGAGCCTGCATCCCGGCCATGGATTCACCGCCGGGAAAGACGACGGCGGACGGTTGGGACTGCACCACCGGCCACAGTTCCTCGGTCGCGAGATCACTGAGCGTGCGGCCCTGCCACTGGCCGTAATCGCACTCGGTGAGATCGGGATCGACCGGCGCGTACGGCGTGCCAACCTGGCGATCGAGGATGAGCTGGGCGGTCTGCTGACAACGCTCAAGAGGGCTCGACACCACCGCGACCAAGGGCACGGCCGCGAGCCGGTCTCCGGTCAGAGCCGCCTGGTCGCGCCCGATCTCGTCCAGGCTGACGCCGACGGCCCGACCCGCCAGCAGCCCAGTGGCATTGGCTGTGGTGCGGCCGTGCCGCACGAGAATAACTGTCGCCATCCACCCAGCCTAACCACCCGCTCGCTGCGGTGGCGCCGATATTTACGCCGTCCTATCCGGCACGGGTTAGATCAGGGCGACTTCGCCGGCCGGACGCCTGCTGCCCACGGCGAGCACGGCGTTTACATCCTGGTCAGGTGCCCGGTCCTTCGTCGATGGCCGAGCCCCAGCATTCAGCCGGCGGGCAATCGCGGGCTCGGACGGTCCACAGCGAACCGCTTTCCTCCTCCGGATCGTGCGCGCAGCCCAACGTCGTGCCGAGACGCTTCCCTGTGACGGAACGTGGCGGGGCTCCGATTTAACGTCTAGCGTTATTAACGCTGTGCGTTATATCCTGATGTCATGATCAGGTCGTTCGGAAGCAAAGACACCGAACGACTGTGGCGTCGTGAGCATGTGGCTTCGATGGATTCACGGATCCTTCGGTCCGCCCTCCGCAAGCTTCGCCAGGTGGGGTCCGCGGAGTCGATCGAGGATCTCCGCGTTCCGCCGGGGAACCGGCTCGAAGCACTGAAAGGTGACCGGGCGGGTCAATACAGCATCAGGATAAACGACCAGTGGCGGATCTGCTTCAGGTGGACAGACGCTGGACCAGAGGAGGTGGAGATCGTTGACTACCATTGACTATCTTGCGCCGATTCACCCGGGTGAAGTTCTCATGGAGGATTTCATTGAGGGTTTCGGCATCACGCAGAACAAGCTCGCCGTGGCGATCCATGTGCCGCCGCGCCGAATCAATGAGATAGTGCACGGCAAGCGTGCGATCACAGCCGACACGGCACTACGTCTCGGCAAGTATTTTGGAACGTCGGCTCAGTTCTGGCTCAACCTGCAGACGCATTACGATCTCGACGTTGCCGAAGATCGTGCGGCTGGGCAGATCGCGGCCATCACGCCTCTCAAGGTCGCGTGAACAAATCGGTGCGGCTGGTCATCGACATGCCGGTACAGTTCATCTCGCGAGTTATCCACATAACGCAACTCAGCCGTCCTGCGCAGCTTGCGCTTTGGCAATACTTGGTGAATGGGAATCAGATATTACGCATATGCATTCGACGGCGACCTCACTGAACAGGTGCTTTCCGACCCGATGACCTTCGTGTCGGTCGATCCGCTTGCTGATGCTTGGGGCCTTGACCCTGGTGTCGGGTCCAGTGGTACCACGTTCGAGCAATTGATATCTGAGCGCGACATGCTCTATCTGGACAAGGCATGGCGGCATCTGCAGGTTCTCACGGCCCCATTGGGGGCGGCCATGGCGGCGCGACCCGCTTTTCGTATGTTTGAAGGCAACGTGACCATGCATGGCGAAGGTTGGGATCCGTGGGTAAGGGCCTTGACTCCGTCCGAGGTTTTGGCGATTGCTCAGGACTTGGACGATATCTCTGATGCGGAGGTGAGGCTGCGGTTGCCGGATTCGCCATGTGTCGATCGGGACCTTGACGTCGAGTATGCCGTTGGCTATCTTCGACGGGCTCGGGTCTTCGCCACCAATCTCGCCGACGAGGGGCGCGGCATGGTCTACCTGATCGGGTAACTATCATCCTGTCTTAACCCGAACCGGCGACATCCTGGCTCAGGATATTAGGCCAGGTTTCGACATCTCCCGGGGTGCGGGCCACCGTCAGTGTTGCTTGGGGGAGCAGTGCGGCAAGGGATTCCGCGGTTGACAGCGGGTGGCCCGGATCATCGACCCACGCCAGGATCGTCGTCGGTACGTCGATTCGCGCGACGTCCTCACGGGCAGGAAGATCGCTGAGTGCTGCGCCTCGAAACACCGACGGCAAGAGGGCGTCACCGACGTCGGGCCGCGTCTCCGGCGCACCGATTGTGGCCGGCGGCGGAGTTGCACCGCGGGTGGTGGCGAGGAATGCCTCGACACCAACAGACTCGATGAGCGCCGCGGCAACCCGGTAGTTTGCGGCCTGTGCAGCTCGGGTTTCCCACGCGGTGGGTGGCACCATGAGCGTGAGCCCGGTAAAGCGGTCTGGCTCGCGGGAAGCGGCGTGCAAGAGTGTGCCTGTACCCATGGAGGGACCGACTCCGTGGACACGTTCGCCAGGGAACCAGTGGTCGAGCAGCCGCAGGAGGTCGTCGGCGAGGTTTTGCCATTGATATTCGTCAGGAACCTTCCGGCCCGTGGACCGGCCATGGCCGCGTGCGTCGTACCGCAGCAGTCGAGTTCCGCTGAGCCCTCGGCCGAGGTCGAGGTTGAGCAGCCGATCGTGCGCCCGGCTTGAGGTGAGGCCATGCAGTTGGACAACCGGGTGTCCGCCTTCGTCGCTCAACGCAACCGCAAGCTCGGCTCCGGGAACCTCGAAAGTGGGCATCAGGCTCCTCGTTTCGTGACTGACCGCGTCCTGTCGAGCGGTCGCGTTGAACATTCAGGCTATCGGGGGCGATAGGATGCTGCCATGCGGCTGACCAACGTCACGCACCTGCGCCTACCATTCGGACGACTTTGGGGCTACGACATCAGTGTGTCGGCGCTCGGCCATCGTCTTCCGGTGTCCTTTGACCAGCGGCTCCATGTGGGAGCGGGCTCCCGGCCCGGCTCCTGGATGGCAATGTCCTTTCGACTGCCTACGCCAACTCGTCGCGAGTCAATTGCCGAAGCCTGGCTGGCTGTCATCGCCCGTCACGGCACACTGCGAACCGCCTTCGTGCCCGGTGCGGATGGTGATCCGGAGCTTCACGAAATTGATATTGCTCCTGGAACCTGGGTGGAGCATCAGGTGTCTCCTGGCCAGGCGGTCAATGACGCCGTGCGGGACATTCTCGACGCCGCATGTTCGCCATACCAACAGCCCTCACACCGGCTGTGCGTATTGGAGACTGCTGCTGGACTCACGGTTGTGATTGCAGCCGACCACGCACACGTCGACATGTGGTCGATGCTGGTGATCGCGCGGGACCTGCTGTCGGCGCTCGATGCTGGGAAGGCAGGCCGTGAACCGTTGCCCGAGCCGGCGCCGGCATTTGTTGAACACACGCAAGCATTGCAGGATCGGAATGCGGCGCCGGACCACGTGCGCCACCGGTGGGAACAAATCATCGGGGACAGCGGCGGCGTCATGCCGCAATTCCCGCTGCCCCTGGGTGCGCCCGATCCGCAGCGCGAGCGTGTGGAAGTTCGCGATGTGTTCGACCTCGACGACGGGGCAGCATTTGCAGCACAGGCCCGAAACGAGGGTGTCTCAACTCTCGCACTCGCCGTTGTGGCGATGACAGCAGTGACCCGCGAGTTGGCGGGAACCTCGCTTCGGGCCGTTTTTCCCGTGCACAGCCGCTTCGACGACAAATGGCATGATTCGGTTGGTTGGTTCATTACTAATTCGGTGCTTGAGTCCGCGGTCGCCGAGCCGCGCGCTGCAGCTGCCGCGGTAAAAGAGGCTGTGCAGCTTGGCTCGTGGCCGCTCGCGGACGTGCTGGCTCCATGGGGCGGCATGCCCGTAGCTCCCGGTATGTTCGCTATCTCCTGGCTGGACCTGCGCAGACTCCCGGTGCGAATCGACTCCGTGGGACTCGACGCCCAATATGTGAGCGCGACAATCGACACCGACGGCGTCATGCTTTGGTTCATCCTGGACGAGTCCGGCCTGCACTTGAGATGCCGTTATCCCGACACCGTTGAGGCTCGAGCCAACGTCGGAGGATGGCTTGATCTGCTGGTCGCTCGTTTGCAGGCAGATGCGCGGTCATCGGTTCGAGGACTGCTGCGGGTGGCGGGCCGAACCTTCAGGCTGGAACGGGCGAGTCGCGATGATGTTGAGGCCATCGCCGCGCTGCTGTCGGATGATCAGTTCGGTCCCGACCGCGAGTGCGTCAAGCTCGAACAATATGAGGCGGCCTACAACCTGGTTGCTCGCGACAAATCCAATTATCTGGGGGTTGTCCGCAATGATTCCGATCGCATAGTTGCCACGATGCAATTGACCGTCATCCCAGGTCTTTCCCGCGGTGGTTCTTCCCGGCTGCAGATCGAGGGACTGCGAGTTGCGGCCGCGGAGCGTTCACATGGCTTGGGCACCGCGATGCTTGAGTGGGCACACAATTTTGGACGTGCGCGCGGGGCGCAACTGGCACAGGTGACAACCGACGAAGCGCGGGAACAGGCTCGAGCCTTCTACACCCGCCTCGGATATCGGACCGCCCACGTAGGGCTGAAACGGCGCCTATAGAAGTCCACACACAGGCCGGGTTAGTCGGTTTTCGGGTACCAGACTACGGTCGCGGGCTCGCCGTCATCGGACTCAATAGCAGGTTCGTCGGTTAGCGGTTGGCCATGCGTCAAACCAGACCATTGGTACTCTCCGCCGGGGAGAATCTCAGGGAAGTCCGATACCTCGCCCTCGCTGCGTTCTTTGTCGCGGGGACCGCCCTCATACGTGAATTTTTCGCCCATAAACCCCAACGTAGACCCCAATCCGATGCGTGGATACCCCGTGGCGGGTCAAACCGGGCCACCACCGCCAGTTTCGATTATCGTTTGCCAAGGATGGCTTGACGCGAGCAATCGTGCCGCCATTTTGCAGGCCGCGCGACGAAGCTCGAGCCGGCCGGAATGATCCGAAAAATCAAATAGGGGGACAACTTCATGAAGCTGAAATCGACAGTAATCGCTGCGGCAGTCACGTTAGCGCTGGCGCTCGTCGGGTCGGAAGCGCAGGCAGCGCCTCCGCAATCCGTCGAAGCGTCACGTAATGCCCAGGTGGCCGCATCTATCTACGGCCCGAGCGGCGCCATTGGAGACTACTGGAACACGAACTCGGGCTGGTACTGGTACGGTCAGCCGACAAACTCCGAGTACGGCGCCTGGGACGGAAGCGGCTGGAGCGCCCAGGACTTCGAGCAGGGCACGATCGTCTGGAGCCCGCGGTTCGGGACGTACGGCGTGCGGGGAGCCATTTACCAGGACTGGAGCGGGGATGGAGGCGCCTACTTTGCGCACGCAGGCCTGCCGAAGACCGAGGAGCACGACGTTCCTGGCGGCCGCGTCCAGGACTTCACCAGTGGCTGGATCCTTTGGTCGCCATGGTCGGGCGCCCACCCGGTCCGCGGTGGCATCGCCGGTTCATGGTGGAATGCGGGCGGTCCATCGTCAGCCCTCGGCTATCCCCTGGAAGCAGAAGGCTACGCATACCGCAACGGCGCGAGCCAGAAGTTCCAGCGGGGATACTACTACTGGTCTGCCGGAACAGGAACACATTCAGTGCGGGGTGGCATCCTCGGACGCTGGGACGCCATGGGTGGCCTCTACCAGTACGGATATCCGCGGACCGAAGAAATCTGGACGCCCGGTGGCACCTACCAGCTTTTCGAGGCCGGCACCGTCGTGTGGAACGGTGCGGTGGGCAACGCATTCGGTGTGGACGGTGGCATCGGCTCCGCTTGGTGGAACAACGGCGGGCCTAACGGACGGTTGGGACTGCCTCGAACGGGCGAATATTATTCCGGATTCGGAGTCTGGGCCCAATCTTTTGACCATGGGACCGTTTATTGGTCCTCCACTCGAGGGACCTGGATCGGCTAGCGCGGCAGGCGGCCCCGGGCCGGAGCTCGCGCCAAACACGCTTCAGTGATGGGGAATTAACTGACAAGAGCCCCGATTCGCCGTCAATCGGGGCTCTTCTCATATTGGCGCGGATCACGGAACCACTAGGACGTCCTTCAATGATTGCATCTCGATAACAAACTTTACCGGCGGGAAACTTTAGACCCAAAGATCCGTTCCGGGCGCTAGGCTACTGCTCATGTGAGACGAGCCACAAGCCTGCTGAGGGGGTTGTGGCAGTCTGCCGGAGTCAACAGCGCCGGCTTTTTCCACTCAAAAAAATAGGAGGCGGAATGCGTTTCGGACGTACTTCCAAAGCAGTGGGTATTGCGGCAATCGCCGCGATCGCACTGAGCGCCTGTGCCGGCAATTCCGGTGGCAATACCCCATCCACCGGAGCAGCCAAGACGGGTGGCACGGCCACTGTGGTCGAGGTCAACGCTTTCAACACGTTCAACCCCAACACAGCCGACGGCAACACTGACATCAACTCCAAGGTCAGTTACGCAACGCACTCGGGCTTCTACTACATCGACAATAAGCTGAACGTCGTTCACAACGACAAGTTCGGCAAGATGGAGAAGGTCTCGGACAACCCGCTGACCGTCAAGTACACCATCAACGATGGTGTGAAGTGGTCTGACGGCACCCCGGTCTCCGCAGCTGACCTCCTCCTCCAGTGGGCGGCCTTCTCCGGCTACTACGACGACGCCGATCCCAAGGCAAAGACGGGTACGTCCTATTTCTCCTATGCTGGTGACAACACGGGCCTCAGCCTGACGGACTTCCCGGAGATCAGTAACAACAACAAGACCCTCACGCTCAAGTACTCCAAGCCGTTCGCTGACTGGGAGATCGTGCTTGGTGGTCCCGGCATTGACGTTCCTGCCCACGTCCTCGCGCAGAAGGCCGGCCTGAAGGACACCCAGGCCTTGATTGACTTCTTCAAGAGCAAGCCGCGCGGAGACTCCAAGGCCCCGCTTCCCGCCGACGCGAAGCTGAAGGCAATGTCGGACATGTGGAACACCGGCTTCGACACGAAGACGCTTCCCGCTGACCCGACCCTGTTCCTCTCAAACGGTCCTTACATCGTCAAGAGCATGAACCAGGACCAGTCCCTCACGATGGTCCGCAACAAGGACTACAACTGGGGACCGACTCCAAACCTTGACGAAATCACCGTCAGGTACATCGGTTCGGCACCTGCCCAAGTGCAGGCCCTCAAGAACGGCGAGGCGGACATCATTGCCCCGCAGGCTTCCGCGGACACTCTCGAACAGTTGAAGGCACTCTCCAGCCAGGGCGTCACTGTCGATCAGGGCAACCAGCTGGCCTTCGACCACTTGGACTTGAACTTCTCGGGTCCGCTGGCCGACCAAAACGTACGTACCGCCTTCATGAAGACGGTGCCCCGCAAGGACATCGTCAGCAAGATCATCGGCAAGCTTGACCCGAACGCGAAGCCGCTGGACTCGCAGATCTTCGTTCCCCAGCAGGCTGCCTACGCTGACTCCGCCAAGAACAATGGCTCCTCGGCCTACCAGGACGTGGACATTGATGGCGCCAAGAAGCTCCTGAACGGCGCTACTCCGGAAATCCGCATCATGTACAACAAGGACAACCCCAACCGTGTTGACGCTTTCTCGCTGATCCGCGAATCCGCCACCAAGGCGGGCTTCAAGATCGTCGACGGCGGCCTGGGCAAGTCCGACTGGGGCAAGGCCTTGGGCAAGGGCGGCTACGATGCCACCATCTTCGGTTGGATCAACCCGGGCGTCGGTGTCTCCGGCGTTCCGCAGATCTTCAAGACCGCTGGTGGCAACAACTTCAACCAGTTCAGCAACACTGACGCTGACAAGTTGATGGAAGAACTCGTGGTCACCACCGACCGCAGCAAGCAGGACGATCTCCAAAAGCAGATCGACAAGAAGATCTGGGACAGCTCTTACGGTGTGCCGCTCTTCCAGTCCGTGAACGTGGACGCCTACAGCGACCGCATCACCGGTGTGAAGCTCATGCCGAACCAGACTGGCGTTTGGTGGAACTTCTGGGAGTGGGCTCAGAAGTAAGGCCCAACTAGCGCGCAATATCGCCAGCCGAGGCGCCGGGACCGACGTAACATGGTCCCGGCGCCTTCGGGTTGGCGAACCGGCACATTGTCTGCTTCCCCACCGACCTCAAGCAGGGAAGGGGCACGATTCTGCGATAGGCGCCGGAGACCCCGGGCCTGGATTTCGAGGTTCTTCACCATGGTGACCTATATCGTCCGGCGGCTCGTAACCGCCGCATTCATACTCCTTGGAGCATCCTTCCTGGTGTATCTCCTGACGGCGTTGTCCGGAGACCCCTTGGAAGAGCTTCGCACCAGCAGCGCGCCGAACCGGCAAGCACTGATGGATGCGCGAATCAATCTCCTAGATCTCGACACACCGGCGCCGCTGCGCTATTTCAAGTGGTTGGGAGGCGCCGCCCAGTGTCTGGTTCCCTTCGGCAACGCCTGCAATCTCGGTAAGAACATCGCTGGGCAGCCAATCACGGAGGCGCTCGGCTTCGCGCTGGTCCAAACCCTGACGCTCGTTACCGGTGCGACAATTCTTGCGATCCTCATCGGCATTTCGCTCGGCATCGTGACGGCACTCCGCCAGTACAGCGCGTTGGACTATGGCGTAACCTTCATGGCGTTCCTCTTCTTCTCCTTGCCGATCTTCTGGGTAGCCGTTCTCCTCAAGGAATTCGGTGCCATCGGCTTTAATGATTTCCTGCGAAATCCGGAAATACCGCCGGCCGTGGCTCTTGGAATCGGGGCCGTCCTGGGCGTCATCGGGGCCGTCGTCGTCGGCGGCGCGGTGAAGCGTCGACTGATCGTCGGAGGCTCGGTCTTTGTGGCCGTTTCGCTTATTCTCTTCTACTTCTCGCTTACCCAATGGTTCCGCAATCCGGGTCTGGGGCCGGTCATCATCGCCATCATGGGCGTGGGAATCGCCTTCGGAATCACGATATTGGTTTCCGGACTCAAAAACCGCAAGGCCCTGCAATCGAGCCTTATCGTGGTGGGCATCGGCGTGGTTGCCTACTTCGCTGTGCAACCGCTGCTCAATGACGCGACCGGGCTGATGATCTTCATCCTGGCAATCGCCACCATCTTGGTTGGCGTCGCGGTGGGGTACTTTATGGGCGGTTACGACCGCGGCCAGTCCATGCGCGCGGCAGGACTGACCGCCTTCCTGGTCGGGTTCCTGGTGGTCGTGGACAAATTCATGCAGGCTTGGCCGTCCTACTTCAACAACAGCCGGGTGCGCGGGCGTCCGATCGCCACGATCGGGGCCGGAACCCCGAACATCCAGGGCGATTTCTGGATCATGTCGACAGACACCTTGACCCACCTCATCTTGCCGACGATTGCCCTGATCCTTGTGTCGTTGGCCAGCTACACCCGGTTCACACGCTCGTCGATGCTCGAAATCATGAACATGGACTACATCCGGACTGCGCGGGCAAAGGGCCTGAGCGAACGCTCCGTGATCATGGGCCACGCCTTCCGGAACGCCCTGATCCCGATTGCAACGATCGTTGCCTTTGACATCGGTGCGTTGATCGGTGGTGCCGTCATCACGGAAACGGTCTTCTCCGTTCGGGGCATGGGTTTCCTGTTCATCGACGGATTGCTGCACACGGACCCGAACCCGGTCATGGGCGTGTTCCTTTGTGTTGCAATCACCGCCATGGTCTTCAACCTGATAGCGGACCTCGCGTACTCCGCGCTCGACCCACGCGTAAGGATCAAAGCATGAGCCAGCCAACTCAAGAGGAAGAACTCCTCGCGCAACAGGCGCTTGCCGAAGCTGCAGCCACCCACGCAAGCAGCGAAGTTACCAGCGGCCTGAGCCAAGGCCAGATTGTCCGCAAGAGGTTCTTCGGCCACACCGGCGCCCTGATCGGGCTCGCGGTTTTTGCAGTGATCTTCCTGCTCGCTTTCACCTCGGTAGGCGCATTCGGGATTCCCGGATGGTGGAAGTACAACCATGTGGATGTTTCGCCCTTGGTCAATGACGGCGTCCCCACCTCCTCGTTTTGGCCGCTCGCTTGGGGAGAGCACCCCTTTGGCCAGGACCGCATTGGACGCGATCTGTTTGCCATGACCATGCGCGGTGCGCAACAGTCCATTACGGTCATGGTCCTGATCGGCGGCATCGCGGGCGCGGTCGGCGCAATCGTCGGGGGACTCGCCGGCTATTTCCGCGGCTGGGTCGAAGCCATCCTCATGCGCCTCACCGATGTCATCATCATCATTCCGTTGCTGCTCCTCGCGGCCGTTGTTGGCCAGATAGCCAACCGCAGGGATGAGGGAAGCTGGCTGACCGGATTTGCCGCCAACAACGGCGTCGTCGTCCTCGGCATCTTTCTCGGCTTTGTGAGCTGGGTGGGCCTCGCCCGCCTGGTCCGCGGTGAGTTCCTGACCCTGCGCGAGCGGGAGTTCGTAGACGCAGCCAGGATCTCCGGAGCGTCCAACGCAAGGATCATCTTCAAGCACATCCTCCCCAACGCCGTCGGTGTGCTGATCGTCAACGTGACGCTGACCATGTCGGCTGCGATCCTGCTCGAGACGGCACTCAGCTACCTGGGCCTCGGCGTGAAGGCTCCCGACACCTCGCTCGGACTGCTGGTTGCCCAGAACCAAGAAGCGTTCGCCACACGGCCGTGGCTGTTCTGGTTCCCAGGCCTATTCATCATCCTCATCTGCTTGAGCATCAACTTCATCGGAGACGGCCTGCGGGACGCCTTCGATCCGCGGCAGAAGAAGTTCAAAGCCAAGACCGCCGTCGAAACCACGCGCCACTCGAGCACGACGGCGCCGCTTGCCGACGCCTCGAAGGGCAGCTGAGTGCTACCCGTCCAGGGAAACCTCCTAGATGAAGACCGCCCAGTAACTGGCCGCGGCCAAGACTACCGTGGCTGCTATCCGGAACCATCCGATGGCAACGGTCACCGAAGCGTCTTCAGCCCGTCCGGGTTCCACGCGTCCGGCCTCTACGAGGTCCTGCCAACGGGTGCGCACGAGGATCGCCGCGGCGCCGGAATCGGTGTTCTTGAGATCTCCGGGGCGAACCGAGCTGCTGGGGCCGTAGGTGGTGCCCGGAAGTCCTTTGAGGTGCTCTGGGCGGGCATTGCGCCCGCCCCAGATTCCCGGCGCGGGAGCAGCCCACGCAGGATACTTCTTACGGGGTGTCACCAGAGTGAGGGCATAGCGGGTATCAACCTGCACCAGGGCATCCCACGGAACATCGATGGTCCGGAAGGGATTCTCCAGCGCGACGCCGGAATCCCGTACCACCACAACCGGGCGCCAGAAGAGCAACCAGCCAAGAAACGCTACGAAGAGCAGGGGAGTGGTTCCGGGAAGGGCTCGCGGTCCGGCTGCCACGAGAGTAATGACCACTCCGAAAACGGCAACTGCCCAGCAGATCCAAGCAAAAATCTTGCTGGTGCGGGCCTTGAAGATTTCTACATTTCCGGCATACGGCGCTCTGCTCATGCCCCTAATAATTCAGGATTCCGGGCTACTTCACTAATCACCCCTTGGAGGGTGGCCCGGTCGGAAGGGAAGACCCAACATGACTGACAACGCCAGCCCCGAACCGGAGGCCACCCACCTCGAGACCGAGTCGGATAAGAGCGCGCGCGGGGCCATGGTCCTGGAAGTACGGGACCTCAGCGTCGACTTCGGCGTGGACAAGAAATGGGTCCCTGCCGCCATTGGACTGAACTACGAGGTCAGGGCCGGCGAGGTCCTCGCGATCGTCGGTGAGTCCGGTTCCGGCAAGAGCGCAAGCTCCATGGCACTGCTTGGCTTGTTGCCCAGCAACAGCCGTGTCCGGGGGAGCGTCAAGCTCTCGGGCAAGGAGCTGCTGGGTGAGAAGTCAGGCAACATCCGGGAAGTCCGCGGCAAGGATGTCGCGGTCATCTTTCAGGAGCCCATGACGGCGCTCAACCCTGTGTACACCGTGGGTACACAGATAGTGGAGACGATACGGCTGCACAACTCGATTTCCCCCGATGAAGCCAGGCAGCGGGCCTTGCGCATGCTCGAGCTGGTGGAGCTGCCGGACCCGGAGAAGGCGTTCAAGTCGTATCCGCACCAGCTCTCCGGCGGCCAGCGGCAGCGAGCCATGATCGCGCAGTCATTGTCCTGTGATCCCAAACTCCTGATCGCAGACGAACCCACCACTGCCTTGGATGTGACTGTCCAGGCTGAAATCCTGGATCTGATGCGGAACCTGCGCAACAAGCTGGACAGCGCTATCGTGCTGATCACGCACGACATGGGCGTTGTGGCCGACCTCGCCGATCGAATTGCCGTGATGCGCCAGGGCGTCATCGTGGAGAGCGGCACTGCCCAGCAGATCTTCAGTAACCCGCAGCACGAATACACGCAAGCTCTTCTCGCTGCTGTTCCCCACTTGGGACAGGGTGCTGACAGCGCCGACGTCGACGTCACCGCGGCATTGGCTGCCGCTACCCACTCCGAGCTGGAATCGGTCGATCACGATGAGCTGGTTCGCCGGGAACTTGAGAACCAGGCCGCTCTGAAGGCGGCGGCGGAAGAAGCAGCCAAGCCCAAGGGTGAGCCGGTGCTTGAGCTGGTCGACGTCGCCATCGAGTACCCCAAGCAGGGCCGGGTTCCCGCGTTCCGCGCTGTCGAGGGAGCCAACCTCGTGATCTACCCCGGCCAGGTGGTAGGCCTAGTCGGCGAGTCCGGGTCGGGCAAAACGACCATTGGACGCGCCGCCGTCGGGCTCTTGCCTGTAGCCGCGGGCAGCATGCGTGTGGTGGGGCAGGACATTTCCGCCGCGAAGCGGAACGGAAAGCAACTGCACGAAGTGCGGCGGGACATCGGCATGGTGTTCCAGGACCCGTCGTCGTCGTTGAACCCGCGACTGCCCATCGGCGAAAGCATCGGCGAACCGATGTACCTCGCCGGGGTCGCCAAGGGCGTCGATCTGCAGAAACGGATTGAGACCCTCCTGGACCAGGTGGAACTGCCGCGTGGCTACCGCAACCGGTATCCGCATGAATTGTCAGGTGGCCAGAAGCAGCGCGTCGGCATTGCCCGGGCGCTGTCCCTGCAGCCCAAGCTCATGGTCGCGGATGAGCCGACGTCGGCGCTCGACGTTTCGGTGCAGGCAAAGGTCCTGGAACTCTTCCAGAACCTGCAGAGGGAGCTGGGATTCGCGTGCCTGTTCGTCACGCACGACCTCGCCGTGGTTGATGTGCTCGCAGACAGGATCTGCGTGATGCAGCGGGGCCGGATCGTGGAGCAGGGGACCCGGGAGCAGATCCTTCGCAATCCGCAGGAGCCATACACGCAGAGGCTGCTGGCAGCGGTGCCGCTTCCGGACCCCGAGAAGCAGCGCGAGCGTCGGGAACTGCGCGCCCAGCTCATGGCCGCCGGCATCGAGTAGCAGCCCGGAGCAGTTCGCGGCGGCTGCCGCAACCGCAAAAGAGTCCCTGTGGCCATTGGCCGGCGGGGGCTCTTTTTCGTGGTTGTTTTCGTGGTTGTTTGAGGCGCCGGGTGTGTCTGTTGTACCCCTTTGGGGTGCCAGAAATATCCCTACATTCCGGGGAAAGATAGGGGACAGGTATGTCGAGTGTAGCAAGGGAACGCCCATTGCGTGAAATGACTGCTTCATTTACTTGAAATGACTGCTTCATTACTGAAACTGTCAAGTGCACACTTCGCTGTTCATGCCAATGGGATTCCATATTTCGGACAAGGTGTGGTTAGGATTACACATCCATGTAGGCCGCGTCACAGGATAATTCTGTGTCCGGCCCCGGGGGCAGCTAAGAGTTGCCCCGACCCATCCCCCTGAATCCATAGGAGGCGGAATGCGTTTTTCGCGCACTTCCAAAGCTCTTGGCTTGCTGGCAGTCGCCGCACTTGCCCTCACCGGATGCGGCAGCTCTGGCTCCGGAAGCAGTGGCCCGACCGCTGCCGGCGATCCGAACAAAATCATCACCGCATACAGCAATGAACCCCAGCACCCCCTGATCCCTTCCAACACCAACGAGGTGTACGGTGGCCGCGTTGTCGACCTCCTGTTCGAAGGCTTGACCAGCTACGACGCCAATGGCAAATCCGTGAACGCACTCGCGGAATCCATTGACACGAGCGACGGCCAGAACTACACCATCAAGGTCAAGAAGGGCGCCAAGTTCACCAACGGCGAGGCAGTCACCGCCAAGAGCTTCGTTGATGCTTGGAACTTCGCCGCACTGAGCACGAACGCCCAGTCCAGCAGCAGCTTCTTCGAATCCATCGAAGGCTACGACGCAGTCAGCGCCGTTACGAAGACCAAGGGCGCGGACGGAAAGTCAACGTCGACTCCCGCCCCGACCGCCCAGACCATGTCCGGCCTGGTGCTGAAGGACGACTCGACCATCACGGTCAAGCTGGCCCAGCCGGAGGCCGACTGGCCGCAGCGCCTCGGCTACTCCGCCTTCATGCCGCTTCCGGCCGACGCCCTCAAGGACCCGAAGGCCTTCGGCGAAAACCCGATCGGCAACGGCCCGTACAAGATGGCCGCCAAGGGTGCCTGGCAGCACGACAGCCAGATCGCCCTCGTCAAGAACCCGGACTACCAGGGCACGCGTATGGCCAAGAACGGCGGCGTGACCTTCAAGTTCTACACCGACCCGGCTCCGGCTTACACGGACGTCCAGGCCAACAACCTTGACGTTACCGACGTCCTGCCGACGAACGCGCTGAAGACCTACACCACGGACTTCCCGGACCACAGCCTCAACAAGGCTTACGCCGGCAACGCAACCCTGAACATCCCGAACTACCTGCCTGAGTTCCAGGGACCCGCCGGCCAGCTGCGCCGCCAGGCCATCTCCATGGCGATCAACCGCGATGAGATCACCAAGGTTGTCTTCAACGGCACGCGCATTCCTGCGAAGGACTTCACGTCCCCGTCCATCGATGGCTACAACGCCAACGTGACCGGCTCGGACGTTCTGAAGTTCGACGCCGCGAAGGCCAAGGACCTCTGGACCAAGGCAAACGCCATGAGCCCGTGGCCCGCCGACAAGGTTCTTCAGCTCGCGTACAACACCGATGGTGGCAACAAGGAATGGATTGACGCCGTTGCCAACAATCTGAAGAACAACCTCGGCATCAAGGCAGAAGGCCAGCCGTTCGCCAAGTTCGCCGAGATCCTGAACCTCCGCACGGCCAAGACCCTTCCGGGCTTCACCCGCGCCGGTTGGCAGGCAGACTACCCGTCGCTGTTCAACTTCCTCGGCCCGCTGCTGAAGACCGGAGCCAGCGCCAACTACGAGGGTTACAGCAACCCTGAGTTCGACAAGCTGCTGACCGAGGGCTTGGCTTCCAAGTCCACGGACGACGCCAACAAGAAGTTCACCCAGGCGCAGGAAATCCTCTTCAAGGACCTTCCGAACCTGCCCCTGTGGTACCAGGCACGCCAGGCTGTATGGAGCCAGAACGTTAGCAACGTTGACTCCGGCTGGAACGGCGTCCTGCTGTACTACAACATCACCGCAAAGTAGTCCTACTGGACTTGTTCCAAGCTCGTTAGCGTATGGGGGTCCGGCCAAAAACCGGGCCCCCATGCCTTGATTCGGCACGAAAGCTGTCCCTAATGAATCCCCACATTTTCATGAGCGCTAAGGAACCGTTGCTGTGACCCAGTACATCCTCCGGCGTTTGCTGCAGGTCATTCCCGTGTTCCTGGGAACCACCCTGCTCGTGTACTTCATGGTCTTTGCCCTCCCGGGCGACCCCATCCGCGCCCTGTTCGGCGACCGACCGCCCAGCGAGTCCGTCATTGCGGCGCTGCGCCAGCAATACAACCTCGACCAGCCGTTCTGGGTCCAGTACGGCCTGTTCCTCAAGAACCTCTTCACGTTCAACCTCGGGGTGGACTTCACCGGCCAGCCAATCGCAGCCACCCTTGGCCGGGTTTTCCCGGTCACCGCCATGCTCGCCGTCGAGGCCCTGGCCATCCAGGCTGTCTTCGGTGTGGCCTTCGGCCTGATTGCCGGCCTGCGCAAGGGGAAGATCTTCGACTCCACCGTGCTGGTCGCCTCCCTCGTGGTCATTGCCGTCCCGACGTTCGTCCTGGGCTTCGTCCTTCAGCTCGTCGTTGGCGTACAGCTCGGCTGGGCGAAGCCGACCGTTGGATCCAACGCGGATTGGGGCACCCTGATCCTTCCGGCCACGGTCCTTGGCCTCGTGTCCTTTGCCTACGTGCTGCGCCTGACCCGCGCCTCGGTCATTGAAAACATGAACGCCGACTACGTCCGGACCGCAACCGCGAAAGGCCTCTCCCGCCCCCGCGTGGTGCTGGCCCACATCCTGCGAAACTCCATGATTCCCGTGGTCACCTACCTGGGCGCGAACCTGGGTGGCTTGATGGGCGGCGCGATCGTCACCGAAGGCATTTTCAACGTGCCCGGCGTCGGCCAGAAGCTCTACCAAGCCGTGATCCGCAGCGAAGGCCCCACCGTCGTCGCCATTGTGAGCGTGCTGGTACTGGTCTTCGTTGCCGCCAACCTTTTGGTGGACCTCCTTTACGCCTGGCTTGACCCCAGGATTCGCTATGAAAAGTAGATCCGTTATGAAAAGTAACCGTCAGATCGAGCACTTTGTTGCCCCCATCGACGAGACACCGCTGCTGGCGACCGATACCCTCAAGGTCGACGCAGCACCCCTGAGCCTGTGGGCGGATGCTTGGCGGAAGCTCCGCCGTCGGCCGCTCTTCATCATCTCGGCGCTCATGATTCTGCTGCTCCTCGTGGTCGCGTTCTTCCCTGGCCTGTTCACACAGACAGCACCGAACGACAACTGCCAACTGGGCGACTCCCTCGCGGGCCCCTCGGCCGGCCACCCCCTGGGATTCACCTTCCAGGGCTGTGACATCTACTCCCGCGTCATCCACGGCACGCAGGCATCTTTGACTGTCGGCGTCGTCTCCGTCATCTTCGTCCTGATCATCGGGGTCACCCTCGGTGCGCTGGCAGGCTTCTTCGGCGGCTGGGTTGACACCATCATTGCCCGCATCGGCGACATCTTCTTCGCGTTGCCCTTGGTCCTCGGTGCGCTGGTTGTCACCCAGCTCCCCTTCTTCCGCGAGAACAAGAGCGTGTTCACGGTGGTCATGGTCATCGTGATGCTCGGCTGGCCGCAAATGGCCCGCATCACCCGCGGTGCCGTGATCGAGGTCCGCAACGCGGATTTCGTCACCGCCGCACGCTCGCTCGGTGTCTCCAAGATCGGCACGCTGGTCCGGCACGTCGTTCCGAACGCGCTCGCGCCGATCATCGTCCTGGCCACCATGGAGCTTGGCGTCTTTATCGTGACGGAAGCAACGCTTTCCTTCCTTGGCATCGGGCTGCCCGGCAGCATCATGTCCTGGGGTAACGACATTTCCGCGGCGAAAGACACGTTGCGCACCAACCCCGAGGTGCTGATGTTCCCCGCAACAGCACTGTCCATCACGGTCCTGAGCTTCATCATGCTTGGCGACGCGCTGCGTGACGCCCTTGATCCCAAGAGCCGCAAGCGATGAAGGAGGCAATCATGACAACGTCCAACATCACCATCGACGAAGCCGGATCCGAAGAGCGTCCGCTCCTGGAAATCCGCGATCTCGCCATCTCCTTCCAGACTGCGAGCGGCGAATTCCAGGCCGTCAAGAACGCCCACCTGACCATCATGCCCGGTGAGACTGTCGCCATTGTGGGCGAGTCCGGTTCGGGCAAGTCGACGACGGCGCTTGCCGCGATTGGTCTCCTCCCGGAGAACGGCAGGGTCTCCGGCGGCCAGATCCTGCTCGACGGCGAGGACATCTCGCATGCTCCGGAACGGCGCATGATCGAGCTGCGCGGCAACACGATCGGCATGGTTCCGCAGGATCCGATGTCCAACCTCAACCCGGTCTGGAAGATCGGCTACCAGGTCCGCGAGACACTGCGCGCCAACGGCAAGCCCAGCGGTCCTGACGACGTCGCCCGCGTCCTCGGGGAAGCCGGCCTGCCGGACTCCGCACGCCGTGCCAAGCAGTACCCGCACGAATTCTCCGGCGGCATGCGCCAGCGGGCCCTGATCGCCATCGGCCTGTCTTGCCAGCCGCGGCTCCTGATCGCCGACGAGCCGACGTCGGCCCTGGACGTCACGGTGCAGCGGCAGATCCTGGACCACCTCGAAACCATGACGGCGGAGCTCGGCACGGCGGTCTTGCTCATCACCCACGATCTTGGCCTGGCTGCCGAGCGTGCGGACAAAGTGGTGGTCATGTACCGCGGCAACGTGGTGGAGGCCGGCCCTTCGCTCGAATTGCTCCGTAACCCGCAACACCCGTACACCCAGCGGTTGGTCGCCTCGGCGCCATCCCTCGCTTCCCGGAGGATCCAGGCCGCCAAGGCCGAAGGAATCCAGACGGAAGAACTCCTGGCGCCCACCGAAGCTGTGGTCGAAAAGGCATTGGCGGAGGACGTTCTGAAGGTCGAGAGCCTCAGCAAGGTCTTCAAGCTGCGCTCCGGAATAGGCAAGGCAACGGACTTCAAAGCGGTGGACAACGTCTCGTTCAACGTCAAACGCGGGACGACGACGGCGATCGTGGGGGAGTCGGGTTCCGGCAAGTCAACAGTGGCCCAGATGGTCCTCAACCTGCTCGCGCCGACGTCGGGACGGATCGTGTTCGACGGTGTGGACACCTCGACCCTGAACAGCCGGGAGATCTTCAAATTCCGGCGCCGCGTCCAGCCGATTTTCCAGGACCCGTACGGTTCACTCGACCCGATGTACAACATCTTCAGGACCATCGAGGAACCGCTCCGGACCCACAAGATCGGTGACAAGGCCAGCCGCGAGAAGAAGGTCCGGGAACTCCTGGACCAGGTGGCGCTGCCGCAGTCCACCATGCAGCGGTACCCGAACGAGCTCTCCGGCGGGCAAAGGCAGCGCGTCGCGATCGCGCGGGCCCTGGCCCTCGACCCCGAAGTGATCATCTGCGACGAGGCGGTTTCCGCCCTGGACGTTTTGGTGCAGGCCCAGGTACTGAACCTCCTGGCCGACCTCCAGTCCAATCTTGGACTGACGTACTTGTTCATCACGCACGACCTCGCCGTCGTACGGCAGATCGCCGACCACGTTTGCGTCATGCAGAAGGGCAAGCTCGTGGAAACGGGCAGCACTGATGACGTGTTCGATTCGCCGCAGCAGGACTACACCAAGGCCCTGCTTCACGCGATCCCGGGTGCCAGCCTCATGCTGCCGCCTGTGGTGGCTTGACGGGCTTGACGCCCGTCCGCTGAGTGCCAGCTTGGCGGGCAGAAGAGCCGGTACCACTTCCGTGGGGGGAAGTGGTCCCGGCTCTTTTGCTGTTCCCGGCTCGTCCCGGAGTTCGCTGCCGATTGTGATGAAGGGCACAATTCGGCGGCCTGGAGGGTGATTTTTAGGCCAATAAATACCACAGCGCTTAGACTCTAGGAAGGTGCCCTGTGTCAAAGGGGCTAATCCGTCGTGCGTTCCGGTTGGAAATGTCGCGATACAACAGCTGACTTCACCACTGAATCGAGCCATTACGCATGTCTGAAACCACCACCAACACCGCCGCGGCCACTGCATCGCGCAGTGATCTGCGCAACGTCGCGATTGTGGCCCACGTTGACCACGGCAAGACCACCCTGGTCGACGCCATGCTCAAGCAGACCAACTCCTTCGCCGAGCACAACCACCTGGAAGACCGCGTCATGGACTCCGGTGACCTGGAGCGCGAAAAGGGCATCACCATCCTCGCCAAGAACACCACGGTTGCCTACAACGGCCCGTCGTCCAACGGCGAAACCATCACCATCAACGTGATCGACACCCCCGGCCACGCCGACTTCGGTGGCGAGGTGGAGCGAGGCCTGTCCATGGTTGACGGCGTGGTCCTCCTCGTCGACGCTTCCGAAGGTCCGCTGCCGCAGACCCGCTTCGTGCTCCGCAAGGCCCTTGCCGCACACCTGCCCGTCATCCTGCTGGTCAACAAGACCGACCGCCCCGACGCCCGCATCGAAGAGGTTGTCCACGAGTCCATGGACCTGCTCCTTGGCCTGGCCTCCGACCTCGCGGACGAAGTTCCGGACCTGGACCTGGACAAGATCCTGGAAGTTCCCGTGGTCTACGCCGCAGCCAAGGTCGGGCGTGCGTCCCTGGACCAGCCGGCTGATGGCTCGGCACCGGACAACGAAGATCTCGAACCTCTCTTCAAGACGATCATCGAGCACATCCCTGCGCCGACCTACAACCCGAACGGTGTCCTGCAGGCGCACGTCACCAACCTGGACGCTTCCCCGTTCCTCGGCCGCCTCGCCCTCCTGCGCATCTACAACGGCACCCTCCGCAAGGGCCAGACCGTCGCTTGGGCGCGCGCCAACGGCGAACTGAAGAACGTGAAGATCACCGAGCTCCTCGCCACCAAGGCCCTCGACCGAGTTCCGACCGACTCGGCCGGCCCGGGCGAGATCGTTGCTGTTGCCGGCATCGAGGAAATCACCATTGGTGAGACCCTGACCGACGCCGAGAACCCGCAGCCGCTGCCCCTCATCACGGTGGATGACCCCGCGATCTCCATGACCATCGGTATCAACACCTCCCCGCTGGCCGGCAAGGTCAAGGGCGCCAAGGTCACGGCCCGCCAGGTGAAGGATCGCCTGGACAAGGAACTGATCGGTAACGTCTCCATCAAGGTTCTGCCCACCGAGCGTCCGGATGCCTGGGAAGTCCAGGGCCGTGGCGAGCTCGCACTGGCCATCCTCGTGGAGCAGATGCGACGCGAAGGCTTCGAACTGACGGTCGGCAAGCCGCAGGTTGTCACCCGGACCATCGACGGCAAGATCCACGAGCCGATGGAACACATGACCATCGACGTGCCTGAAGAGTACCTCGGCGCGGTCACGCAGCTCATGGCCGCCCGCAAGGGCCGCATGACCAACATGGCCAACCACGGTACGGGCTGGTGCCGCATGGAATTCATCGTTCCGGCACGTGGCCTCATCGGCTTCCGCACCAAGTTCCTCACGGACACCCGTGGCGCCGGCATCGCCTCTTCGATCTCCGAAGGCTACGAGCCGTGGGCCGGCCCCATCGAATACCGCACCAACGGTTCGATGGTTGCCGACCGCGCCGGCGTCGTCACCCCCTTCGCCATGATCAACCTGCAGGAACGCGGCTCCTTCTTCGTGAAGCCCACGTCCGAGGTCTACGAAGGCATGATCGTCGGCGAGAACTCGCGCGCCGACGACATGGACGTCAACATCACGAAGGAAAAGAAGCTCACCAACATGCGTGCCGCTTCCTCCGACACCTTCGAGAACTTGACGCCGCCGCGCGACCTGACCCTCGAAGAGTCCCTCGAATTCGCCCGTGAAGACGAGTGCGTTGAGGTGACCCCGGAGTCCATCCGTATCCGCAAGCTGATCCTGGACGCCAACGAGCGCGCCAAGGCTACCCGCGCACGCGCCAAAGTCTGATCCTGCGCTGATCGCGTACTGACGCGCTGAACGGACAACGCATTGAATAAGGGAGCCACCGGAACAGCACGCGGCATTGCCGTTGCTGTTCCGGTGGCTCTTTTTGCTGCCCTTGCGGGCACCGCACTGCACCGGCAGGTGCTCCTCATTGCCGGCGTCGACGTCTATTGGGGCACCGCAGCGGCATTGCTCCTGCTCGCATCGCTCCAGCTTCTGCTGGGTGCGTGGTCGCGGTCTTTGATCCCGACGGCGGTATTGGGCATTGTTTGTTACGCCACCATAGGCCTGCTCTCGACGGGCGGAACGGGCAAGCAGCTGATCGTCGCGGATGTGCCTGGAAATGTCTGGGTCTACGGGAGTGCGGGCATTACCTTCGTGATGCTCTTGTGGTGCCGGCGCTACGGGCGTCCACCGCGCGGCTAGCTAGTCTGCGCTCGGGTCCCGGTGGTGGGCGATCAAGAGCGAGGTGGCCTCGCCGTCGTCGTCTGCCGGAAGGCGCATGTATTCCTCGATGACCGCCCGCAGCTTGCCCATCATCTCCTGCTGCCGTGCAGCATTGAACTTCACGCCAAGCCGCCAGACGTCGATGTCCTCGGGCGCGAGCCCGCGGGTTTCCTGGACGAATGTTTCGATCAGGACCGGGGAAATATCGTCCACGGGAGTGCTCCACGAGGTGCGGGTGGCGATATATGGCACCTCCTTGGCGCCCCTTTTCCCCTTCCGGCCTTCCTGCGGCACGAGAAAACCGGTGCGCACCAGGGTCCTCACATGGTGCAGGCTCGACGCCGGGTTGATGCCCAACAGCCCGGCAATCTCTTTGTTGGTGCGCGCGTGGTGCAGGCAGAGCCGGAGAATCCTCAGGCGCAGGGGTGAGCTCAAGGCGCGGCCCTTGGCAACCAGGTCACTGTCCTCCCGCTCGTGTTCCGTCATGGTGGCCAGTGTAGCCATCCCTGAGTGATTGACATATACCAATCACTGAAGGAAACTGGGCGGGTGAATGCCGGGACCACAGACAATGCCCAGCAGACTGAGCCAGCCCAGCAATCGGCCTCGCTGTGGCGGGACCGGAACTTCATCACCTTTTGGTCGGGCCAAGCCGTCAGCCAGCTCGGGGCGCAGCTGGGGCAATTGGCGTTTCCCGTCCTCGCGGTAACTTTGCTGGGCGCCAGCGAGTTCGAAGTCGGGGCACTCAATGCCGCAGGCCTTGCTGCTTTCCTGCTGATCGGTCTGCCGGCGGGAGCGTGGGTTGACCGCTGGCTCAAGCGCCGCACTATGATTGTGGCGGACCTGGTCCGGACCGCGGCGATGGCTACCGTACCAATCCTCTGGTGGTCCGGCATCCTGCAGATCTGGCACCTGTACGCCGTGTCCGCCGTCGTCGGGGCCGCAACGGTCTTCTTCGACGTTTCCTACCAGAGCTACGTGCCTGTTCTCGTGGATGCGCCGAAAGTGCCGCAGGCCAACTCCAAGTTGGAAGCCACCTCCCAGATCGCGCGGATCGGGGGTCCTGCCGCGGGCGGTGGGTTGCTCACTGTTGTGTCGGCCCCGGTGCTTTTCGTCGGGGAAGCGATCGGGTATCTGCTGTCGGCCCTTTTCCTGCTCAGGACACGCGATGCGGAACGGCCCGTGCCCGCGAAGGATCGGCAGCCGCTTGCAAGCGAAATCAAGGAGGGCCTGGTCTTCGTGGTCAGGCATCCGTTGATCAGCAGGATTGTGGCGTGCACGGGCGGGGTCAACTTCTTCACCACGCTTGCCTTTACTCTGATGCCGGTGTTGGTGCTTCGTGAATTGCAACTCGGTCCAGAGGGCATGGGCCTCATCATGGCGGTCGGTGCGGTCGGCGGACTGATCGGGGCGATTGCCGCGCCCAGGTTCGCGGCCTGGATCGGCGAGGGGACTGTCATTCCCGTGGCGTCGATGATCAGCTCGCTTTTCCTCCTCCTGGTTCCGTTGTGCGTGCTCGCCCCGGAACGATGGATGTCCCTCGTGATGCTCATCGTCTCCGAGTTCGGGTTCGCTTTCGGAGTACTGGTGTACAACATCATGCAGTTGAGCATGAGGCAGCGCGTGTGTCCGCCCCGGCTCCTGGGGCGCATGAATGCGTCCATTCGCTTCGTGGTGTGGGGAGTCATGCCGATCGCAGCCCTTGCCTCGGGCCTCCTAGCCGAGAACTTTGGCCTCGTCCCGACACTCTGGATCGGCTTGGGCGGAAGCATTGTTTTTGTTGCGCCTGTGCTCTTCTCCCCGCTGTGGGGAATGCGCAGGCTACCGGACGAGGTGCACGGCGCCTGACCCTCCCTGGACATGCCCCGCCTTGGCCCGAAGCACTGGACATAATGGCAACATGCTCATTCCTTGGTCCCAACGTGGCGCATGCTCTGCGGTGCTGGGGGCGCATGTCCAATGTTCGACCGCAAGGGTGGACCGGATGTTTTCCACATAGCGAATGTTTGCCCTTCCGCACCTCCCGCTTTCGCCGGAACGATGGGGCGCATGGTGAACATCAGTGACGTCATTTCAGCGTACGACGGCGTGGCGCGGGCCAAGCATCTCGCTGCGGCTGGGGTGTCGCATTTCCAGTTGAAGTCGGCGTTGGCGAGCGGTCGGATTCTCCGCGGCCGAGCTGTCCGGGTTGTGGGTCATGGACGCCCCTCAATTTCCCCACGCAGCGGTCCCTCACAGCCGAAAGTACGAGGGTTTTGTCAGCCACAGATCCGCAGCCCCGCCCACCTTGATGGATTCAGTCATTCAGTCCCTGCGTTGCCTGCCGGATCTGGATGGCTTGGTCATCGCTGAATCTGCCGTGGCCCTTGGCAGGTTACCGCTCACGGCCATCAGGATGAGCCTGAGCGGGCGGAACGACGCACGGGAGCGGAGGCTCGTGTCACGGATCGTTCCCCAGTCACAGTCGATCATTGAGTGCATCGCCCGGTACCTCCTGCGCGAAGCAGGCTTCCACGTTGAATCACAAGTGAACATACCGGGCAAGGGGCATCTGGACCTGATGGTGGACGGAAGACTGGGGATTGAAACCGACGGAGCAGGTTTCCACATGGACAAGCCGAGCTTCGAAAAGGACCGCCGTCGGTGGAATGTCACCACCAGGTTGGGTGTCCCCACCTTGGTTGTGAGCTATTCGATGGTGAAGAACAGGCCCCGGGAATTTGTGGCGATGGTCCGGGACACTCTGAGGTCTCTCGACCGAGCCGCGTGACCTCCGCGTAGGCCAACAGTCCGCTCGTGTCCGAAGGGACATGCCCATCGCTGCTCATCTGGAACGGACATGCCCCTCTCACGGGCCTGCGCCGCCGAGGGACATGCTCTGCCCTGAGAACCAGAAATGGGCATATTGGCATTATGTCCATTGGTTCGAGTGGGCAGGGGGCATGTCCTGTGGTTCGAGTGGGCAGGGGGCATGTCCAGTGGGGGCGCAGGCAGGGGAGCGCGGGGTTACTCGCGGGTTGCGCGAGTACCCCGGCGTGGGGGCGGAGGGGGGACCTCCTTTGCCGCCACTACAAGGGACAGCGGGATCTCGACGTCGGACTGTCGGGTGCGGATGGTGCACGCACCGTCGCTGACGGAGAGCAGGTAGCCGAGGGCATCGATGAAGCCGTCGTCCAGGCGGTATCGGACAACTACCCGTGTTCCGGGTACGGTATTGAGCAGGAAATCCTGGGGCCGGGGCAGATTCACCAGTTCATAGTATGACGCCCGGCTAGGTGGCTGAGTTCCGGCTGGGGGATAATAGGCTCAGAATTCGATGTACCGGCCATAGGGTCGGTGGTACAACCCGGAATTTGTCCGGGACAACTGTGGAGAGGCAAGGGACGTGACCTACGTAATCGCGCAGCCGTGTGTGGACGTCAAGGACAAGGCGTGTATTGAAGAATGCCCTGTTGACTGCATCTACGAAGGCGAGCGTTCCCTCTATATCCACCCGGATGAGTGCGTGGACTGCGGGGCTTGCGAACCCGTGTGCCCGGTGGAAGCGATCTACTACGAGGACGACACCCCGGAAGAATGGGCCGACTACTACAAGGCCAACGTCGAGTTCTTCGATGACCTTGGTTCCCCTGGCGGAGCTGCCAAGATCGGCAACACCGGCAAGGACCACCCCTTCATCGCCGCGCTGCCTCCACAGAACCAAGACCACTAAGAACGGTTGCTTCCTTTGATTTCTGCGGCTCCTGCTTTCGGCCTCAACCTGCCCGACTACCCTTGGGAAGCGATGGCGCCGTACGTGGCCAAGGCTTCAGAACACCCGGGCGGGGCAGTCAATCTCTCCATCGGAACCCCCGTGGATCCTACGCCGCAGCTGATCCGCGAGGCGCTCGCCCGGGCAGCTGACGCCCATGGTTACCCGACGGTCCACGGCACGGAAGGTCTTCGCGAGGCCGTATCCAACTGGTTCGCTAGCCGCCGCGGTGTGCCGGGGATCGACCCGAGGGACGTCCTGCCGACCGTCGGCTCCAAGGAATTGGTGGCCTGGCTGCCGTTCCTGCTGGGACTCAGCGCAGGCGACGTCGTAGTCCGCCCCACCGTGGCATACCCGACCTACGACATCGGCGCCATGCTCGCAGGAGCCACTGCTGTCGCCGCGGACAACCTGGACGAATTGGATTCGGCCACCCACTCCAGGGTCCGGCTCATCTGGATCAATTCCCCGGGCAATCCCACGGGCAGCGTCCGTGACGTCGAATCCCTCAGGCAGATCGTGGCCCAGGCGCGTGAAACCGGCGCGGTCGTGGCGTCGGACGAATGCTATGCCGAGCTCGGCTGGGGCGAATGGGATGCCCAGCGTGGCGGCGAGGCAGTGCCGAGCGTCCTTGACCCGCGTGTCACGGGAGGGTCCACGGATGGCCTGTTGTGCGTCTACTCCCTCAGCAAGCAGTCGAACCTGGCCGGCTACCGTGCTGCTTTCGTTGCCGGCGACCCGTCGATCGTGGCGAATCTGGTCAACAGCCGCAAGCACGCAGGCATGATCGTGCCTTACCCGGTCCAGGAAGCCATGCGGGTCGCGCTGGGCGATGCCGGCCATGTGCTCGCCCAGAAGGATCTCTACCGCGGCCGCCGTGAGCGACTCCTGCCGGCACTGCAAAACTTCGGCCTGGAGATCCAGGAGTCCAAAGCAGGCCTGTACTTATGGTCCACCGCAGGGGAGGCGACGTGGGACACGGTCCAGCGTTTCGCTGACCTGGGGATCGTCGTCGGGCCCGGAGTGTTCTATGGAGACGCCGGCAATGGTTTTATCCGGGTGGCGCTCACGGGCACGGACGAACGCATCGATGCGGCCGTGGAACGCTTGAACACCGCTCGGTAACAATCCTGTGACTTGCCGCACAGGGTGCGTCATTCCGCCAGTAACCGTAGCTTGTGGATTAGTTTGTCCCGCTTACTGGCGGTAGCTTTTAACTGACTATCAATGGTGGCTTTCTCCACGAAGGCAGTTCGGCCAATGGTGTCTGCACCTGCAGACTCCTGGCTGGAGTCACCAGATGTTGGTTGGATCAAGCTTTCGACCGAGGCCAAGAGCCTCATGAAGGGGACTCCATGACTGAGACCACCAGTGCTACCCTGCGCCATGCCGGCGGAGAGCTCGAGCTCCCGCGGATAAAGGTTGTAGAAGGGAACGAAGGATACGACGTTTCCAAGCTGCTGAAGCAGACGGGCGCCGTCGCCTATGACCCCGGCTTCATGAACACCGCCGCCACCACATCGGCGATCACTTACATCGATGGCGACGCCGGTATCCTGCGGTACCGCGGCTACCCGATCGAGCAGCTTGCCCAGCACTCAAGCTTCCTGGAAGTTTCCTACCTGCTGATCTACGGCAACCTTCCCACGCCCACCGAGCTGGACGCGTTTGACCAGCGGATCCGCCACCACACGTTGCTCCACGAAGAGCTCAAGGGCTTCTTCGGCGGTTTCCCGCGCGACGCGCACCCGATGCCGGTGCTTTCCTCGGCTGTCTCCGCGCTCTCCACGTTCTACCAGGACTCCTTGGACCCCTTCAACCCGGAGCACGTGGAAGTTTCCACTATCCGCCTCATGGCGAAGCTCCCGGTCATCGCGGCCTACGCCCACAAGAAGTCCATCGGCCAGCCCATGCTGTACCCGGACAACTCCATGAACCTCGTGGAGAACTTCCTGCGCCTGAGCTTCGGCCTGCCGGCAGAGCAGTACGAGCTGGACCCCGTCGTCGTCAAGGCGCTGGACCTGCTGCTCATCCTGCACGCGGACCACGAGCAGAACTGTTCGACGTCGACCGTCCGCCTTGTGGGCTCCTCGAACGCGAACCTCTTCGCTTCCGTTTCCGCAGGCATCAACGCCCTCTTCGGTCCCGCCCACGGTGGGGCCAACGAAGCGGTGCTGAAGATGCTGCGCCAGATCCAGGCCGACGGCATCAAGCCCGAGGAATACATGGAGAAGGTCAAGAACAAGGAGGACGGCGTCCGCCTCATGGGCTTCGGACACCGGGTCTACAAGAACTACGACCCCCGCGCGAAGATCATCAAGGCGACGGCACACGAGATCCTGGGCAAGCTCGGCGGCAACGACGAGCTCCTGGACATCGCGATGCGCCTCGAAGAGAAGGCCCTGGCCGATGACTACTTCATCCAGCGCAAGCTCTACCCGAACGTCGACTTCTACACCGGTCTGATCTACAAGGCCATGGGCTTCCCGGAGAAGATGTTCACCGTGCTGTTCGCGATCGGCCGACTCCCCGGCTGGATCGCCCAATGGCGCGAAATGATCAACGATCCCCAGACGAAGATCGGCCGTCCGCGGCAGCTTTACACAGGAGAGCCGGAGCGCGACTACCCGGCGGTCTAACCTGCCAACGCGGGGTCACTTACGGTCCGTCCCAAGGGACATCATGGGCCGTAAGTGACCCCGCGTTGCTTTTAAGAGCTGTAGCCGAGCGGGTTGTTCTTCTGCCAGCGCCAGTGGTCTTCACACATCTGGTCCACGGTCTTCGTGGTGGACCAGCTCAGGTCAGCGAGGGCGGAGGAGGCATCCGCCCAGAACGCGGGCAGGTCTCCGGCGCGGCGTCCCGTGATCTCGTACGGCAGGGGGTGGCCCACGGCTTGTTCGAAGGCGTGGAGCATCTCCAGCACGGACGTGCCCTTTCCGGAGCCAAGGTTCCAGCGGTGCACGCCGGGGCGCTCGGCAACATAGTCCAGGGCGGCGACGTGGCCATCGGCGAGGTCGACGACGTGGATGTAGTCCCGCAGGCAGGTGCCGTCCGGGGTGTCGTAGTCTCCACCGAAGACCATGAGCTTTTCGCGGCGGCCGACGGCAACCTGGGCGATGTACGGAACCAGGTTGTTGGGGATACCCTGCGGGTCCTCGCCGATCCTGCCGGAGGGGTGTGCGCCCACCGGGTTGAAGTAGCGCAACAAGGCGATGTGCCAGCGCTCGTCGGCGGCTCCCAGGTCCGTGAGGATGTCCTCGATCTGCTCCTTGGTGCGGCCGTAGGGGTTGTTCGCCCCGATCTCCATCTTCTCGATGTACGGGATGGGATTGTGCTCGCCGTATACCGTTGCGGAGGAACTGAAAACGATCGAGCGGACTCCGTGCTTGTCCATGGCCCGCAGCAGGTTCAACGTGCCCACGATGTTGTTGTAGTAGTAGTTCAGGGGTTCCTCGACGGATTCCCCAACCGCCTTGAGCCCGGCGAAATGGATGACGGCGTCGATGCTGTGCTGGTCGAACACGGCCTCAAGCGCGGCCTCGTCCACCAGGTCCACCTGATGGAACTCTGCGGTCTTTCCCGCCAATTCACCAACGCGGCGCAGGGATTCTTCGCTTGAATTCACGAGGTTGTCCACCACGACCACTTCGTGTCCGGTTTCCAACAGGGACAGGACGGTGTGCGATCCGATGTAGCCGGTGCCACCCGTGACAAGAATTCTCATGCAAGCAACGCTATCCGAACTTGGTCCCTGCCCGCTCAGTGTTGCGTACGCCACAGTCACGTGGTCCCGTGCGCCGGACGGGACGGTTCAAGCACGTTTGTGCTAAAAAGACTTGTGCCCAAGATTGTTGATGCCGAAGCCCGGCGCCAGGAAGTAGTCGAAGCCGTCTTCAGGATCATCGCCTCGGATGGCCTGGAACGCGCCTCCTTGCGGGAGGTGGCCGACGAAGCCGCTCTCGCCGTTGGCTCGGTCCGCCACTACTTTGCCAGCAGCGACGAACTGCTGGTTCATTCCTTTGCGGTGGTCATCGACAGGATCGCCGGGCGGCTTGAGGAAGCGTTCGCCGTCGTCGAATCCTTGGCTCCGGGCTCCGCGGAACACGATGCCGCCGTGTTAACCCTGCTGGGCCAATTCCTGCCGCTCGACGAGGAACTGGCCGTCGACGCCTGCGTGTGGATGGCATTCCGGCACGCGGCCCGGATCCGGCCGGTACTCGAACACGAAGCCGCGCGCAGCCACCGAGCCGTGGCCGCCGTCGTCGGCCGCCTGGTGATGCGGCTGATCCCCGACGGCGGATCCGGCCAGGAGCGTCTGGTGACCGAAGCCGAGCGCCTCCTGGCGACCCTCGACGGGCTGTGCATGCATGCCCTCCTGCAGCCCGAGTGGATGACGGCGGAGGTTTGCCGTGACGTTCTGACCGCGCATCTGGATACTCTTGTTGCGCTCCCGTCCAACCGTTAACGTCAAGGCTCATCGGGAATAGACTGGAACTCTGAGTGGGCACCTGCCAAGGGAGGCAATCGGATGCATGACACAGGCGGTCAGGGGTGGCGGATCACAATGGACACCTCCGGGCCGATGCTCATTGCCTTGTATCTGAGAGACGTTGCTGGACTGGACGGAGCCGGAACGCCAGCCCTGTCCCACGCCACACCCAAAGTCAGGCATGCCGACCACACGCATCTCACTGCCGAGGTGGGTGGCGTGAATGCGCTCAAGACGGAGTGGGAAGCCTGGTGGGAGCAGTTGCTGAGGGCATATCCGGAAGCCGCGCCCGAGTTGTCGCCGCCTGGCTTCAATGCGTTCGGGAACTCGCCTGCCCTACGGCGGGTGATGCAGGCCCATTTCGGTGCCGCCCTGAGTTGGGCGCGTGAACGCGTTGAAGATTACGAAAAGCTCGAAGCGGAGCGCGTAGCCAGCGGCGCCATGCTACTTCTCGGAGACATGGTGGAGGACCGCCTGCTGGAAGTCGGACGGAGCTCCAGAGACTTCGAGCTGACGATCATCGAGCTACCGCTCAGCGAGCCAAGGGCCTGGTACTTGGAACCGGACAAGATGATCATGAGCCACCAGCTCCTGTCCGAGCCCGACGTCTTCCGCAGCTACGTCCAGCCGGTGGTTGAACTACTGGTCTGACGCACGCGGTATGCGGCCCGCAGGCTGAGGCGCGCGGTCTGAACCCCAGCCAGGGACTACGTCTTCGGAGCCGAAACAGTAATGGTCACGGTTCCCGATGCCGCCGCTGAATCCTGCCAGCCCTTGTGGTCCTGCCGGTTCCAGGTGGCGCCGGCCACGTCGACCTGCGTCACGGAGAGGTCCTGGGCATTCGCCACGGCCCACTGGGCTACAGCCCACGCCTGCGCACCCGTCGCGTTCAACTGGACCGCGCGTCCCTGCGCCGCGGCCGGCAGGGACCCGAACGCCGTCGTCATGGCCGCTACAACGGCGTTCGGGTCACCGGCAGTGTCCGCGGCCCGGAGCGTGCAGTCGAGAGCCCGTTCGGAATGTCCCGTCAGCGCCGAGGCATACGCCCGGCCCATGGGTTCCTGCTGCGCGTATGCCTGCGGGTATGCGGAATGCTGGACCGCTTGCGCGGCATCAGTGATCGCCATGGTTTCGTAGCCGGGTATTTTCACCAGGTGGTCATAGAAAGCGTTTGTCGCGTAGACGGGATCCATGACCTCGGCTTCGGTGCCCCAGCCCTGGGAGGGGCGCTGCTGGAACAATCCCCTCGAATCGGGGCCGACTTCGTCACCGTGGCCGATATTGCGAAGCTTGGATTCCTGCATGGCGGTGGCCACAGCGATCGTGGCTGCGCGCGGAGGCAGCCCCCGCTGTACCGCAATGGCGGTGATGAGGGCGGCGTTCGTGGCCTGGTCCGTCGCCAGCTCGTAGGAGTCGGAGCCGACGACGGCGACGCAGCGCTCCGTAACCAAGGTTTCGGAGCGCTGCAGTACGGTCACCACGGCGTAGATTGCGCCGGCCACCAAGGCAAGCGCCAGCAACAAGATGATGGTGCGTCGGAGACGGCGCATCCAGGTATCAGCTAGTTGGCGTGGAGGGCTTCGTTGAGTTCCACCGTCTGGCCCTTGCGGGGGAGGACCTCGACTTCACCAGTGGTGGAGTTGCGGCGGAACAGCAGGTTCGGCACGCCGGAGAGTTCAACAGCCTTGATGATGCTGCTGGTGTCCTCACCGTTGTCGTCCTTCGGGCCCGGGATGCGCACGCGGGTTCCAGCCGTGACATAGAGGCCTGCTTCAACCACGGAGTCGTCGCCGATGCTAATGCCGACGCCGGAGTTGGCGCCCAGGAGCACGCGCTCACCCAGGGCGATCTTTTCCTTGCCGCCACCGGAGAGGGTGCCCATGATGGACGCGCCGCCACCGACGTCGGTGCCGTCACCGGCAACGACGCCCGCCGAGATGCGGCCTTCCACCATGGACGTGCCGAGCGTGCCGGCGTTGAAGTTCACGAAGCCCTCGTGCATGACCGTGGTGCCTTCGGAGAGGTAGGCGCCCAAGCGGACCCGGTCGGCGTCGGCGATCCTGACGCCGGTGGGGACGACGTAGTCCACCATGCGCGGGAACTTGTCTACTCCGTAGACCGTGACGGCGCCGCGCTTGCGCAGGCGTGCACGGGTCAGTTCGAAGCCGTCCACTGCGGCGGGGCCGAAGTTCGTCCACACAACGTTGGGGAGCTTGCCGAAGATGCCGTCAAGGTTGATGCTGTTGGGCTTGACCAGCCGGTGCGAAAGCAAATGCAGGCGCAGGTAGGCGTCCACCGTGTCCGCGGGGGCCTCGTCCAGGTTGATCTGGGCAAAGACCACCTTCTGTTCGGTCCGGCGGTCGGGGTCGTGGCTTTCAGCCGCGAGAGCGGTCAGCGACCCGTCGGCGTGCTCCACCGTCCGCAGGGATGCGGCAGCTTCGCCCAGCGCCGGTGCCGGAAACCATACGTCCAGCACTGTCGCTTCGCCGGCGTCGGAGGTGGCGATGGTGGCCAGGCCAAAGCCATGGGCGGAGCGATCGTTGTCAGAAGCGCTATCGAGAGCGGCAGAGGCAGCGGTTTCAGTCATGGCGCAAGTCTATCGAGAGCCACTGCTTCCCTTGAAACCGTGTGTGGACCGAAGGGGTCGCAATTGGCTCGGATACAGTGGAGAGGTGACCGTTGAAACTACCCCAATCCTTCTTGACATCAGGCAAGACGTTGCGCTGCTGACCGCCGCGCTGATGGACATCAACAGCGTGTCCGGCAACGAAGCCGCGCTTGCAGACGCCGTTGAATCCGCCCTTCGCACCATCCCGGGCCTGCAGCTTGTGCGGGACGGCGACGCCATCATTGCCCGGACCGAGCTCGGACGCCCTGAGCGGGTGATCCTGGCCGGCCACCTCGACACCGTGCCGTTGCCCACTGTGGAAGGTTCACTCGGCACCGTGCCGTCCACATGGGAGTCCGGCGTCCCCGGGACGGGAAACCTCTATGGACGCGGAGCCACGGACATGAAGGGTGGGGTCGCGGTTCAGCTTGCGCTCGCCGCGACAATGTTCGACGGCGGCGCCGAGCCGGGCAAAGACGTCACCTTCGTCTTCTACGACCATGAGGAAGTTGAAGCGGTCAAGAGCGGCCTCGGCCGATTGGTCCGGAACCATGGCCATCTCCTGGAGGGGGACTTCGCGATCCTGCTCGAACCCACCGACGGTACGGTGGAAGGCGGGTGCAACGGCACCAGCCGCTTCGAGGCCACAACCACCGGTGAAGCGGCGCACTCCGCCCGGGCATGGATGGGCAGCAACGCCATTCACGCAGCCGCACCCATCCTGGGTCGCTTGGCAGCCTACGAACCGCGCACAGTCAACGTGGACGGGCTGGATTACCGGGAAAGCCTCAATGCCGTGAAGATCAACGGCGGCACCGCGGGCAACGTGATCCCGGACCGCTGCGTCGTGGAGATCAACTACCGCTTCGCGCCGGACAAGACCCCGGACCAGGCCGAAGCCCATGTCCGCGAACTGTTGGACGGCTTCGACGTCGTCCGCACCGATGCTGCCGCTGGAGCGCGGCCAGGCCTCAATCACCCGGCTGCGGCGTCGTTCGTTGCCGCCGTCGGTGCTGAACCCAAACCCAAATACGGTTGGACCGACGTCGCGCGCTTCAGCGGGCTGGGTGTTCCCGCGGTCAACTTCGGGCCGGGCGATCCGCTTCTGGCGCACAAAGACAACGAACACGTCGACGCCGACGCCATCCGTGAATGCCTCCGCGCGCTGCGGTCGTGGCTGGCTGACTAGGTGGAGTGACCTTATTTTTGCTTGAGAACGTGGGTGTGGCCCGTGGGCTTGGTTCCAGAACCAAGCCCAC
>NZ_JBFRHB010000018.1:0-89709 GCF_052115645.1 Arthrobacter sp. 2MCAF14 | reverse complement strand
GGTCTCGTCCTTCTCCATGGTCTCCAGGGTCCGGGTGATCGCGTCGAACGCGGCCCAGGACCGGGCGGCCCGGCCCGTGCCGCCGTACACGACCAGGTCATCCGGGCGCTCGGCGACCTCCGGGTCCAGGTTGTTCATCAACATCCGCAACGGCGCTTCGGTCTGCCAGCTCTTCGCGGTCAGCTCCGTGCCGCGCGCGGCCTTGACCGGACGGGCTCCGGTAGTGAAATCGGCGGGTGCCATGATGACTCCTTCGTCTCTGGAAGTTGTTAGGTGGAAGTGCTTCTGTATCCAGTAGAGCCCCTCCGCAAGGGTCTTGGAATGGCTTTATGGAGGGTGCTGTCCGGAATGCCAGACTCAACTGCCACGCAGTTGTTGTCGTTATGAACGCCCAAAACGACTGTGAGGGCCCACGCCGCCAGGGTTCCCTGGCCGTGGGAGCCGGTGGGGACTTGCGAGGCGAGGGTGGCGGTGGGGACAGTTGGGCGGGGCGGGCTAGGAAGGGCGGCCGTGGATGCGGATCGACAGTTCGTCCGCTGTTTTCTGGATTCGGGCGGCCAGGGCGGGCCATTCCTCAACCGGCACCCGGTCCTCGAGGAATGTCACGGCGACTGCCGCCGTCGGCCATCCCAAATGGTCGGTGACGGCTGCGGCCACCGAGCCGAAGCCGGGCGTGACTTCGCCGTGTTCGGTGGCGTAGCCGCGCTGCCGGACCTGGTCCAAGTGCGAGGACAAGGCCGAGTACTTCATGATGGGCGATTCCATCTCGTGCCGGGCCGTAAAGGCTGCGGCATTCGGGTACAGGGCCCTGACCTGCGATTTCGGCAGTGCGGCCAGGATCGCTCGCCCGCTGGCGGTGAGGTGGCTGGGAAGCCGGACCCCGACGTCGGTCACGAGGGACGGGCGGTTCTTGGCCCGCTCCTCCACAATGTAGAGCACATCGCGGCCGTGCAGGACGGCCAAGTGGGCGCTCTCGCCGATCGCATCCACAAGGGCGGCCAGCATGGGGCGGCCGAGCCGCGACAAGGGCTCTTGCCGCGAGTATGCGGAACTGAGTTCAAAGGCGCTGATTCCCAACCCGTAGCGCTGCTCCTCATGAAGGTGCAGGACGAAGCCATTGGCCTCCATGACGCCAAGCAGGTGATAGACACTGGACCGGGGCAGGCCCAGCGCCGTGGCGATGTTGGACGCTGCCATCGGGCCACGACGGGAAGCGAGCAACTTCAGGATGCGCAGGGTGTTCTCGGCGGCCGGGACCTTGGAAGCGGCCCGGCCTTGAGTGGACGGCTGTATGGACATGGCTCCTCTTCGAGTGCACGGTAGTGCCCGGCTCACCCCTTCCGCCACAAGGCAGCAAGGCGGGTGTCCGGGATCCCGTACTTAAGCGTGCGCCCCATGGAGTGGATCGGAAAGCCAATCAGAACATTAAGCTGTCTGGAATACCAGACATTTGCGCCTAAGGCGCCTGGTCATCAACCACTCAACAGCGAAGCGTCTGAGAACCGAGACAACGATGTGCCGTGAGACCCATCACAGCCCACTCCGGAATGTTCTGCTGGTTAATAGCCCCCTCCCAATGACGAGAAGGTATTCGCATGCAGCAAGCCCCAACCGCCGTCAGAACGCCGGCCACCAAAGTCGTCGAAGGCGCGGTAACCACCGTTCTCAGCCGTGGCCTCAATGTCCGCCACATCCGCTTCATGGCCCTCGGATCGGCCATCGGGACAGGTCTCTTCTACGGTTCCGCGTCTGCCATCCAAAAGGCCGGCCCGTCGGTTCTATTCGCCTACATGATCGGTGGCGCCGCCGTCTTCATGGTGATGCGTGCCCTTGGCGAAATGGCCGTCCGCCACCCCGTCTCCGGCTCGTTCGGCCAGTACGCCAGCCGCTACCTCGGACCGCTGGCCGGGTTCATCACCGGGTGGACCTACGTCTTCGAAATGGCCATCGTGGCGATCGCGGACGTGACGGCGTTCAGTATCTACATGGGCTTCTGGTTCCCGCAGGTGGACCGATGGATCTGGGTCCTGGCGATCATCCTCCTCCTTGGCGCCATGAACCTCCTGAGCGTGAAGGTCTTCGGCGAGCTTGAGTTTTGGTTCTCGCTCATCAAGGTCGTGGCCATCATCGCCATGATTGCGGGCGGCGCTGCGATCATCGTGTTCGGCTTCCACTCCGGAAATGGCGGCGCGGCACCGGGGCTGGGGAACCTCGTTGACCATGGCGGCCTGTTCCCGAACGGTTTCGGCGGGCTCTTGGCCTCGTTCGCCGTCGTCATGTTCGCCTTCGGCGGGATCGAAACGATCGGCATCACTGCGGGCGAAGCCGCCGACCCCAAGAAGGTCATTCCGCAGGCCGTCAACACCGTCCCGGTGCGTGTATTGCTGTTCTACGTCCTGACGCTCGGCGTGCTCATGAGCTTGTTCCCCTGGAATGAAATCGGGAACAACGGCAGCCCGTTTGTGCAGATCTTCAGCGGCCTCGGCATTCCCGCGGCGCCCCACATCCTCAATGCCGTGGTCATCACTTCTGCGCTGTCAGCCATCAATAGCGATATTTTCGGCGCCGGACGCATCCTTTTCGGGCTTTCCCAGCAAGGACATGCTCCGAAGAGCTTTGGCAAGATCTCAAGGCACGGTGTTCCCTGGATGACTGTGGTCCTCATGGGCGGCATCCTGCTGGTGGGCGTGGTGCTCAACGCGGTGATTCCCGAGGACGTGTTCCTCGTGATCGCTTCCATCGCCACCTTCGCGACGGTGTGGGTGTGGGTCATGATCCTCGCCTCCCACGTCGCCATGAAGCGCGAGATCAAGCGCAAGGGGCTCCCGGCGTCGGAATTCGCATCGCCATGGTGGCCGGCAGCATCCGTGCTGACCATCGCCTTCATGGCCCTGGTGATCGTCATCCTTGGCGTCTTCGAGGACACCCGAGTGGCTTTGTACGTGGGCGCCGTGTGGCTCGGACTGCTGGTGCTGGCCTACAAGCTGTGGGTCCGCGGCGGCGGGCGCGTTCGTGCGGATCTCGTTGACGAAACAGCCTCGATCCCCGTGATCGTCCAGCGGCACTAGCGGACACTGCCCGACGGCGGCTGCCCCCACTAGCCATCGACCGTCACCGCCGGCGAGCGCTATTATCAGGCATGGTTCCGTTCACCAACCTCCTGGCGTTTGCGCTGGCCGCACTGGTCCTCATCGCCATCCCCGGTCCCAGCGTCCTGTTCGTGATTGGACGCTCCCTCGCCCTCGGCCGCAAAGGCGGACTCCTGAGCGTGCTCGGAAACGCGCTTGGCATGGTTCCGCAGATCATCGCTGTGGCGCTCGGGCTTGGTGCGGTCCTGGCGCAATCGATCGTGCTGTTCACCATCATCAAGTTTGGTGGCGCGGCGTATCTGGTCTATCTCGGGGTTCAGGCGATCCGCCACCGCGGCGGGCGTTCGACGGCGGCTGGCCCCGCACCGTCGCGGTCCATGTGGCGGCTCATCCGCGAGGGTTTTGTCGTCGGTGCCAGCAACCCGAAATCGATCGTGTTCTTCGTGGCCGTGCTGCCCCAGTTCGTGGAATATTCGAGCGGCAGCATTCCGCTTCAGCTCGCCGAACTCGGAAGTGTTTTCCTGGTGATCGCCCTGATCTCCGACAGTATCTGGGCCCTCGCAGCGGGCACGGCACGCCACTGGTTTGCCCGCTCCCCGCGGCGGATCTCCACCCTCGGTGCCACGGGCGGGGTCATGATGATCGGGCTCGGCGGAACCTTGGCGCTTACAGGCACCAAGTCTTAGCGCCTAGGACCAGATGCAACTGCGGACTCAGCCGGCAGGAAGCCAATCCACGTGCAAGTCCGAGTCGTAGACCCGGCAAACCCGCACGCTGTCCTGGGCAGGACCATCGACAAGCTTGAGGGTGATCTTCATGAGGATGTCGTACGACGCCAGACCGGAGGCCGCGGTTGACTGCACGGGGTTCCCGGAGAAGGCGATCGAGACCACAGTGAATGGCCGGGGCACCACCGTTCCGGTCACAATTGAGGAGTGCGCCGCATCGCTCTGCAGCCGCGCCGTGCAGCTGTCCTTGATGCGTTGGATCCCGTCCGCGTCAAGGCCCTGCGCTCCAGGAGCAGGCGCCGCGGGGGCCGGAGCTGGCACGGCTGGCGCCGGCACCGGGGCATCGGGCTTGGCACTGCTCGCCGGGGCAGGGACCGGGGCCTGACTTGAAGGCGGGGAGCTGGCGGAAGCGCTGGCGGAAGCAGCGCTGGCGGAAGCGCTGGCGGCTGGCGCTGAAGCGGTGGCACTCGGCGTCGTTGCCGGTGTCCTGGTGGCACCGGGTGCAGAAGCCGCTGCACTGACAATGGCCGACGGCGCGGCGCCGGCAATCGAGTTTGATGATGTCTGCGTGGCGTTGAGGGTGATCGCCCCCGCCAGCCCGACCGCCACCACCCCCGCAACGACAATTCCTGCTTTTGCCGCTCGTTGCATTGTTCCCCCTCCCAGACCTGACGGAACATTTTCTTTGAGCGTATGGACTGTTCGCCCGGCCTGGCATGCGTAACCCCTACCCGTCTTTTGCCCGGACTACTCGGGTCACCACTTGGTTGCGCTGGGGTGCTTGTCCGAGTAGTGGTCCAAGTGACGTGAGTGGCCCATGTGCCATAACGGGTGCAAGTCACTCATGTGTTGCGTGTGGTCGGCGCCTACCGTTGGAAGATCGCGACTGCAAAGGAGTGATTCCGATGTTCGATCCTTACTCAAGGCACGCTGCTCGGATGCGCAAGCAGCGCCGCCATGCGCTGGCTTTGCGACTTTGCCAGGTCTTTTCGCGGGCATCCAAACAGGCCAAAACGACTGTCTCCCCTTTCAAGGTGGGAGACTACGTGGCTGGAGACGATCCCTTCAACGGGTCCAAGGAAGGCGTGGTGGTCGTCATCAAAGGCCCATCGATTGGCTTGAGAACCGTCGTGCCAACGGGTGGCACCCTGGTCTACTACGACTACCGCCAATTGCGGAGGCCGTGGTGAATATGTCCGCCGCCGGCATTCCAGGCGACCGGTTCATGACAATCGCCGAGGTTGCCCAGGCGCTGCGGGTATCCAGAATGACCGTTTACCGCCTCGTGAACTCGCACGCCATCCACGCGGTGCGGTTCGGGCGGTCATACCGCGTTCCGGAATCGGCGGTGGAGTCCTACATTGAGCATTCCGCCGTTGACGAGGCTGAGCAGAATCCCCCTAAGGCAGCCGGGGAGCAGTGAGGGTAATCGGTCCAACGGAATCACGCTCCACCGGCGGGCATTCAAGCTTAACTACCGGGCTCCCCGCCGGTTCGTCGACGCCGAGAAGCAAGCGCACACCCGCGGCGCCGAGCTCGTAGTGCGGCAGCGCGACGGTGGACAGCGGTGGCCGCATGTGGGCGGCGATGACTTCCTGGTTGTCGAAACCCACCACGGCCATGTCATCGGGAATGGACAACCCCTGTTGCTTCAGCCCGTCGTAGAGACCCATGGCCATGCGGTCGTTGTAGCAAAAGACTGCCGTGACGTCGCGTTTGAGGAGTTCCTCGACTGCTCCGTACCCGCCTTCCTGGTCAGGGTAGGCGTCGAACACGAGGTGCGGATCGAATGCGATTCCCGCGGATTCGAGCGCTTCCCGGTAGCCCTGGAGGCGTCCGTCCTTCGCCGGTGCAGGAATCGTGGCGTTGATGAAGGCGATCCGCCGGTGACCCTTGCGAAGGAGGATGTCGGTGGCTTCCCGTCCGCCATGGACTTCATCCGGGACCACGGCCAAGGCGTCGGAGTCCGGGGAGAAGCAGTTCACCAGTACGAAGTCTGTCTCTTGCAACGCTTCGGGGATCTCCGTTGGGCGGTGGAACCAGGTGGAGTACAGGATGCCGCGAACCTTGTGTTCGAGCATCATCGAGATGGCGTCTTTTTCGACAGGCTCGTCGCCCTCGGTGTTGGCGACCAGGAGCACGAATCCGTGTTTCCAAGCTTCGTCCTGGGCGCCGTGGATGATTTGCCCCGCGAAGGGAGTCGTGGCGATCGCGTCAGCGACGAGGCCAATGAACCGTGAACTGCCGCTCACGAGGTTCTTCGCGAGGGCGTTCGGGCGGTATCCCAGTTCGCGGATGGTGTCCAGGACGCGCTTGCGGGTCCCGGCGCCGATCCTGGCGTCTTTCTTGTTGTTAACAACCAGGGAAACCGTAGCAACGGAGACTCCAGCCCCTTCCGCCACGTCCCGCATCGTGACCGGATGACTCGTCCTCGGAGTCGCCGGTGGATGCGAGGGGTTAACCTCGGGTTCTCTCAAGCTTTTTTCAGACGTCATTGGCCCTCCCCTCACAGTCTATCCAGTGGCCTCGTCCTCACCCCTTCGTCGCCCCGCTCTCGAGGCCTTGGATCATCGCCTTGTTGAGGACAAGGAACACGAGCAGCAAAGGGGTGATGGTGATGCAGACAGCGGCGAACGTCGCGGTCCAGTCGACCTTGCCCATTGCGCCGATGTAGTTCTGCAGCCCCAGAGGGATGGTCTTGAGCCCTTCGGAAAGCACGAAGGTGTTCGCGAAGATGAAGTCGTTCCAGATGAAGATGCTGTTCACCAGGACCACTGTCACTACCGTGTTGGTGGAGAGCGGAAGGGTGATGAGTCCGAAGATCCGGTACGGGCCGGCGCCGTCCAGGGAGGCTGCCTCATAGGTCTCGCGGGGAATGTATTCAAAGAATGACGAGAAGAGGTAGATCGACATGGGAAGGGCGAACCCCGCCAAGGGGATGATCATCGATTGGTAGGTGTCCAGCAGGTTCACGGACGAGTAGTCGATGAACAGCGGCACCAGCGCGATCTGCACCGGCACGATGATGCCGATCAGGAAGAGGCCCCGGACGAATTTGCTGAACCGGAATCCGAGGACCTGCAACGCATACGCTGCCATCATGCCCAGCAGGACGATCAGGAGGTTGGCACCCATCGTGACGATGAAACTGTTCAGGATGTTCTGGCCGAGGTTGCCGGTCTGGAAAGCGCGGGCGTAGTTGTCGAAGCTGATGGAACTCGGCAGTGCGAAGGGATCACCCGTGGCGAAGTCGTGCTCGTTGCGCAGGCTCGTGAGGAACAGCCAGGCGAGGGGGTAGACCTGCACGACGACGATGAGGACGATCAGCACCCTCGACAAGCTTCGGAAGACGTTTGGCTTGCGCCGCCGACGTCGGGGAGCCGGGCTGCTTGGCGGGGCAGGGATCGGCCGGGTAACCGGGGCTGTTTGCGCGGTCATGCGTCAGCCTTTCGTTTGAGCATGAGCAAGATGAATCCGACGGCGACGAGGCACTCGACCACGATGAACACCGAGATGGTGCTGGCGTAGCCGAAGTCGGTGCTGGTGAAAGCGGTTTTGTACATGTAGGTCGTCAGGAGCTCCGAGGACTGGCCGGGACCGCCGTTGGTCATGAGGTAGGGGATATCGAATCCGCGCAGGCCGTAGGTCGTGGCCATGATGGTGGTGGTGATCCATACGGGCCGGATGTGGGGGAACCTGATCTTGGTGAACAGCTGCCAACGGTTGGCGCCGTCCAGGCGTGCCGCCTCTTCAAGTTCCTGCGGGACGGCAAGCAGCGCGGCGTAGATGATGAGCATGTAGAGCCCCGTGAACCGCCAGCCTTCGGGTGCTGAAACGGCCGCGAGGACAGTATTGACGTCCGAAAGCCAGGGGCGCTCAAGGCTGTCCAGACCGATCCAGCCGAGGACTTGGTTGAGAAGCCCCACCGGATCGATCGAGTAGATCCGCACGAAGAGGAAGGCGATGGCCACCGTCGAGATCACCGCAGGCAGGAGATACAGGGTTTTGACGAGCTCGCGGCCTCTTCGCAGCGAGGTCAGGAGGCTGGCGACGAACAACGCGCCGCCCAATTGGAGGACGAGGCAGATGGCGAGGTAGCCGAGGGCGTTGAAGAAGGAACGCCAGAACACGCCGTCGCCGGTGAGCATGTGCACGTAGTTTGCGAAGCCCACGAACTCCATGTCACTGATGCCGTTCCAGGAGAAGAAGCTGAGGAACAGCGATTGCAGTATCGGGAACAGCACCGCGACGCCGTAGAGAAGCAGCGGCGGAAGCAGGAAGACCAGGACCGAGAGTCGTGATCGGTTGGGAAGCATGGGAGTGCCTTTCGGGTGGGGGGCCTGGGCCCCCCACCGCTGCGTGTTATTTGAAGAACTTGGGAGCGTTCTGTGCGATGGTGCTATCCATCGTGCTGGTGAACTCGGCAGGCTTGACATTGCCCTGGGCCAAGAGCACGAGCTCTTGTTGCAGCCTGCTGTTGGTGGTCGGATCAAGCTGCGTGTCCCACGGCATCGCGAGCTTCGATCCGAGATCCTTCGCCTGGTCGACTGCCTTTTTGTACAGTGGCGTGGCGTTGGCTGGAATCGTCGTCTGGACGTTTGTCGTCGGCGAGAGGGCACCCGTGGCCGCGTACTCCGAGGGGTACTTGGCGAGGGCGAATTTCAGGAAGTCGCTCACGAGCGGGTCGAAGGTCTTCGAGTTGACCGCCATCCCTATACCTGAAGTTGCCACGTACTCGTTGGCGGCCGTGGCGGAACTTGGCGCGGCCGGAAGCGTGAAGTAGTCGACGTCGTTGCGCACCGCCGGATTCAGCTTGTCGGTAGCGAGGCTGGGCAGTTCCCAAGTGCCGATGTTGTACATGGCGGCCTTGCCGGAGGTGAAGAGGTTCTGGGCGTCAGAGTAGCCCTGCGAGGAGAAGCCGTCCTGGAAGCAACCGGCCCCTCCGAGCTGGCTTATCCAGTTGACTGTCTTTTGGCCGGTGGCGTCGCTGAACTTCGCGTCACCCTTCTTGAGCTTCTGCACGAAGTCGGGTCCGGCGTCGCGGAAGGGCTGGTAGGAGACGTAGCGCTCAAGCGGCCACTGGTCCTGGCCGTCAAGAGCGAGCGGGGTGATGCCGGCCTTGCGCAGGGCGGTGCACATCGCGGGGATATCGTCGAGTGACTTCGGCACTGACACTCCAGCCTGCTGGAAAAGGGCCTTGTTGTACCAAAAGTACTCGAGCTCGAACTGGAACGGGATCATGTAGAGGGATCCGTCGTCGAAGCGTTGGTAATTCAGGGCGTTCGTCCGGTAAGTGTCGTAGACACCGAGGTCTTTGAGCAGCTTCTCGGCGTCGACCATCTTGCCTTGCTTGGCGAGTTGCTGGGCGAAGGGGGTAGCGTCCGTGTCGAACAGCTCCGGAAGCTTGTTTGCCGCGGCGAGGGTTTCGTACTTCTGGATGTACGAGGGCCGGTCAGGGGTCGTGATCAGGTTGAGGGAAAAGCCGGGATGGGTCTGGGCATACTCGTCGGCCACCTTTTTCATGACGTTGATGACTGCACCGTCAGCCGGCCGGGACAGAAGCCACGAGATTTGCCGCGGTTTGATGTCTCCGGTGGGGTTGACGTTGGAGGCGCTGCCGGCCCCTCCACCGCCGCAGGCGGAGAGTGCGAGGGCTGCGGCCGCTGCTACGGCGGCCGTTCGTATGAGCTTCTTCATGGGGGAAATCTCCTTTGATTTGAACGGAGGTCTGACGCTGGGTATTTAGTTGTCTGTGCGCTTACGTATCTCAAGGTCAGTGAGAGCGATGGTGCCTTCACCGGCGAAAACGCCGATCCGGCCGTCCGGCAGCCCGTAGATCCGGGTGCTCAAGGCGACCTGCCGGTCGACGACGGCGACGCAGAGGTCCCCGTCCACGACAACTTCGAGGGTGTGCTCTCCGGGAACGAGCTCGCAGGGGCGTTCCAGCTCGATCTCGAAGGGAACATCCCCCGAGACGTGCCATTGCGCATCGCCGCTGATCTGGCGGGGCCATCGGTCGAACACCATGCGCCCGCGCTTCGGTTCCAGGCGGATGATGTAGGACTCGTCCCCGTCCGGGCTTGAGCGGAGCAGCAGGCCGCATTCGGTGGTATCGGGTTCTATCTGCAGCACCGCCCGGGCGTAGAACTGCCGCGGGAGGACCTCATCGGACACCAAGGCCGAGTATCCGTCGGGAGCATGCAGCACCTCCGGAAGGGCGCTGCCGAAGGTTACCGGGATCTCGTCCCAGAAGCTCTCGACAAGCTCGTCGGCAAAGGAAAACGCGAGGGTGCCGTCGTCGTTCTGGCGGGCCTCGAGGACGGACATCGTGCCCGCCCACTGCCAGGCGCCGTCGTCGCGGTTGTCCTCCTTGCTGGCGATCCAGCCGAAGAAGAACCGGCGGCCATCCCGCTCGGCCGTCTTCGAGGCATAGAAGGCGCGGCCGTCAACGGTGTCCCGCGCTGGCACGATCCATGGCCCATCGGGACTTTTCGCCATGCGGTAGCGCGTGGTGAAGGACTCGGAGAATTCCGAATAGACCAGGTACCACCAGTCGCCCCAGGCGAAAACGTCCGGGCATTCGTGCGTGATGTACCGGCGGGGATCCCAGAACGGCTCGGCATGCTCCCAATCCATCAGGTTCTGGGAGAGGCATTGGGCGATCACTCCGCGGCGGCGGTCCGGACCGTCCGCGTGCCGTGCGGCCAACAGCATCCGCCACTTACCGCTTACCTCGTCCTTGAAGACGAACGGATCGCGCCAGTCGCCGGATTCGTAGCCTGCCGGGGCGCCGAAGGTCAGTTCCGGATGCTTGATCCACGTCAGCATTCCGTCCGTGCTCGTGGCATGCATGACGAGTTGCAGCGGGGCCCCGTCGGAGCCGAGGTGCCGAGGATTCTGTCCCGTGTAGAACAGGTGGTGTATCCCGGACTCGTCACACACAACACTGCCCGTGTAGGCGTTGAAGTCCGCCTCGCCCTCCCCGCCATGACGCAGCGACACTCCATGGTCCTCGAACCGCGTGAGGTCCTTGGTGGTCACAAGATTCCAGGACGTTCCCGGCTTCGGGTCGCTCCGCACCTCGTGCAGATAGAAAAGCCAAAACTCGCCGTCCTTCTGGAACGGGATCACGTCTCCGACCCATCCATCGGTGGGTCGGAAGAAGACTGAGTAAGTCATCGGCGTTGATGTCCATTTCTGCTAAAGCGTTTGATCACTGCAAGCGTAACCGAGGTCACACTTTTGATCAAGCGTTTAAGCAGATTATTTTGGCGGACTGGTCCGAAGGCTGCGGGATCGGCCCGGCGGTGCGGGAGTTAGCGCACGACGGCTGGGTACGCGGCTAGGCAGTTGCGCAGACCGCGCGGTTCCGCCCAAGGGACTTGGCCTGGTACAGGGCTTTGTCGGCGGCCACGATCATGTGGGCAACGTCGGCGTTGGCGAGGGTGCTGGGGGCGATGCCATAGCTCACAGTGGGGAAGGTGACACCGTCCGGCGGTTCTGCCGAGGCCAAACGGCGGCTGATTTCGTTGGCAATGATTTCTGCACTCTCGAGATCGGCCCCCGGAAGCAGGATGGTGAATTCCTCTCCGCCATACCTCCCGACAAGGTCTGTGTGGCGGACCGAGGCCTGACACGCCGCGGCGAAGGCCTGGATGGCGGTGTCGCCCGCGGCGTGGCCATGGCTGTCGTTGAGTGATTTGAAATGGTCGAGGTCGGCGAGGATCAACGTGGAGATCGATCCCGCGGAGTGCAGCCTGCCGATCTCCTGGGTGGCCAGCTCTATGAACGCGGTACGGTTCAGGAGCCCCGTCAGGCCGTCCCGGGTGGCGCGTTCGTTGAGCCCGTTGATGAGCTGCTCGTTACTCAGCGCAGTCATACTGAAGGACACGGTGACAAGAAGGACGATGGTGACCACACTGGTGGTTCCCGAGCTGAGAAAGGTGCCGAAATCCGGACCGTCGGGTCCTTCAACGACATATGCGATCCCGCGGCAGAAGAAGAACGACGCCAGCACTCCTGCGGCGAGCGCCAAGGAGCGATGGGCCTGTGAAACGCTGGGCTTCAACCGCCAGAGTTCAACCGTTGCCAAACCCATGCCCAAGGACATCATGGCCAAATACACCAGGCCGCCGGACCATGCGTTGGTGGCTGGGTTCTCCAGCGTGGCGGCCACAGCCGTGGCGACGGGTCCGGCGAGGAGCTGCCATCGCGGCGTCGGAAGCAAGCGCAGGGAGCGCGAGCCGGCCCACACGCTGAACGCCCCGGCCACGAGTAAAGCGTTGCCGAGTGGCCCCGCCCAGACTTGCTGGGAAGTCCCGGCGAGCAGGTACGCCATGTTCCCCGAGAGCAGGAAAACGAGGGCGAGGCACCACCACCCGCTGTACGAGGAGCGGGTCCGGCGGAACGATCCGAAAAACAGCAGGCAGAGCGTAAAAGCGACAATGCCCAGAGCTATCTTCAGGCTGACCGGATCGAGACCCATATGCGCTCCCCTCGTGGGCACCAGCCTACGACATCGAGGGGTAAGTTAACGGGCGGACCAGCCCCCGTCCATCGTGTAGCTGGCCCCGGTGACCATGCCGGCGTCGTCGGACGCTATCCACGCGGCCAGCGACGCTACTTCCTCCGGCTCCACGAGGCGCTTCACCGCGGACTCCGTCAGCATGACCTTCGCCAGGACTTCCGATTCAGGGATGCCGTGCAGCAGTGCCTGGTCCGCGATCTGCTTCTCGACGAGGGGCGTACGCACGTATCCCGGATTGATGCAGTTGGAAGTGACCCCGTGCTGGCCACCCTCAAGGGCCGTCACTTTGCTGAGCCCCTCGAGCCCGTGCTTGGCCGAGACATACGCGCTCTTGAATGCCGACGCCCGCAGCCCATGGACCGAGGAGATGTTGATGATCCGGCCGAATCCGTTGGCGTACATGTGCGGGAGTGCTGCCCGGATGAGGAGGAAAGGGGCTTCGAGCATAAGGGTCAGGATGCGGCGGAAGTCTGCCGGTTCGAATTCTTCGATGGGGGCAACCTTCTGGATGCCGGCATTGTTCACGAGGATGTCGCAATCCAGGCTGAGCCCCGCCAGGGCCTCAGTGTCGAGCAAGTCGACGGCCCAGGCCGTGCCGCCCAGCTTGTCGGCGAGCGCCGCGGCTCCGGCGGCATCGACGTCGGCCACTACCACCTTCGCGCCCCGCGCGGCGAGGGCCGTGGCACATGCTGCGCCGATGCCGCCCGCCCCGCCGGTGACCAGGGCCTTGCGGCCCTCGAGACTCATGCGCGGGCCGCCATGGGGAGGCCGTGGCGAACGGCGTCGGCGTTGTCAACGTCTTCCAGCGCCACTCCGCGGGTCTCCTTGAGCGTCAAGACGACGACGGCAGTGATGGCGCAGGCGATCACCAGATAGATCGCCGTGGGCATCCAGGAACCGGTGTCCTTGAGCCACTGCGTCGCCAAGAGCGGGGCCAGCGAACCGGCGAAGATCGAGGTGACCTGCGAGCCAAGGGAGACGCCCGAGTAGCGCATCCGGGTGGGGAAGAGCTCGGTCATGATGGCCGGCTGCCCTGCGTACATGAAGGCATGCAGGCAGAGGCCGATGGTCACGGCGGCAACGATTACCACGGGGTTCTTGGTGTCGAACATGGGGAAGGCGAAGAACGGCCAGGTCGCACCGCTGATTGCACCGATGAGGTAAACCGGCTTGCGCCCCCAGACGTCTGCGAGCCGGCCGAGCTGCGGGATGACCACGAAGTGGACAACGTGCGCGATCAGGAGGGCGAGCAGCAAGGAGGAGGTGTCGTACTTGTCCACGCTCTTGAGGTACACGATGGAGAAGCTGACCACGAGATAGTACATGATGTTCTCCGCGAGCCTCAGTCCCATGGCCTGGAGGATGCCCTTGTGGTACTTGCGGATGACTTCGCCGACGCCGTAGCTGATGGCTTGTTCCTTCTCCACCTGGGCCTTCGCCTCAAGGAAGATCGGGGCCTCGGTCACGTGGGTGCGGATGTAGTAGCCCACGAAGACGATGACGGCGGAGAGCCAGAACGCCACACGCCATCCCCAGCTGAGGAATGCTGCGCTGCTGAGGGTGGTGGACATGATGAAGAGGACCAGCGTGGCGAGGAGGTTGCCGACGGGAACCGCGGCCTGCGGCCAGCTTGACCAGAATCCGCGGGACTCCTTGGGGCTGTGTTCTGCCACCAGCAGCACCGCGCCACCCCATTCGCCACCCAGTGCGAAGCCTTGGATGAAGCGGAGCGCCACGAGCATGGCCGGCGCCCAGTAACCGAGGTCGGCGAAGCCGGGGAGGCAACCCATGAGGAAAGTGGACACGCCGACAATCACAATGGTGAGCTGCAGGGTGGGTTTGCGGCCGAGCCTGTCTCCGATCTGGCCGAAGACGATGCCGCCCAAGGGCCGGGCCACGAAGCCCACCGCGTACGTCAGGAACGCCTGGATGATGCCGTCAAGGTCGTTGCCGGTGGGCGGGAAGAAGTACTTGCCGAAAACCAGCGTTGCGGCGGTGGCGTAGAGGAAGAATTCGTACCATTCCACCACCGTGCCCACCATCGAGGCGGCGACGATCTTCTTGAGGCCTGCGCCTTTACCGGTCGCTGCGGCGCCGGCTGCGGAGCGTTGTCCTACGCTCATGTCCATCTCCTTAGTGTCCACACTGACACGCGTTGTGATCCACAACACGAAATGCTCCAATGAGTATTGCCGCACATTACTGCGGCTTCAATAACCAAAATGGCACTAAGTGTGTGCAGAATTGCAGATATGAATCCGAATCCAGACGATCTCCTGGTCCTTCTCGCGGTATCGCGCTCAGGTAAGTTCACGACGGCGGCCCAAGCCTTGGGACTGAACCACACCACCGTTTCCCGCAGGATCGCCGCGCTCGAGAAAGCGCTCGGCGGCCGGGTCCTCGCACGGGCGGCAGGCGGCTGGGAAGTCACGGAACTCGGAGCCGAAGCGGTGGGCGTGGCAGAGCGGATCGAAGCGGCGGTGGGCACACTGGGACCGGAGGACCGCGCGCCGGACCCGATTGCCGGCGTCGTACGCATGACCGCAACTGACGGTTTCAGCGCGTACATCGCGGCACCGGCCGTGGCGCGCTTGCGGCGATCGCATCCCGGCCTCACCGTGGAGATCATCACCGTGACACGCCGGGCGCTCCAACAGCGTTCCGGCCTGGACCTCGAAGTGGTGGTGGGCGAACCCCAGGTGCACCGGGCCGAGGCTGTGCTGCTGGGCGAGTACATGCTGGGAATGTATGCCTCGCGCGAGTATTTGGCTTTTCACGGCGTACCCGGCACCGTGGACGAGCTGACGCGGCATCAGCTGGTCTATTTCGTGGACTCCATGCTGCAAGTGGACGACCTCGATGCCCCTCGCCGGCTGGTCCCATCCATGCGCGACGGCTTGAGCTCCACCAACGTCTTCGTCCATGTTGAGGCGACGCGCGCCGGGGCCGGTATCGGCTTCCTGCCGTGCTTCATGGCGGACCGGCACCCGGACCTCGTACGGCTGCTCCCCTCGGATTTCGCGGAGCTACTCCCCTACTGGATGGTCCTGCGGCCCGACTCGATGCGCCGCCCCGCTGTTGCCGCCGTCGTGCATGCCCTTCAAGAGGAGACGGCCGCCCACCGCGAGCTGCTCCTGGCGCGCCGCTGAGCTGCAACGTGCGGCGCCGACCCTCGCTCACATATAGGCCCAAACCGGCGGACGCTCGCTCACATCTGGTTGACATCCCCAGAGGTGAACGAGCGTCCGGTGGGGACTGGCGCTCGGGCTAATGCACGACGTCGAACCTCACCAGGGTGCCACCCTCCCGTTCGGCGAATATCCCCAGAGCGGTGCTGTCCTCGCCGGGGAAGACCAGCTCCGTGATGGTTGCCAGCCCGTCCTGTGCGAAGACTTCCACCGAACAGCGGTCTACTTGAATGTGCAGCCGCAGGCGCCCATCCTCCAAGGGAACAGGCACCGACTCAATCGATGCGAAGGTCTCTTGGAAGGCGGTGTTTCCCGAGCGGCGGCGGTCCAGGCGAAGGACTCCGGCCGTCGCATCGTAGGTAAGCACCGTGCGTTCTTCACCACCCACCCGCAGCAGTAAGCCCACTTCTCCGCCGTCACCCGGTTCGAACTCCACGTCGAGTCCATAGACCTCGCCCGTGGCATCGGGCGACAGCCATGTGGTTCCGGCCGATATCGCTTGGCGCTCCAGGCTGAAAAGCCGCTCGCCGGGGGGCATCACAGGATTCTGCAGCAGCAGCGTTTTGCCGCTGTGGGTGGCGAGCCTGACCTCGCGAACGAGCGACATGGCACTGCGCCATCCCGTAGTAGGCGTCTCGGCGCCGTATTGCCAGTTGTTCATCCAGCCGATCATGAGCCTCCGGCCGCCCGGGGCATTATTGAAGGAGACCGCCGCGTAGTAGTCACGCCCCCAGTCCAGCCAGCCATACTCAGCCATGCGGCTGTCATCGGCCTGCATACCCTCGGTGACCGTGCTTTCAGAACGGAACGTCACGCCGTCGAACTCGCCGACGAAGTACTGCCCGCCGGAGCCGCCGGCAATCCCGCCCGGGCTCAGGTTAACGATCAAGACCCACTTGCTGTTCTCCGCGTTGCCGTCGACCGCGAGTTCAAAGAGGTCGGGGCATTCCCAGACTCCTGCGGTGGCATTCGCCGGGCCAAAGGAGCTCAAGTAGTCCCAGCTTTTCAGGTCCGAAGACTTGTAAATGACAACCTCGCGGTCCTGCGCTTCGACGGCCACCATCACCCAATAGCTTCCCGCTGCGCCGTCATACCAGAAGACCTTCGGATCGCGGAACTCCGCGGAAGCCCGGTCCAACACCGGGTTACCGGCATACTTTGTCCACGTCATACCGTCGTCCGTGCTGTACGCGAGGGACTGCGCCTGCCGGCCCCCCAGAGGTGATCGTGCTGTGTAGGCACTGGTGTAGATTGCCACGAGCGGCGGGGAGTCCGGGGTGCCGAAGCCGGAGGTGTTGTGGACATCCAGCACTGCGGAGCCGGAGTAGATCGCTTCCTGCTCGTCGCACGGGATGGCCACCGCCTGTTCAACCCAGTTCACCAGGTCGGTAGAGGTGGCGTGCCCCCAAGACATGTTTCCCCAGACATCCCCGAAAGGGTTGTGCTGGAAGAACAGGTGATAGCGGCCGTTGGCGTAGAGCAAGCCGTTGGGATCGTTCAGCCAGTTCCGTTCCGCCGCGAAATGATGCCGCGGCCGGAACCGGCACTCAAGGTCCGTGGTTACGTTCATGCGAGTGTTGTCTGCTTTCAAAGATTGGAGCTGCGGAAGGATGTCAGCCCTTAACGCCACTGGACGCAATGCTGTTGATGAACGAGCGCTGGAAGGCAATGAACAGAACCACCACGGGAACCGTGATGAGCGAGGCATAGGCCATCACTTCGCCCCAGGAAACGTTGAGCTGGAAGAAGTACTGGATGCCGACCAGCACCGGACGCAGTTCCTCGGACTGGACCACCATGAGCGGCCAGAGATACGAGTTCCAAGCTGGCAGGAACGTCAGGATTGCCACGGTTGCGGTCGCCGGCCCGGCAAGGGGCATGACAACTTGGCGATAGATCTTGAACCATCCCGCGCCGTCGATCCTGGCGGCCTCGTCCAATTCCTTGGGAATGGATTCGAAGTACTGGTGGTACAGGTAGATCGAGAAGGCGTTGGCAATGAAGGGAATTATCTGAACCTGATAGGTGTCGAGCCAACCTTTGCTGAACTCAATGCTGAAGCCGTTGACTTCAAGCCACGGCAGCTGGTTGACCCACCACACGAGCGGCAGCGCAAGCGTCTGGAAAGGAACAATCAGCGTGGCAAGGACGGCCGTGAAAACGATCTTCTTGCCCCGGATCTGGATGCGGGACAAAGCGAAAGCACACAGGCTATTGATGAAGATGCCCAGGACAACAGTCACGGCTGAAATGCCGATCGAGTTGACAAGGAAGCGGGTGACGGGAACGCGGTCAAACACGGCGGCGTAATTGTCCAGGGAGATATTGCCGATGGGCAGGAACGCCGCCACGGAGGACATGTCCCCAAAGATCTGCTGGTCGGGCTTGAGCGAGGACACAATCATGAAAATGATCGGGAAGGCCGCGACGACGGCGAACAGGATCCGCACGAGCATGGCGCCCAGGTTGTTAAGGACTTTGAGTTGAGGAGCGCTTTTCACGTCAGTCCTTCTCTCGGGTAAGGTAGCGCTGCACGGCGGAGATAAGCAGCACGATGACAAAGAACACCAGCGAGATGGCCGAGGCGTAGGAAGTCTCCTGCTGTTTGAAGCCGGAGCGGACAGCCTCAAAGATGATGGTGGTTGTTGAGTCCAGCGGGCCACCTTGGGTCATGACATTGACTTGGTCAAAAAGGCCGAGTGCCTGGATGGTGATGGTCACCAGGATCAGGCTCCGCGTATGCTTGAGGCCCGGCCATGTGACGTAGAGGAACTGCTGCCAACGGCTGGTGCCGTCCAGCTGCGCCGCCTCGTACAACTCGCCGGAGATGCTTTGCAGGCCGGCAAGCCAAATGATCATGTGGAAGCCGGCGGCCTGCCAGATCGAGAGCGCGATGATGGCCGGCATGGCGGTTGCGGGATCGTTGAGCCAGTCCGGGCCATGGATCAAGCCAAAGCTCAAGTTGGACAAGAGCTCGTTGATCAGGCCTTCCTTGCGGTACATGAAGAGCCACAGCAAGGACACCACCACCATGGAGGTCACCACCGGCAGGAAGTAGATGGTCCGGAAGAAGTTCACCCCACGGAACTTCTTATTGATCAGCAACGCCATTGCCAGGGCCAACGCGGACTGAACGGGGACCACGACGACCGCGAAGTAGGTGACATTGAGCAGTGAACGCCAGAAGGTGGGATCGGTGAAGAGACGGACAAAGTTGTCCGCTCCCACGAATTCGATCGGCCTCGGAGAAATCAACCGGGCGTTGGTGAAGGCGAGGCCGAATCCCATGATCGCAGGGAGGAAAACGAATGCCAGCAGCAGGATCGCGGCAGGGGCGATCATTCCCCAGCCGCTGATCTGCTCGCGGATACGGCTGGCGTGGAGCCGGCGACGGCGGACCGGCGGTGGCGCTTCTGCCTTGGTGGCGGGAGGGCGTGAACGTGTCGGGAGGGATTTGGTTGTCATTGGATTCTCCAGTAACCGGCAGGGGCGAGGCCCGACGACGGCAGTTGCCGGCCGCCGTCGTCGGAGCCCATCACCGCTGGCTAGTTTTTGTAGTCGCCGTTGGACTTGATGTTGGCGTCAATCGCCTTGACCGCCTTGTCCAGGACAGTCTTGGGATCGGCGCCGGCCAGGATGTCCTGAACGGCCTTGCCATATTCGGTGGCGATGAACGGATAAGCCGGAGTCTCCGGGCGCATCACGGCGTACTTACGGGAGAAGTCCATGAAGACGTGGTCAGCGCCGCCTGGGGCGTAGGCGGGCACAAGGGCCGCCGCCGCGTCGGTGGCCGGAATCGTTCCCGCGGCCTTGGCTACTGCTGCCACGTTCTCCGGCTTGAGGGAGTAGGAGACGTAGTCCATGGCAGCATCAGTGTTCTGGCACTGGCTGGTCACGCCCCACTGCCAGGATCCGCCGCCAATTTTGGGCCCCGCGCCCAAGTCAACCGACGGCATGACCACGAGATCGTCACCGAGCGCGGCCTTGGCCTTGTCCGCGGACCAGGAACCGGTATAGACGATCGCGCTCTTCTTGTTCAGGAAGTCCTGGGTGCTGTCCTTGCCGCTCTTCTTGGCCATGAACCCCTGATCAGCCAATCCACGGAACCAGTTGGCCCAGTCCACGGCCTTATCGCTGTTCAAGGTGCCGTCCGCTGTCTTGAAGCCTTCACGGTTGACCAGGTCGCCCCCGGCGGACTGCAGGAACGGCGAGTAGGCGTAGGGCAGCCATTCACCGGTTCCCGCAGTCCCCATGTCCAGCGGATAGTCCCACTTGCCCAAGGCCTTCAGCTTGGTTAGCGCATCCTGAAACTCGGTCTTCGTCCATGGCTTGTCGATGGTGGCCACGCGCACGCCGGCTGCCTTGAGGTCGGAGGCGCGTGCCAGCATGGCGAGGGCCACATCGTAGTAGCCCACGGCATACGTCTGGCCATCCCACTTTGCAACCGTGCTGGGCAGGTTGCCCGACAAGTCAGCGGAGATTTTCAGTGGCTGCAGGTACTTCGCCCAGGCCCAGTTGGGGACGTTGGGTCCGTCAATGTCCACGATGCAAGGCAGCTTGCCTGCCGCAGCGGCAGATACCACTGAGTCGTTGTAGGAGTCCTGCGGAAACGCCTGGAGCTTGATTTTCGCCTTGGCTGAGCTGCTGGCGTTGTAGGAGTCAACGATGCCCTGAATGGCCTTGAGCTCGTCGGGGTTGCCGGCGTTGTGGGTCCACAAGGTGATTTCGTTGGAGCCACCTGTGGTGGCCGATGCACTGCCTTTGCCGCACGCGCCGAGGCCGGCGACGAGCGCGGCCGCGGTTATGCTGGTGACCAGGACCTTTGTGAAGCGCTTATTCATCATTGCTGAATCTTTCTGCTAATTTTTTCGCGTGATTGATGAGCCCGGGTCCGCTGGGGACGTGGCCGTTGCAGCGGCTGCGTCCCTTTTTTACGGGTCCGGTTGGGGATGGCGTTTCTGTCTTATATCGCCGGCATGCGTCGGCGGCTCACTCCGGCGGTGGGCCGACTGAGCCCCGTTCGATGAGCGGGCACGCTAGCATCTCCTGAACAGGAGGAGTGTCGGGATTCTCGAGGATGTCTAGAAGCTGCGTGGCAGCCCAGTGCCCCATCTCATAGTGCGGGAGGGCGACGGTGGTCAGGCCGGGCCACAACGCATCCGCAATAAGCTCCAAGTTGTCCACGCCGACCACCGAAAGATCCTCCGGAATGCGAAGGCCGAGTGCTCCCGCTGCTTGGTAGACCCCCATGGCGATCCTGTCATTGAAGCAGAACAACGCCGTCGGGCGGTCGTCATGGGACAGGAGGTCCAAGGCTGCCTCTCGGCCCCCGTTCGTGTCTGCGACAGAGACGACGACGACGTGGCGCGGATCCGCTTCGAGGCCATGCGTGGACAACTCCTTGTGGAAGCCTTCGAGGCGTCCACGGGTTGCCGGGATGTCATCTGGATTATTGAGCATGCCGATTCGCGTGTGGCCGGCCTTGATGAGGACGGCAACTGCTGTTTCAGCGGCCGCAACTTCGCTCGGCACAATTGAAGAGACCGAAGCATCGTCAGTCACCGCGTCCAGAACGACCGTTGGGAGAGCATTCAATTCCGCGGGGAGCCTGGTGACTTGGTGGTACATCTTGGCATAGACCAAGCCGTCCACTTGATGCTGTTGAAGCATACGGATTTCATCGCGTTCGAGCTGCTCGTCGAGGCCCGAGTCCACCACCATCACCACATAGCCCCGTTCGTAGCTTGCGTCTTGGGCTCCAAGAATCATGGCGCTGGCAAATGGTGTAGTGGCGATCTCATCGCTGACCAGGCCGATGATCTTCGAACGTTGCTTCCGCAGACCGCTGGCGAGCCGGTTGGGGGCATAGCCAAGATCTTTGGCCACTGCCCGGACGTGTTGCTGGGTCTTGGCGTTGACTCGGAACCTGGTTGCTTCGTTGAGCGCGTGCGAGACCGTAGTCACGGACACGCCAGCGGCTTTCGCCACCTCGCGGATACCAACCTTCGTCGTCATTGACTTTCCCTTTGCAAAACGTTTTGTATGTTGTGTTGATCACAGTAACCAAAACGTTTTGCAACTGTCAAGGAGTAGGTAGGAAACCTGCAAGCTGTTTCGACTGTTCCCCCGGGCGGCGCTCGCTCAGCTATCTCACTTTCCCTGGCGGCGTTCGTTCACAAACGGTGCGCGAGCATCCGGCGGAACGGCGACAAAGGTGCTCGAGGGTCAGGCGGCCGGCCGCGGGTCGTGCCGGATCTGGGCGCCGACGGCGAATGCCCGGACCTTGGCATCGTTCCAGATATGCGCGGGCACCGCCCCGCCGAGGAGTTTTCGGGCCAGTTGGGGATCATCGCCGAAGGGCTCGTGGCTGCCGGCCATGATCATGTTTCCGTATCGCCGGCCCTTGAGCATCGCGGGATCGGCAATGATCATGGTGTGCGCGAAGGTGTCTGCGATGGTGGCGGCGTCCTCGCGGGCGTTCTTGAGGTCGGGGGCATCTCCTGAATTCACCACATAAAGGCCGCCCGGCGCCAGCACCCTCGACGCGTGATCGTTGAATTCACGGGTTGTCAGCGCCCTCGGGGTGAGGGCGCCGGCAAAGACGTCCCGGATGATGAGGTCGCGCGTGCCCGGGGTGAGGGCTTCCGTGACTTCCCTGGCTTCGCCCACCCGGATTCGAAGCAACGGGGCCTTCGGGAGATCGAACCAGCCGCGCACGTAGTCGGCCAGCTTGCCGTCGAGCTCCACCACCACTTGGCGCGCGTCCGGGTAGGCGGCGTGGAAGTACCGGGCCAGGGAACATGCTCCGCCGCCGAGATGCAACGCACGAAGCTTCGGCCTGGACTCGGGGGGCCATTTGGATTCCACCAGCGCCGCAATCCAGCGCATGTACTCGAAGTCCAGGAACAACGGCTCTGCAACATCGATATGCGAGCTCATGACGCCGTTGATCTTCAGGAGCCAACCGTTGGAGTTGTCCGGGTCTGCAACGAGTTCACAGTCGCCCGTGTCGATGTAGTAGACGCCCTCCACGGGACCGTTCGGCTTCGTGCCCGCGGGCACCTCGATGACCCCGGCAGCTTGCCCGGCTCCCCTGCCCTTGCCACGCTTCGCCACTACAGCCGCCCTCTTCCGGTCATGCTTCAACCCTAATTGACGCCGCTGCCTTGCGGTCAGCCCCCGACGGCGGCACGCACCATCCGGATCTCCGGCAGTTCGTGCCATTCCGGCGGCAGGAGCTGGCGCGTTCCGTCGGCCCGGAAGCCGTTCTTGCGATAGAAAGCCTGGGCCCGTGGATTGTCTTCAAGCACCCAAAGAAAGGCGGCAGAGTTGCCGATCACGGCGTCCACCAGCGCTTGCCCCACGCCCAAACCGTGCACGCGACGCAGCGTATAGATCACTTGCAGTTGCAGCTCGCAGGGCCGGTCCTCATCCGGAGCCTCGCGAGCGGAGGCGATGCCCACCAAGGCACCGTCGACGTCGTGGGCGAGCATCGGCTTGTACGAACCCGCCAAGGCTTCCCACTGCATCTCGATCCGCGTGTTGATGGTGGCCTCACGGAAGGCGAAGAACTCCTCGGGCAAAAGGTGACCGTAACTTTCCCGCCAGGCAGCCACTTGCATGCGGGTCAGGGGCTCGGCGTCGTCCACCGTTGCCGGGCGGAGGGTAAATTCCATTCGCTCAGCCTAGCGTCACACCACCCGGGCTATCGCGAAGCCGTCCCATCCCTTGGATCCGACTGTTTGGATGGCCGTTGCGTCGAGGCGCGGATCCTTGCCCATCATCTCCAACGCACGCACGATGCCGGGAGCGTTCACTTCGTCCATGGAAGGATCCAGGATGGCGCCCTCCCAGATGACGTTGTCCATCACGATCACCGTGCCTGGCCTCCCGAGCCGGATGGCCCAGTCCAGGTAGTTGGAGTCGTTCTCCTTGTCGGCGTCAATGAAGACGAAGTCGAACGGGCCGTCCCGCGTGGGATCTTCGGCCAGCGCGGCAAGCGTCTCCAACGCGGGGCCGATCCGGATGTCCACTTTGTGGCCGATCCCCGCCATGTCAACGTTCGCCCGGGCGATTTCAGCGTGTTTCGGGAGGTATTCGCACGTGACCAGGCGGCCGTCGTCGGGCAGGCCCTGGGCCATCCAGATCGCGCTGAACCCCGCCAAGGTGCCGATTTCCAGCACGCGCCGCGCACCGGACAGCTGCACCAGCATCTTGAGCAGCTTGCCTGCGTTGGGCGCCACCTCGATAGGCGGCATCGCGGCGTCGAGGGCGGACTGCACCGCATGTTTGAGTGCGGCGTTCGGGCGGACGACGACGGTGGACAAGTATTCCTCGACGGCCACCCAGCCGGGCTGGGCCTTGTGTTCAAACATGGCCCCAGTCTGGCACCGGGTCACGGCGGAGGGAAGCTACTCGCCTTGAGCAGAGGTGCCGGTTCCGCCCAGGGGTATCGTGTCTGTCGTTGCCTCTTTCGCAAGGGGGTCGAGCGTGCAGTCACTCTTCACCTCGACTGATGAGCGGGTCTTGCCGGGAATGAACTGCACGAACACGCCGCTGGGAGTCGTGGCATTTATTTGTCGAGCGGTAGTGTTTCCACCCATGTTGGTGAAGATGTTTCCAATTGCGTAGCCCTTGGCTTCCCAGCGGGCCTTGATGTCTTGGATGGCCTGGTCCGGGTCGTCCACCGGCCCACCTTCAAGATTTGTATAGTACTGATTTCCGTCTTCTCGGGACTTGATCCCGCAGGCAACGGCGTTGTAGCCCGTGACGTCCTTGCGGTTCCATTTGGGGAAGGTTGTTCCGGAGTGCTGGATGGTGTCGTCGATGGTGTCAAGGAAATCGGTGAAGACGTCCTTGGCGGGCCGGGTGCCGTCGAATGGTTTGGGGGCGCGGGTGCTGGTCATGGTTCCTCCGGGCTGGGTGGTGGCGAGCCCGCAGCCCGCCAGTGCCAAGGCCGATGCGATGGCGAGCACGGCAAACGGGTGGCATGCCGATCGGGTGGGGCGGGTCATGATGGTCAGCCTTTAGCTATGGATGGTGCCAGACCAGGGACGAGGAAAGCAGATCCGTTGCCGTTCATGATCCGGCTGAAGCAGGGGACGCAGTACCTGTTCCGCCCAGAGGGATGGTGTCCGTCGTTGTCGTTTTCGCTAGGGGGTCAAGCGTGCAGTCACTCTTCACATTCACGAACGAGGCAAAGGCCGATGCGGAAAACTGCACGACGACACCGCTGGGAGTCGTTGCATTGATCTCGACGCCCTTGCCAGATGTGGTCTCACTCTCATCGAACAGGTTCCCAATTTTGTAGCCTTTGGCTTCCCAGCGGGATTTCATCGCTCCGACCGCAGCCTTGGGATCGCTGATCGGGCCACCTTGTCCACCACGGCATAGCGGTTACCGTCTTCCTTCGAATTAATCCCGCAGGATTCTGTGCTGTAGCCCGCAGTCTTTTTCCGGTCCCACCCGGGGAAGGTGGTTCCGGAATGTTGGACGGCGTCGTCAATGGTGTTGAGAAAGTCGGTGAAGACTTCCTTGGCGGGCCGGGTGCCGTCGAAGGGTTTGGGGGCGCCGGTGCTGGTCATGGTTCCTCCGGGCTGGGTGGTGGCGGGCGCGCAGCCGGCCAGTACCAGGGCCGACGCGACGATGAACACGGCAAGCAGGTGGCATGCCGGGCGGGCAGGACGGGTCATGGTGGTCAGCCTTTAGCTATGGATAGCGCCGAATCCGTTGCCGCTCAGGATCCGGCTGAAGCGGGAGCAGTACCTGTTCCGCCCAGAGGTATTGTCTCTGTCGTTGTCTCTTTCGACAGTGGGTCGAGCGTGCAATCACTCTTCACGTTGATTGTCGAGCCATTGGTAGACGCTCCGAAAACAATTCTGAGACCGGCCGGTGTCGTTGCACTCAAGTCTATGGCTGCAGCGGCACCCGGCCATGGCACTGTCCCTTCGATCGTGTAGCCGAGGGCTTCCCAGCGGGATTTCATCGACTCGACCGCAGCCTTTGGATCGCCGACTGGGCCCCCTTCAAGATTTGTATAGTACTGATTTCCGTCTTCCCGGGCCTTGACACCGCAAGCGGGGGCGTTGTAGGCCGCGACATCCTGGCGGTTCCATTTGGGGAACGTTGTTCCTGAGTGCTGCACGGTGTCGTCGATGACGTTGAGGAAATCAGTGAAGACCTCCTTGGCGGGCCGCGTGCCATCGAAGGGTTTGGGCGTGTTGTTGCTGGTCATGGTTCCTCCGGGCTGGGTGGTGGCGGGCGCGCAGCCGGCCAGTGCCAGGGCCGATACGACGGCGGACACGGCAAGCATCCGGCATGTAGGTCGGGTGGGGCGGGTCATGGTGGTCAGCCTTTGGTCAGGGTTGCGGGGTCTTGGTTCGATTCGTCGGGGAACGTCCGCCATGGGTCAATGTTGAACCCGAAGGGACTGTTCCCGTCTGGAAGGGCCGGGGCCCATTCTTGTTTTAGGGGGACGAGTTTTTGGATCTGGTCCCCGTGCCCGGTGGAGGCCAGGGCGATATTGTGCGCAGACTCTGTTCCCGGGTCGAGGTAGCCATGTCCGGTGGTGGCCCCTGCGACCTGGAAAGTGTCGGACCAGCCTTTTGCGTCATGGCCGGTGACCATTTTGTATGCCTGCCCCGTCTTTGGGTCGTAACCGCCGTCGGAGGAGAAGTTGTGCCCGCCGAAGGCAGGATCGGACGGGCTGACTCTTAGCCAGTCGCCGTGCTGCACGAGCGGGCCGAAAACGCTGCTTCCAGCAATTCCGGCATAGGGTGCCACCCGGTCGTTCAAAGCCTGGGTCACATAGACGGCAGGTTTGTGATCCGGCCCGGCGTTCACGTGCAGGGCGGTCGTGTCGGGAACCGCACGGGGGTCGACGCCGGCGGATCCGAAGAACGTGACCGTATCGACGCTGAAGTTCGTCTTCGTCAACGCATAAGAGCCGGTCGTCGTCCCGTAGCAGTGCGCAACCAAGTTCACCTTGGGCAGCCCGGCGGCGCCACCGCCACGGGTGGTATGGAATCCGTCCAGGGCCGCAGCCAGCCGGTCACCACCTGTCACGGCTTTGTACGGCATAAGCACTTCGGGACTGGGCTGAGCTCCTGGCGTGTCATACCCAAGCCACGACACCACTGCTGTGCCGGGATTGGCTTGTTTCAAGTACCTGTAGGCGGCGTTTTGGCTGTCGTAGAGGTCCTGTGCGGCCATTGTCCAGGATTCCAGTCCGTCGTCGACAGTGGCGCCCATGCCAGGGACGTTCCAGGTGACGTTGCCCGCCGTGTGCATGTCTCCGATAGCCAGCGCTGCCAAGGGTCTGCCGTTGTTCAGATCGAAGGAAATAACGGACCGAGGAGTACCGTTTTTGCCCGGGACCTTCAAGGCGGTCTTGATGGTGTCGAGGGTTTTTCTGGTTGCCTCGGTGGTGTTGGGGTCGTTGTAGGTGGCGTCGATGGTGGTCTTGTTGGCTTTGGCCCGGTCGGCGTACGGGACGCCGTTGAGGTTGCCGATGATCCCGGGCACGGCCGCGGTCAGTGCCGCCTTGCTGGCGGGATCGAGCGCCGCCCACCAGTTCTTTGCCGCCAGGACGTCCTCATTGGTACCCGCGGGAATGGGGTTCCTGGCCGCGGCCGGGTTCCAAGCGCCGTACAGTGCCAATTGGGCAGGCGTCAACGCGGCCAGCAGGGCGAGATACTTGACACGGGCACCGGCAGTCCCGGCTTGGAGTTGGTCCCGGAGGCCTTTCAATCTGTTGAGCTGCGGGTCTTTCCCCGGGTCCAACAGGGCCGCCAGCGCACCGTCCCCGACGGGAACATCGGTATCGAGATGAGCCTGTTGTGCGGCCTCCGATGGTGTCGGAACGTGAAGGGCGTCCGCCAGCCGGTTGGCTTCGCTCTTGTATCGGTCCCTGAGGTCCGCGGCCTGACGCTGCAGTTCGGCCAGTGTCTGGTTGCTGCCCTGAAGGATGATGCTTCCGCGTTGCCGGTCCATGTCCCATAGCTCCTGCATTGGGCTGGGGCGGGTAGCCAAGTCAGAGAACGGTGACGGGGGTGCTTGGGCGTGCAACAATGCCAAGCCTTGAGCTTGCTCCAGCTGTGCCTGTTCGGCATGGACGCGCAACCGGTCCGCCTCGGCTTGGAAGCCTTCAAGGCTTGATGCCCAGGACCTGTAGATATTGGCGTTGGTCTCGCAGGCGCTCCGGTAAACCCCGACAAGCGCCGCGTCGCGAAGCAGGAGCGTCCGGACAGCCTCTACCGTGGATCCGGCACCGTCCACCGTCACACGGTGGAGAACGTCCTGGGCATCAGCGAGCCGTCCGGCGTTTTCACCCCAGGCTCTGGACGCTTCTTGCATGTCCTGAACGCTTCCAGGTGCCGGGTCGGTGCCGCCCAACAAGGACCAGTCCGCTGGCCTGCCTATTAGGGTGTCCTGCCTGTGAGAACATCGGCCAGTGCATCGTCGATTCGTGCGAATTCCTGACCGGCCGCGATGCACTGTTTCCCGTCGGCGGCTACCGCCTCGGTCAGTGGACCCATCGACACGAGCCACGCGCCGGCGGCTTCCTCACCCTTGGCCATGAGCCGCCAATAACCGGCATCGCGCGTGCGAACCTGTTTCGCATCGCCAAGGAATCCGCTGGCTTGCGCCAACGAGCGTCCGACAACATCCAAAGCCGTGCTGCTGATCCTTAGAGAATCCATGTCGCCCCCAAGGCAATCCAACCATCACCGCACTGAACCCCCGGTCGACGGCGGATCGGGGGTTCAGTGCCGGGGACGCCCGGACGTCCGGGCCCGTTTGTCAACGGAGTTACCTGCCGATCTGACCGGCCAGCTGCTCGTCCGTGCTGCGAAGCGTCTCGGCTGCGTGGTGAAGGTAATGGGAGAGTCCGTCAAGTCCGCCGATGGTCTGCTGCGCTCCCTGGGTGAACTGCTGGTATTCAGCTTCGTAGGCTTGGGAGGACTTGTCGGTCACGTACCCGCTGGTGACCAAGGCCTGGATCTGCTTCTGAAGCTCGCCCAGTTTCGCTTCGAGGTCCGCCTTGCCTGTTTCCAAGCTCTTGGCGGCTGTTTCGAGCTCATCAAAGGTGACATTGAGATTCGCCATGACTGGGTTCCTTGACTTTTGAGGAGGGAAGAGACGATTACTACATCGACTTTATAAAATCCTCACGCGGGATGCAACCCCGCTCCCTGGCATACAAGGCGTACGGATCGCCAAGCACGTTAGGGCCTATTCTCCTTGGGCGATAGCCTTTTCCAGGCGCTCGACCTTGCCGGTGAGCTCCCCTGTGTACCCGGGCCGGATATCCGCCTTGATCACCAAGGAAACCCGGTTTCCGTACTTGCCCACTGCCTCCGTGGCGCGCTTGACGACGTCGAACACTTCATCCCACTCGCCCTCGATAGTGGTGAACATCGAGTCCGTCTGGTTGGGGAGCCCGGAATCGCGGACGATCTTGACGGCCTCGGCAACGGCGTCGTGCACCGAGCCATCAGCGGATACGGCGCCAGCAGCGGGCTGGCCGGACGGGGCAACTGAAAAGGCAAGCAACATGAATCCAGTCTTTCACGGGCAAGAATGTCACAAAAGTGATTGGAGCCCCTCCGTTGCTACTGTGAGCAGCATGGACCGGCCCTTGGAACGCAAGCCACTCAGAGCTGATGCTGCGCGCAATGTAGACAAGATCATCACGGCAGCGCGCCAGTGCTTCCGTGAGCTGGGCCCGGAGGTTCCACTCCAGACGATCGCCACCACCGCAGGTGTTGGCCCGGCTACCCTGTTCCGCAACTTCGCTGACAAAGAACAACTCGTCCTGGCCGCCCTGTCGCGGCAGCTCAGGCTTCATGTGGACCCGGTCGTGGAAGATGCCCTCGCTGGCATGGATGCCGCCGTCGGGCTTATCAACGTGATCGACGCCGTGGTGCAGGTTGCCAGCGAAGACGCGAACTTGCTGGGCGCCGTCGCCGGCCGCCGCGGACTCTTGGTGGGCATCACAGGCGGCTTGATCGATTCCATGGCTGAACTGCTTAGCCGCGGCCAGGGTCAGGGTTCGCTGCGCCGGGACATCTCCATCGAGGACATGGTGCGCCTTGTTGCCATGCTGATCGGCGCCGTGGACACCATGGAGCCGGGATCCCGCGCTTGGGAACGGCCGGTTGCCTTGCTTGAGGACGCCATCCGCACCGAACGCCCGTCGCGCCCGCTGCCACAGCAGACCCCCATTCCCGGGATGGCTTTCGAGTAACCAGCGCACGACGGCGTTGCGCGCCGCTGCCACGGTTGGAACCGCGCGCACCGGTTCAGCGCCAGCCGAGCAGCCGCAGGCAGGCAGCAGCCGCCGATCCGACGATGACCACCACAAGGAACGGGGCACGGAGCCACAGCGCGACGGCCCCGGCTGCCAGCGCACCGAGCCGGGCGTCGAAGGCCAGGGACTGCCCGGACGCCACCGCGTTGACGACGGTCAGGGACGCCAGCAGGCCGATGGTCATGGTGCCGGCCACGCGCATCATCCGCGGACTCCGCAGCAGTTTCGCCGGCACGAAATAACCCGAAAGCTTGGTGAGGTAGGCCAGTCCGCAGGCGATAAGGATCCAGAGCCAGAGGTTCATTCGGCGTTCCTTTCGCGGCTGGAAGCGTCAGCACTGGAATGACCGTGCGGGTAGGGATCGACGTCGGGCTCCATGCCTTCGTCACTGCGTCCGTGGCTGAACCAGCCAATGGCCCCGGCCACGACGGCGGCCACGAGGATGGGCACGCCCGCCGGAACGAACGGAACCGTAATAATGGTCGCCAGAGCAGCAGCAGCGGCGATCGCCCAGGGCTCACGGCCCTTGAGCCGAGGCCAGAGCAGGCCCAGGAACGCTGCCACGGCGGCGCCGTCGAGCCCCCACTGCTTGGGATCGCCCAAGGCATCGCCCGCCAAGGCTCCGACAGCCGTGAAGATGTTCCACAGCACGAAAATGCCGAGTCCGGCCGTCCAGAAGCCACGGCGCTGTTCGTCGGAATCGCTTTGTCCCGAGGCAGTGGCAGTGGACTCGTCGATGGTGATGTGTGCTTGCGGGTATTTGAGCCATCCGCTGGGACGCAACAGCGCGTTCATCTGCATCCCGTAGATGCCATTGCGCAAGCCCAGCAGCGCGGCAGCGGTCATGGCCGCAATGCCGGAACCGCCGCCCGCCACGACGCCGATGAAGGCGAACTGCGATCCTCCACTGAACATGAGCAGGCTGAACGCCATGGTCTGCCAGAAGCTGAACCCGGAGGCTGAGGCCAATGCCCCGAACGAGATGCCGTAGAGGCCCGTTGCGATGCTGATGGAGAGGCCCACCTTCACCGCCGGGGATTCGAGGAGTTTCATGCGCCCCGTTTCGCTCCAGCCAGACTCCATGCCCACAGGATCAAAGGGAGCTGCAGAGGCAGGCGCAGGGTGTGAATCCGCCGCGCGGACGACGTTCCGGCAGGAGAGTATGCGCGGCGGAGCGCGTCCACGTGGCCGGCCAGGAACGCCGTGAACATCAGCGTGGTGCCACGGGCTGCGGCCCTGCGCGTGGCAGGAATGAGGAGCCCGACGGCGGCAACCGCCTCAAGCAATCCACTCACCGCGATCCATTCCTCCCGGGACATGACCGCCAAAGCGCCGTTCCGAGGTGCGGTCGCGTCGGCCTTGCCTTGGCCGGCTTCGAGTTCGAAGCCTTCTCTCGGATTGTCAACGCGGCACAGATAATCCGGGACGACCGGTGCAAAGAACTTCGGCTGCTGGAAGTGCTTCCTGGCGCTTACGAGTAACAGTGCACTCATGGCCGCCGCGGAGATTGTCTGGGTTGTCCGGGCGGACCATGAAAAAGGCATGTATTCATGCAACCACAGCCCCGCCCGCCGCGGTAACCGGAGGGTTGCCTGACCGAGCGTAGGCAATTCATTGCCGTTCAAGATACTGGACTAAGTTCAGCATGATGTATGTTTTTCTTTAGACCGTGGCTGGCACCGTCCGCCGCACCGTCCGCCGCCACAAGAAATTCAACGAGGAGTTCCATGCGCATCGCCCGACTACAAACCCCTTCCGGCCCGACGCACGCAGTCCTGCGCAACGGAAGCTGGGACCATATCGAGGACCCCTTTGCCGAGGTTCTTTATTTCACCGGGAAATCCAGTTCCGCGGACGACGCCTTGTTCCTCGCCCCGGTCCGACCTTCAGTGGTGCTAGGAATCGGGCACAACCTGGGCAACAACAACCACGTGCTGCCCATCCAGGCTTGGCACAAGTCGGTCCACAGCATCGCCGGCCCCGGTGATGACATTGTGGCCGTGCGCAACGCGGGCACAGTGAACGTGGAAGGCGAACTGGCCGCCGTCATCGGAAAGCGTGCGGAGAAGCTCACGGCCGAGAACGCCTTGAGCCACGTCCTGGGCTACACGGTGGTCAACGACGTCACCAATGTGGACCAAAACCAGGTCGACGAAAAACTCTTCCAGGGCAAGTCCGGCACCAACTACACGCCGCTCGGACCGTGGATCGAAACCGGGATCGAGGACCCGGACAACGTGAGCACCGAGGTAGTGGTCAACGGCGAGGTCAAAGCCAGGTCCGGTTCCTTCAACCTTCCATCCTCCATCACGGATTGCCTCGTTTACGTCACCCAATGGCTGACGCTGGAACCGGGAGACATCATCATGACGGGAGCCCCGAACACCTTCGTGGCTGTCCAGCCCGGCGACCGGGTGGACATCACGCTGGGCGGCATCGGAACCCTCAGCAACACGGTCATCTGACTCGCAGTCGTTGTCGTTTTGGGGCCCCAGAACGACAACAACTGCCAGTTAGTTGGGAGCCTAAAGCTGGGCCAGGACTTGCGCCGGCTTGTTCGTGGTGATCTCGTGGATGCCCAGGCCTTGGCACAACGCAACATCGTTCTCTGAATCAACTGTCCACACCCGGAAGCGGCGGCCGGATTCAAGCCAGCGCTGAACGGTGCGGGCGTGCTTGCGGACGTAGTCGATGCCCGGGCCGGCCAGTCCAACCTCGCAGTCGTCCAGGATCCGTTCGCCTTCCTGCTGGGCTGCCTTCATCACGTTGGCCACCGCTCCCCCGGTGATGACGCCCAGGCCGAGTTCATCGCGGATTTCCTCCACCGTGACGTCGTCCACCAGCTGGCAGATGTGCTCCGCGGGAACGAACCGGAGCAGGTGCTTGATCGAATCCGGGCTGAAACTCATGAAGGAAACCTGGATGTTGTCCAGCATGGAGGTCTCTGCGTTCCACCCTTCGTTGCCCAGAAGCTCGAGCACGCGGTCTTCAAGCTTGAGCTGGTAAGGGCTGGGGTGCTTGAGTTCAATGGCCAGGCCGATGGTCCTGCCGGCACCGCGCAGGATCTCCAGCAACTCCGGGAGCGTCAGGAGCTGGTCCGACTTTGCGCCGTACTGGTCCGGAATCCGGGCGCCCTTCCAGGAAGAGAAATCCAGCTGCCGCAGCTCTTCGAGCGTCTTCTCAGCCACGGGACCGGTGCCGTCCGAGGTACGGTCCAAGTTTGCGTCGTGAAGCAGGACAACGTGCTGGTCCCTGGTCAGGTGGACGTCGCACTCGACGCCGTCGGCGCCATCGGTGATTGCCTTCAGGTATGCGGCGCGCGTGTGCTCCGCAAATGCGGCACTCGCTCCGCGGTGGGCGTAGACCATGGGCCGCGTGTTTTGCTCCGTGCTTTGGTCTGGGCTTTTGTTAGAACGGCCGAGATCGTCATTCGTCATGGGGACACGGTAGCCCACGCCCACGACGGCGACGGGGCTACGCTGGGCACATGCAGGTGAACTCTGAACAAATCCCGGTGACCGAGAGCGATAGCGACCCGACGGCGGAGGCCACGCGGCACGCAGATGCCCGGAACAGCTCTACGGTTGCGGCCGGCGTCGGGCAACGAAACGGTGACGCCGAAAAGGCCGCTGCCCTGCGTCGGATGAAATCGGTGGCGCTGGCGCTCCTGATTGTGATGGCGGTGGTTTTCACCGCTGCTTTCGCCTTGCAGAGGCAGTATCCGTGGCTGGAATACGTGCGGGCGGCTGCCGAGGGCGGCATGGTGGGAGCGTTGGCCGACTGGTTCGCCGTCACTGCGCTGTTCAAATACCCCATGGGCCTGAAAATCCCGCACACGGCCATCATTCCGCGGCGCAAGGACCAGATCGGCGCTTCGCTTGGGGAATTCGTGGAGACCAACTTCCTGTCCGAGCAGGTGGTCCAGGAGAAGCTCGCGGGCGTGGACATCGCCCGGAAAGCCGGCAAGTGGCTCGCTTCCCCGGGCGGCCCGGAGCGTATCGCGAAGGAAGGTTCAGCACTGATCCGCGGAGCGTTTACCGTGCTGAACGACGACGACGTCCAGACAGTGATCGAGGGCATGGTCCGCAAGCACCTGCTCACTCCGCCATGGGGACCGCCCGTGGGCCGGATGGCCGAACGGATCTTTGCCGACGGCCACCACCACAAGCTGGTCGATCTGTTGGTTGACCGTGCGGCGGATTGGGTGGAAGCGAACCACTCCACGGTGAACAGGCTCGTGTCCGACCGTTCGCCGCTCTGGGTTCCGTCCTTCGTAGACGACATCGTGGGCGACCGGGTCTACAACGAAATCGCCAAGTTCATCCGGGCGGTGCAGCAGGATCCCGATCATCAAGTGCGCCAGTCGATCGATACATACCTCGGCGATCTTGCCCAGGACCTCCAGCACGATCCCGCAATGATTGCCCGGGCCGAGGCAATCAAGACCCAGGTCCTCGGTGATCCCGAGGTCCGCGAACTCGCTTCCCGCACGTGGGGCACCATCAAGGACGCGCTGCTCACCGCCGTCGACGATCCCGACAGCGAACTGACACAGCGCTTCAAGAGTGCTGTCCGGGACTTCGGTTCGCGGCTTGTCAACGACGACGAGCTCGCGGGCAAGGTCAATGCCTGGATCGGTGATGCAGCCGGGTACCTCGTCAAAACGTACCGCTCCGATATCGCGGGGGTCATCACGGACACCGTCGCACGCTGGGATGCCGAGGAAACCTCGCAAAAGATCGAACTCCAGGTGGGCAAGGACCTGCAATACATCCGCATCAACGGCACCGTGGTGGGATCGCTGGCTGGGCTCGCGATCTTCACCGTGGCGCACTTGGTTTTCGGCTGACGCGGGTTCGGCCCGCCCGCAACAAGGGACATGCCCAACGCTGCCTCTGAGCAACGGACATAATCCCAATATGTCCACTCCTCGACCCGGGAAGGCGCATGTCCCAAGTGGGCACCCGGCAGGCAGCAAGGGGCATGTCCGGTGGAGGGGAACCCTCAGCCCAGGAAACGAATCCGCTGGCCGGGGCGGGCTTGGCCCAACAAGTCCAGATCCGTGCGACGCACCACGGCAATCACGGGGTAGCCACCCGTCACGGGATGATCAGCGAGGAATACAGTCGGAAGGCCCGACGGCGGCACTTGCAGTGCGCCGAGCACCATGCCTTCGCTGGGCAGTTCCTCGAGCCGGGTCTGGGTGAGAGGGCGGCCCACCAGTCGGGCACCGATCCTGTTGGAATCAGGCGACAGGGTCCAATCTTGGCTGACAAGCCGGCGCCAGGAGTCGTCGTCGAACCAGTCTGCACGGGGACCGCGGTCCACTCGGGCCGTGATGGCGCGCCCCGGATCGGGAGCGCGGCGGATGGCAGGGAGGGCATGCGCGTTGTTGCGGGTCCCAATGCCCGCACTGGCCCCAGATCCCGGTCCGGGAACGGAACCCACACCGGAAACCAGGCCGTTGCCCGCGGAAACACGCCCGATTCCCAACTGCCCACCCGATTTCAACGGCGCGGGGCCTTCACCGGAGAGCATGTCCGTGCTGCTTGAACCGAGGAGCTTGGGAGCATCGATGCCGCCCTGTACCGCCAGGTAATATCGCAGTCCGAACACTGGAGCAGCGAAGTCCAGCACCGCACCCGGCGCCACCCGTACGGCTTGGTTCAGCGGAATCTCGGCGTCGTTGAGTGTCACGATTCCCTCCGCCCCTGTCACCGCGACCGTCGACGCCGTGACGAACCTCAAGCGAAGCCCACCCAGCAATATCTCCAATCCGGCCGCTTCCGCAGGATTCCCCACCAGCAGATTGGCAAGCCGGAGTGATTGCCGGTCGAGGGCGCCGGAAGGGCTCAGCCCCAACGAAGCCCAGCCCGGCCTGCCAAGGTCTTCCACCAAGGTGAGTGGGCCGGGGTTCACCACTACGATCCCCATCACGCCTCCACGAATCGGACCAGGTCACCCGGCCGGATCAGCGCGGGCTCGGCTTTGGACGCATCCCACAGTGCCGCCGTCGTGGTTCCGATCAATTGCCAACCGCCCGGAGACGATCGCGGGTAGACGCCGCTGAACTCGCCTGCGAGGCCAACCGAGCCGGCCGGCACGGCAGTGCGCGGAGTGTTCCGACGCGGAACGCGGAGCCGCTCATGTGTGGTGACCAGGTACACGAAGCCGGGCGCGAAGCCGGAAAAGGCGGCCGTCCACTCGGAGCTCGTGTGAAGCTTGACCACTTCGGCCTCGCTCATGCCGAGGAACTGTGCCGTCTCGGCGAGGTCGGGGCCGCCGTAGGAGACCTCGATGGTCACTTCGCGGCCCGAGGCGGAGACCCCCGCTGCAGGCTCCGCGGACTCCAGCCAGTCGCGGACGTCGGAGGGACGGATCGTCCCGGGATCGAAGGTGACGAGGACGGTGCGGGCGGCGGGCACGACGTCGATGATCCCTTGCGGCGCAGAAAAGCGAGCCGAAGCGCCGGTGCCGGTCAGCCCGCGGTAGTACGCGACGACGGCGGTCAGTTCCGGCAGTTCCACCAAGAAAGCGCTGTCGCCGCAGGGCAGAAGGATCCGGTCAGGCGAAGGACTCAATCTCCACACCAGCTTCCTCAAGCCCAGCGCGCACCGCCGCCGCCAGCTCGACAGCACCCGGGGTGTCGCCATGGATGCACAACGAATCGGGCTTCACCCGAACCACCGTGCCGTCCACGGCCAGCACCTCGCCCCGTACGGCAAAGCGCACGGCCCGTTCGACTACCGCGGCGGCGTCGTGCACCAGTGCACCGTCCTGCGAGCGCGGAACCAACGTGCCGTCCGGCATGTAGCCGCGGTCCACGAAGGCCTCCCGGAAGACCGGGTGCCCGGATTCTTCGGCGATCCGCAGCAAAGCGGAACCCGGCAGGCCAAGGACAGGAAGCCCGGGATCGTAGGCGTGAATCGCCGCCACCACGGCTTCGGCCTGCTCGACGTCGTGAACGATCCTGTTGTACAAGGCGCCGTGGGGTTTGACGTAGTCCACGGAAGCGCCCACCGCGTGGGCCATGCCGTCCAGGGCACCGAGCTGGTAGAGGACGTCGCCGAAGAGCTCATCGAAGGACATGTCCATCGCTCGGCGCCCGAAGCCATGCAGGTCCCGGTAGCCCACATGGGCGCCGACCCGGACGTCGAGCTCGAAGGCGGCACGGCAGCTGTCCAGCATCGTCACCGGGTCCCCGGCGTGGAAGCCGCAGGCAACGTTGGCGCTGCTGACAATCCGGAACATTGAAGCGTCGTTCCCCATGGTCCAGGAGCCGAACGACTCCCCCGAATCAGCGTTGAGATCCACTATTTCCGCCTTCCAGCGCGTTTTGCCGGGCGGCTGGGAGCAGCTCGCCCGGGATGATGTCCGGCATGGGACCGAATGCTTCCCTCGCCGAGGCCGCTGCGGCACGCCCCATGACGCGGTTTCCGACTCCGCCAACCACGGCCCCGACGCCGAAAGGCAGGGCACGGCCGAGGAAAGCGGCGCCTTGGCGCTGGACGAGGCGCTTGAGGAAGGCGCGCTGGATGGCGTCGCGAATGACCCCGAATCCTCCGCCAGGCAGCTTCTTCGTGAGGGTCTTGCCCCAGGCCTGCGTGACGCCTTTGCCTTTGCCGAGCGATTGTCCGCTCAGCGCACCCAGCAGCGCGGTGCCTTCCTCGCCGAGCATGATGGCCATGACCATCGTTCGAGCACGGTCCGGATCGGTCAGGCGGATGCCGTGGAGCTCGGCCAGGGAAGCGGCGTAAAGGGCGGTTCCTTCCAGGAAGCCGATGGTGGCCAGCGCGGACAGCCCCAGCGAGGCTGCCGTACCGATACCGGGCACGACGGCGGTTGCCCCAACGGCGGCACCCCCGCCGGTGACTGCGGCGAGGTAGTCCCTCTCCAGTTTGGCGGCCAGCTGCGCCGCCGTGGCCTGCGGGTATTTGCGCTGCAAGCGACGCAGGTTCGCCAGGACAAGGGGACGTTGGACCTCGACAGCCCGAAGGAGCACGTTGTGGACACCGGGCTTGGCATTGCCGCTGGCGTCGAACATGGCGTTGTGGGCCGTTTCCTGCGCAATCTTTACTGCCTGATTGGGTCGCTTTGCCATTCTTCACCTCTGCATTCAGCCCTTGGATTCGTTCGGTAGTTCCTTGGCCTAGCCTAGGCCACACGCCCCCTCCCCGGCGTAGACTTGAGTGCGTTCACGGGAACAGTCCAACGAAGGACAGGAAGTATCCGGAATGGAAAAAGCAGCAGAGTCCAACGACGTCCGCCATCACAGCGACGCCCCTGCCGAAGGGGAAACGGAGGGCTGGGTGTCGCACGATACCGGCCTTCATAGCCAGGAACCTGCCGAAGGGCCGGATACCGACGACGCCCCCGCATAGTAGCGTTCAGCCTGCGAAATCGGGGGCCCGAAAGTGGCTTCGCACGGGGTGCTCGTCCCTCCGGGGGACACTCAACCGGGGCAATTGTTGGCGCGCGTCCTCGACGAACTGCGCGCTTTGGAGAAGCACGACGCCGCGAGCTTCCGCACCGTCCGACGCAGGATTTCCGCGGAAATCGCCACGATGGACGCCGCCGTCGTCTTCAATCTCGCCGAAGGGCTCGTACAAGCGGGCTTTGACTGGGAGGGATGGGAGTTCATCAATTCCCATCGGGCGGCTTTCGCTGAGCTGACGCCGGCCCGGCTTGAATACTTGGGACAAGGCATCGCTACGTGGGGCCAGGCCGATGCCTTCGCGGCCGACTTGGTGGGGCCGGCGTGGCGCGAAGGACTCATCTCGGACGCCGACGTCGACCGCTGGGCGCGGAGCCCGGACCGTTGGTGGCGGCGCATAGCCCTTGTCTCCACTACCGTGCTCAACACGAGATCACGGTGGGGAACAGGTGATACACAACGGACGCTCACCGTCGTCGGGATCTTGATCAACGATCGCGACGATACCGTGGTCAAGGCAGTCAGCTGGGCGTTGCGGTCCTTGGTGCCATGGGATCCTCGGGCCGTCCGGACCTTCCTGGAAATGCATGAAACCGAGCTTGCCGCCCGCGTGAAGCGCGAGGTCCGGACCAAGTTGGAGACCGGGCTGAAATCGCGCCGACGCAGCGTTCATGGCGCCGAACTTTCCAAATGAAGCCTCCACTGTTCTTGGGGGTGGTGCCATGCACATAGCCTTCATCTGTCTGCCTGCAGCCGGCCATGTGAACCCGACGTTGCCAGTGGTCGCCGAGCTGGTTCGCAGAGGCCACAGGGTCACCTATGCGACGTCGGCGAAGTACGCGAAGGCAGTCGAATCTGCCGGCGCCGCGTTCTTTCCCAGTGGAGAGGACCTGGCGGCCTTCCTCCCCCCGCGCGAGCGTTCCGCTGAAGGCGGTCCGCCCCCGGGAGAGGGCGGCCCTGCGCCGTCACCGATGACGGGGATGTTCGCCGGAATGCCGTCCGGAATGATGTCCGGACTGCTTGAGCGGATTCTCAAGGGCGCACGCGAGGAATTCCCGGCGTTGCTGGCCCGTCTGGCCGAGGACCCGCCGGACGGGGTGGCTTACGACGCCATGACGCTCTCGGGGAAGATGGCTGCAGCGAAGTTGGCGTTGCCCGATATTGCGTTGCTTCCGAGCTATGCCACCAATGAGCATTTCTCGATGCGGGATCTCATGCCCGGCCCGCCGTCGCCGGGGATGGTCGAGGCCTGGAAACAGGTAAGCCAACGGATCAACGATTTCGCCGCGGAACATGGCGTGGGTCATCTGCAATTCATGGGAGGCCCTCCTGCGTCGCTAAACATCTCCTTCATCCCGAGGGAATTCCAGCCCTCGGGAGAAACATTCGATGCCAGGTTCCACTTCGTGGGTCCCTGCCTCGGCGTGCGGGGCAACGAGGAAGCCTGGCAGCCCCGGGAGAAGGACAGACCTTTGTTGTTCGTCTCGCTGGGCACCACGCCGTTGAATGACCGGCCGGACTTCTTCAGAATGTGCTTGGAAGGATTTGCAGGCACAGACTGGCAAGTTGCCATGGCAATCGGCGAGCGCGTCGAGGAGTCCGAGCTGGGGGATGTCCCGGACAACGTTGAGGTACGGCCCTTCTTTCCGCAGCTTGAAGTCCTTCCCCACGCCGATGCGTTCCTTTCCCACACCGGGATGAACTCGACCATGGAGGCGCTCTATTTCGGGGTGCCGTTGGTAGCTTTCCCACTGCAGCCCGAACAGGGAGCCAATGCGCGCCGGGTGGAGGACCTGGGGCTCGGGCGCCGTCTCCCCCTTGAGGGGCTCTCCCCCGAGCTCATCCGGGAAACGGTCCTTGAAGTCAGCGGCGACCAGGCGATCCTGGACAATCTTGAAGCGATGAGTGCCCGTGTCCGCGGTTCCGGCGGAGCCGCCGCAGCCGCCGGCGCCATCGAAGGCTTCCTGCGCGGCCCCACTGTCCGCCTTCCAGCGCCGCCCGATGCTGTGTAGCGTGTAGCCATCATCGCGACGGGAGGGCCTCATGCGCTGGATCAATGCTCCCGCGGGTATGCCGTGGAACAACCCATGGCCGCACGACATGGTGATCAACGTCGAGGACCGATCCCTGCCGCTGAACGAGCTTCTGTTCATCCGGCACGCTTGGGGCTTGGCCCCCTACGCCGACATTCCCGCACTCTCACCCCGTCCAGATCCGGGGACCTCGCGGACCCCTGGTTCGGCGAGCGTCGCCGAGTGGGAGGAAAGGTGGCAAGCTGCCTGGAAGCGCGCCTGGGACTGGTACGAGATCAGGGAACGGACCGCGGAAAACAGGCCCACACCCGAGGTGATCCGGCAGGTCACCCGGCCGGGTCAACCGCTCCACCCGTTCATTCCCCCATTGTGGAGTTCTGAGTACGGCAGCGAGGGCGTGGACCAGGCGGCTTTCCATGCCTGGCACAATTCCCTGGTCCCTGCAGTTCCGCCGACTGCGGAACGCGATAGCCTGCAGGCCTTGATTCCGGCCTGGGAGAGTGGCCTGGAGGAGATCATCGTTCTCCCCTACGCCGGCTTCTACGCCAAACGCATCAGCCGGCGGCAACTAGTTGTTTCGGCGGTGACGCGGAGCGAGCCCGCGAGCTACAGCCGGGCATTGGCGGTTCGGCTAGCCGAGGGCGCCTAAGCCCGGGTGGGGTCCCGCAGACATTCGGCCCGGCCCTGTGTAGCGTGTAGCCAACACCGCGCGACGCCCGCCAGGAAGGACACCGAACATGGCCGCTGGATCCAAGGAAGACCCCTGGAAACTCACCACCCCGCCTGGTTCCTCCGACTACTCGATGTACCGGGACGAAGCGGGTGACCCTCCCGCGATCGTTTGCCAGGTGGGTTCCACGACCCTCAAGTACCACTTGAGCGCCATCGAGGACCTGCATGCGTGGCTACTCCAGCAGGGCGATTGGGTGCCGCTCGGGGCCGCCGATGAGAACAAGCCGGCCGCCGAAGGCACGGTTGAGGCCTGGGGGCGCGACGACGGCAACCCGGTGGGCGGTTGGTACGGCCTGCGCAAGGGATACCGCGGTCGCTTCGGTATGTACATGCCACCGCTCCTGGAAGCGCTTGGACTCGCCGAACTCACCCACGAGAAGCGGAACAACAGCATGCGGGCCATAGCGCCTCAGTAGGGAGCACCTCAGGCGGGGTTCGACGACGGCGCGCGGCCGCCGTCGTCGAGCGCGTCACCGCCGGGTGCGGCACTCAACCGCCCCGCCGCGTCCTGCTGGATCCGTGCGGCTTTGGAGGAATAGTCCGCGATGACGCGGAGTTCTTCGTCGCTGTATCCCTCCAACAGGCTCGCGAGCCCGCCCATGAAATCGACGAAATGGGGCATCGCGGCAGTCACCTGGTCCCCCACGAGCTCGATCAGGACCTTCCGCTTGTCCCCTTCGTGCCGGACTCTGCGCGCCACGCCCTTGCTCTCGAGCCGTTGCATCAATCCCGTGACCGAGGCTGGAGCCAGGCCGGAATGTTGGCCGAATTCCCCCGCCGTCATGGGTCCGAAGCGCAGCAGGATGTCGATCGCTTTGCCCTCCGTCGCAGACAGTCCGCGCAGTTCGGACAGCTTGGTGTGGAACATGACGGCCGCCGTCGAAAGCTCCCGTCCCGAGGCAAAGACCGCCTCAAGCAAGTCTTGGCGGTGCGTACTGACTCCGGGGGGGTTTTCCATCCTCCGAGGCTAGCAAATTATTTCGTCTCACCGAAAGGATTGACCGCGCCTACGGCGAGTCATATATTTCTTTCAACCGAACGAAATAAATTGCAGAGGACTCCGCCATGTTGAACTGCCTTGTCATCGGATCCGGGATCGCCGGACTCGCCACAGCCATCTCGCTACAGAAAGCCGGCCATAACGCCACCGTCTTCGAGGCCTACAGTGGGCCCTCGGACGGCGTCGGCGGCTTCCTCACTGTGGCCGTCAATGGCTTCGATGCCCTCGAAACCCTCGAACTCAAGGGGGCGGCCGCCAACCTGGGCTTCAGCACCCCACAGATGTCCATGTATCTGGGCAGTACCGGTAAACATCTCATCGACTTCGACTACGGCGGATCCCTTCCTGACGGCACCACCGCCCGCACCATGACGCGTTCCGAGCTGTACGGCATGTTCCGCGAGGCGGCAGGCCACCGCGGGATCCGCATCGAGTATGGCAAGCGGCTCGCCACGGTGAAAGAAGCGCCCGACGGCGTCACGGCCGTTTTCACGGACGGCACCTCCGCGCATGGAGACCTGGCGGTAGGCGCCGATGGCCTCCACTCGGCCGTGCGGCGGCTGATCGACCCCTCGTCCCCGGCTCCCCGCAATATCCCCCTGCTCAACACCGGCGGCATCGTCGAAGCCGGGTTGCTCCCGGCCGGGCTGCTGGACCTCGAACCGGGACGAATGAAGATGGTCTTCGGCAAGCGCTGCTTCTATTGCTACATGCAGGATCCGGAGGGAAAGATCTGGTGGTTTGCCAATCCGCTTCAGCGGTCATCGGAGGATCCGGCCACGCTGGACCACAGCGCCCGCAAGTCCTGGCTGACGCAGCTCGTAGCAGGGGACCGCACGCCCATGGCTGAGATCATCAACGCTACTGACGGCATCATCCGGCCGTACACCACCTCAGATTTTCCGAGCATCCCCAGCTGGCATCGAGGCGGCCTGGTGCTGGTGGGAGACGCTGCCCACGCTGCATCGCCGTCGTCCGGGCAAGGCGCCTCTATGGCCATCGAGGACGCCATCTCGCTGGGCCGATCGCTCCGGGGCATCTCGCCCGGCGACATCCCCGGCGCCCTGTCCCGCTATGAAAAGGAACGCCGGAGCCGGGCAGAATCAGTGGTCGAATGGGGCCGCAGGAACGCCGCCCCGAAGATCCGCGGCCAATTCAAGCGGGTCTTTGAAGACCTTGTCCTGAAGGCCGTCTTCCGCTCACTCGCCCGGAAGACGGCCGACAACTTCGACTGGGTCTATCGCCACCACATCGACTGGGATTGGTCGGAGACGGTGCCGGCGCGCTGAAGTTCGCTCAAGCAAAGCGTCCCCTGCGCCATCGGGAAATCAGCCGTTGGGATAGGCCTGTGCGATCAGTTTCCCGCGGAGCACAGCCATCTGGGCGTACATGTCGTGCACCAGATAGAGATCACGACGCCGGGTCCACGGCTGTCCCGACTGCGGATCATAGGTGCCGGGCATGTCGATACCTTGGGGAGCGAAAGCGTCCATCCCGCGGTCTTGGGTGGTCTGGACACAGCGCTTGATATGGTCCCGGAATCCAACAATCCCGGCGATCCCCGCAGGCTGAGAGGCGCGGAGCTCCTTGACCTGGGCTGCAACGCCGTCCGTGCTCAGATACACAATGGTGCCGTCCCCCGAAATGACCGGTTCAATCGAAGTCACCCCGCTCATGTGGTATTTGGACTCGAGGAACCTGGCGATTTCCCACTGAGCGTAGACGGGAAGGTTGCGCCCCGCCCGCAGCTTCGCAACCGTGTCCGCAAGGGCTTCGTTCACCGGGCCAGGCTCGTAGAGCACGCGGCTGGGATCTCCGCCACCTGCCGGTGGTCGGTTGCCGAAACCATAGGCAATGATGAAATCAATGCTCTCGACCGGCTTCGTTGGCGGATGCCAGTTGAATCCGATGTCTTCAATGTGGGGCTCCACGACGGCGGCGGTGGCACGGTCGTCCAGTTCACCTTCCAAAGCGTCCAACATGGTGCGTGTAAGCTTGGCATCCTTTCCCCGCCCGGAAGAGTCCGCGAGGGCCGGAGTGGTGGTGAGCAGCGGTGCCGCCGCGGTCAGCAAGGCAGCGGAGGCGAATGTCCGTCGATCCATGGGTTGAGTCCTTTTCCAGAGAGGTCTCCGGAGACAGTATCTGCGTCCCATGAATCAGGAATGAACCGTTCCCGAATAACTCCGAAACCGCAGCTCCCCACCGGCGGGGGTCCGCCTCGCCGGTGGGGAGCAATCGATCGGTCAGACCCGCGCGCTCCCGATCACCGGAAGGCCCGCCGTCGGGAAGAGGCTCGGGAAAACAGACGGCGCGGGGACCGGCACTTCGTCGAGGGGCACAGTGACCGTCTCGACGCCGACGACGACCCGCTGCCCGCGCACGCTGACCTCCAAAGGTGCGGCACCGGCGTCGGGCGCTGAACCTGAAGCTGCATCCGCAACCAGCGCAAGGCTGATGGACCCCGGGTGCAACTCGACGGACAAGAGCCGCCCGCGGATCTTGAGCCGGAAGGACAGGCTGTCCCATTCGGCCGGCAGCCGCGGATCGAAATGCGGGACCTCGCCCTGGTCCCGCATGCCCGCGAAACCGCACACCAAGGAACTCCAGATGCCGCCGGTGGACGCGATGTGCACGCCGTCAACGGTGTTGTTGTGCGTGTTGTCCAGGTCGATGAACAAGGCCTCGGTGAAGTGCTTGAGCGCGACTTCGGAGTAGCCCACCTCGGCCGCCATGATGCCCTGCACGCAGGCGGACAAGGTGGAGTCGCCGGTGGTGATGGGATCGTAGAAGTCGAATGCGCGCTGCTTTTCCTCGGCCGTGAAGTCCTGCCACTGCAGGAACATCGCCAGTACCGTGTCCGCTTGCTTGAGGACCTGGTGCCGGTAGATCACCAGCGGGTGGAAGTTGAGCAGCAGCGGGTACTTGGAGCGCGGCGTGGACCAGTCCCACGGCTCCAGGGTCATGAAGTCGTTGTCCTGGCTGTAGATCTCCATGTCCGGATCGTAGGGAAGGGACATGCGCGCGGCGGCCTGTTGCCAGACCATCCGCTCGGTTTCCGGGACGTCCGGGTGTTCCAGTGCCGCAGCGGCTCGCAGGTTAAAGCGGGCCATGACGTTGGTGTAAAGGTTGTCGTTTACCACGGCGGTGTATTCATCCGGGCCGGTGACGCCGTGGATGTGGAACAATCCGTCCTTGCCGAAGAAGCCCAGCGAAGCCCACATGCGCGCCGTCTCGATCAACAGATCGGCGCCCACTTCAGCGCGGAAGCTGGCGTCGCCGCTTGCCCATTGGTAGCGGTTGGCGGCGAAGGAGATCGCGGCGGCAATGTGGAACTGCGCGGTGCCGGCAGCGTAGTACGCGCTGGCCTCGTGCCCGTTGATGGTGCGCCACGGGAACAGGGCACCGTCCACGCTCAGTTCCTTGGCCCGGATCCGGGCGTCGGGAAGCATGGCGTGGCGCGATTCCAGCACCTGGCGGGCGGCGGCCGGGTTCGTGTACGTCAAGTACGGCAGCAGGTACACCTCCTGGTCCCAGAAATAGTGGCCCTCATAGCCCGAGCCGCTGACGCCCTTGGCCGGGATGCCCGCGACGCCGGCACGCGCGGTGGCCTGGGCAAGCTGGAACAGGCTCCAGCGCACGGCCTGCTGCTGCTCGGGCTGGCCACCAATGATGATGTCCGCGGTGGACCAGTAATCGCGGTAGTGGGCCGCGCCTTCAGCCAGGAGCCGGTCGAAAGGCACGAGTCCCAATTCGGCATCCGACGCCAGGATCTCGCCCGGGTCCGCTGCGCTTGCATCGACGCTGTTCACGACGTAGCTGACGCTCTTCTCCAAGCGGAACGTCTCGCCCTCATTCACGGCCATGACGTAGCGGACCGTGGACTCGTCCTCCCCCACCACGGTTTCGAAAGGCTGGCCTTCGGCGGAAATCCAGTGGTCCACGGCCATGCCGATGCGCTGGTGGGATTCGGCGGTCTCCCAGGCCATGCGCAGGGATCCGTCGGAGCCCTGGAGGTGGATCGGGCGCAACACCCGGCCGGCGTGGCGGCCTGCGCGGCGGGGGTCGTGGGCCGAGTGGTCCTCCACAGGCTGGTCCTGCCGGTTGATCACGAGCGACGTGATGTCCGCAGAAACCTGGCGGTCGGTAGTGAGGCTCAGCTCGATGCCAAGGGAGCCCCGGGATTCGATTCCGACGGCGCGGCGCTCCACCGTGGTGACGGTGGCGCCTGAACGGCATTCCCACGTGACAGCGCACTCGTAAACGCCCGTGGCGAAGTCGATGCTGCGGCGGTAGTTCTGCACCGTTGACTCGGCGAGGCTCAGCTGCTCGCCGTCGATGACAACGTTGAAGTTGTTGGCATCCGGGACGTAAACGATCCTTTGTCCTATGCGGGCAAAACCGTACGCGTTCTCGGCGTGCTTAATGTCCCACGTTTCGTGGAAACCGTTGATGAACGTGCCGGGAAGTTCGGCGTCCGCCCCCGCCGAGTGGGCGCCGCGGATGCCCAGGTGGCCGTTGCCGAGGCTGAAGAGGGTTTCGAGCGGACCGGTGTCACCGGGAACGTGGATGCTCTCCACGAGCTTCCACGGTTCGCAGGGGAATCGCAGCCGGTCGGAGCTGATGAGTGCCATGGACTGTTGGGTTCCTTCTGTTTCTGGTGAAACGGCTTGGTTAGAGGAGTTCGTCGAGGTCGTCGACCACGAACGTTGCGCCGGCGTCGAGCAGGGTCTGGTGGCCGGCGCCCCGGTCCACCCCGATCACCGCACGGAAGTTCCCGGCGCTGCCGGCCTGCACGCCGGACACTGCATCCTCGACGACGACGCAGCCTTCGGCGGGAACGTCCAGCAGCTCGGCGGCGTAGCGGAAGGTGGCGGGATCCGGCTTGCCGGGAAGCCCGACGGCGGCGGCCACCTGGCCGTCGACCACCACCGGGAAGTAGCCATCGAGTCCGGCCGCCTTCAGGACGGCGGGTGCGTTGCGCGAGGAAGACACGACGGCGAGCTTGAGTCCCAGCTCCAAGGCGGCGTGGATGAAGCGGACAGAGCCTGCGTAAGGCTCGACCCCGCGAGAATCCACGATCTCGTTGAAGATCCGGTTCTTGCGGTTGCCCAGGCCCTGCACGCTGGTGTTGGCGGGATCGTCGTCGGTGGGTCCTTCCGGCAACGTGATTCCGCGGGAGGTCAGGAAATCCCGCACTCCATCGAAGCGCGGCTTGCCGTCGATGTGGTCGAAGTAGTCGCTCTCCTGGTAGCCGTCCGGATGGCCTGTTTCAGCCAGGTAGCCGTCGAAGAGTTCCTGCCATGCCTGCTCATGCACGACGGCGGTTGGCGTCAGCACGCCGTCGAGGTCGAAAAGGAGCGCGGTAGCGCCCGTCCAGGCGGTCTTCTGGGTGGCTCGGGTATCAGTCATGGTGTGGCGTGGTCCGTTCAGCGCTGGCGGCGCGTGGTTTTGCGTTCGATCAGCTTGGTGTCAAGGAAGTGGTTGGAGGGTTCGTTGGGGGCGTCGGTGTTCTGGAGCCGGTCCACCAGTAGGTTGGCGGCGAAGGCACCTTGGTCGGCCACCGGCTGCGCAACTGTACTTAGGCCAAGGAACCAGCTCATGGGGTGGTCGTCGATTCCAATCACGGAGACATTCTTCGGTGCGGACAGTCCGTGCTCGCGCATGGCCATCAAGGCTCCGAAAGCCGCTTCGTCGCAGTCCGCAAAGACCGCCGTGGGAAGGCTTCGGTGGGCAATGAGTTCATTCATGGCTTTGCGTCCGCCGTCGATGGTGGAATCCGAGTTGATGACCAAGTCCGGATGAACGGTCAGGTGATGGTCTTTCAATGCCCGGCTGAATCCCTTGAGCCTGTCGCTGGACGTCAGCACCGAGTTCTCTTGGGTTTCTCGGCCGGAAAGCACCGCCAGATCCCAATGACCCAGCCCCAACAGGTGTGAGGTGGCTTGCCAAGCCGCGAGTTCGTCGTCGATCCCTACGTTGTCCCACGGTACGGAAGTCATCCCCACGCTCGCAACTGCAAGGCCGGACGCGGCCAGGAGGGCAACCTCGGATTCGCTCAAATCGACGTTGAGGAGCAGCACTCCGTCCACGCGTTGGGAGAGCCCCAGGAGATCGCCGAAGATTTTCCGCTTGACGCTCGACTTGCCGCGCAGGCTGATCAGGACGGTGTCGAAACCGCTGTCTCCGAACACTTCCTCGGCCGCTTCGACGGCCTGGGCGAAGAACCAGGCCGTGGCGGTGGGAGCGATGATGGCGATGGAACCGGTATTTCCGCCGGCCAGCCGGGCCGCGGCCGAGGATGCCTTGTAGCCGAGTTTGGCGGCGGCGTCGGCCACTTTGGCTTGCGCTTTTTCGGACACGTTCGGCAGGTTCCGCAGGGCGCGTGAAACGGTGCAGATGGACAAGCCCGAGAGGACGGCAACGTCCTGGATTGTCACGCGGTGAGCCTTAACCATTCAACACGGCCTCAACCCTTTCATCTTCTGGATTTAGCAGCACATCCTTGCACCGCCGAAGAAGAGTGTAAGCGCTTACAATTTTGGCAATCAAGAGTTGTTTTCCAGCACCCTCGAATGTGACGCGGACCTCACCTCAGCGGAGAACGTAAAAGCGCAGAAACGCGCTGACATCCGCCATCTCCCGGGCCTCGATCCGGTGGCCCATGCCGGGGTACGTTCGCGCGGTGAGAGCCATGTTTTTGTTGAGCCATTCTTCGGTGTGCTCAATGGCATCACTGAAGATCACGGGATCGGCTTTGTCCCTCCCCCAGAAGAACGGCGGCGGGGAGTCGAAGGATTCGCTGAGCGCCAGAAGATCGTTATCCAGCACGAATCCGGAGAGGCCCACTGTCGCTTTGAAGCCTTCCGGACGAAGCCGCAGCAGCGTACTGGCCATGGCCATGCCTTGTGAATAGCCGAGGAGGCTCACGCTGCTGTGGTTGCGCTTGACCGAGTCAATCCAGGAAAACACCTTGTTGGTGGCGGTGATGACGTCCGCAAAGTCGCTGGCGAGGAAGTAGTCAAGCAGGAACCAACCGTAGTGGTCCCCGATCGGCATGGGCCCACGGAGCGCGGCGCAGGTGAATTCTTTCGGGAGCTGTGGAAAGAGATTCACCATTCGCTGCTCGTCCGTGCCGTACCCGTGCATCATCACGAGGAGCGGCGTCCCTGCGCGCTCGTTTTCCGGCTTGGACCAGACGACTGTTTCCATGGGAAGAGCCTATGCGCCCCTCCTGGTCAAAAGTCGCAACTCTCGCCGGCAGGCCCGGCTGGAGCAGCCAGACTGTCGTCGCGGACAAGTGCTACTCCGGTTTGTCCGTCAACAGACTCCGGCAGGCCAGTTGCAATGCCAGACACGCTTCCGGATCGTCAAGGTTGATGGCGATGAGCGACTGAATGTAACTTGGAGGGTCGGCCTTAACACGCCTTTTCTGGTGCTTCGCTCGATCTTCACGTCGTGCGGATCGTTACCTCATGGTGAATGGGGAAGTTGATCGAACGTGCAATGAAGCAGAACTCGGCAACGCGTTCGTGTAGCTCGCGTGCTCGGTCCTCGTCGCGAGGACTCGCGATCGTGACCTCGGGCCGGAGGATAACCTCGGAGAACTGGCCGGCGCCATTTGTTTTCTCGAGCATGGTTCCGGTGGGATGGTCTTGATAGTCGGTGACGACAATGCGGGCGGCTGCTGCAAGTCCCAGATACCAGAGCATGTGACATTGGGCTATCGAGGCAACGAGCAACTGCTCGGGATTCCAGCGGGTGGGGTCACCGCGGAAGGACGGGTCTGATGAGCCCGAAATCGTGCCCACCCCCTCGACGGTGACGTCATGGTTTCGGCTGTAAGCGCGGGGGTTGGCGGTCCCCTCGCCGAGATTCCCTGTCCAAGCAAGGTCAATGGCGTAGTTATGTGTCTTCGTCATTGCTGTTCCTTTTCAGTCAGGAGGTTCCGGGTGCTGAGTGCGTGGTGGAAAGCTGCTTCGTATGCTGCCGTTGCGTCTCCTTGTGCCATCGCATCCAGGATGCGTTGGTGCTCCTCGCGAACCTCATCGACTCGATGCGGTTCGCGCAGCTCGTTGCGCGTTGAAACGAGGATTTGGTCCCAGTAGCGGTCAAGAGTCGTTTCGATGACGCTATTGCCGGCGATCGACGAGATCGCCTGGTGAAACTCTCGATTCCACTCAACCGCCTCGACAAACCGCTGATCGCGCGTCAGGCGGTCGGTCTGATCGGCAAGGTTCTGCAGATCACGAAGGCGTGCCGGCGGCAACTCGCCTGCGCCATTGCGGCGTGCGACGACAGCCGCCGTATGGCCGTCCAACGCGGCACGAGCCTCGTATATCTGGACCAGCTCGAGAGCATCGTGGATGCGAACGCGGATACCCCGCCCCTGGGCGAACACGAGCCCCTCGGCTTCTAGTCTCTGCAGCGCCTCTCGGACCGGGGTCCGGCTGACCGTGAGGCGAGCTGCCAGCTCCGCCTCGCTGACCCGGGCGCCAGGACTGAGCTCTCCGGAGAGGACCAGCTCTCGTAGCGAATCATAAGTCGTCACTCAGAAATTATTGCATACATTGATATCTAATGAATGCAATAAGGAAGATCATGACCCGACTATCACTTTCGAAGGCGACCGCGCGGAATGTTCGAAGTCGTCTGCACCGCCGCCCTGCCCGCAAAGGGACCGCCGACCGCTCACGCCCACGCGACTTTAGCGTCGGACTAATGACTTTTTCACAAGCCCATGCGAGTCTTCTATGCGCCGGAGGCCGGGACGAAATGCGCGAGGGATCCATCGCGCTGGATTCTCTTCCCCGGGCGTAGACTCTGTTGCGCCAGCTTCAGGACGCCGGACGGTATGCAAAAGGAGTAGGACATGACGGGCAACTTCATTGCGATTTCAACCATCGCGATCCAGGCAAGCGCCGACCGGGTATGGTCAGTGCTCACCGATCCTCAGGCCATCAAGGAGTTCATGTTCGGAACCGAGGTTGTCACCGACTGGACGGTCGGCGGACCCATTGCTTGGCGCGGCGCCTGGAAGGGCAAGGAGTACGAAGACAAAGGTGTCATCCTCGAATTCGAGCCCGGGAAGCGGCTGGTAAACACCCATTTCAGTCCACTTTCCGGCCAGGACGATGCCCCGCAGAACTACCACACGCTGACGTGGACTTTGGAGCCCGAAGACGGGATGACCAAGTTGACTTTGGCCCAGGACAACAACGCCGGTCCGGATGAAGCCGCGCATTCGAAGGGCATGTGGGACAGCCTCGTGGAGAGCGTCAAGAGAATCGCGGAGCGCAGCTAGCGGAGTCGCTTACGCCTCGAAGTGCGAGGCTGGCCTTTCGTTTGTCAAGGATTGGAGAAGGGATTCCGCAACCTCCCTCAGTTTCTGGTTCCTTCCGTTCGAGGCCTTGGTCAGAATCCTGAAGGCCTCCTCCTGGCTGCACCTGTTCTGGCCCATGATGACGCCTGTTGCCAGATCGATCGCGGTCCGGGAACGCATGGCCTGCTCGAGGTCCTCTGCGCGTTGTTGCCTGGCACCGATCCGGACCGCCAGCCTCAAAGCCTTTTCTGCCTGGCTTGCGAATAGTTCGCAGCTGCGGATGGAGGCCTCATCGAAGGCATCGCGGTGCCGGGCGAAAAGGTTGATGGCCGCCGTCGCACCCTCTTCGAGGCCCAAGGGGACGCAGAGTACGGCCAGGTGCCCGCGTTCCGCGATGGTGGTGCAGTATTCAGGCCACTGCGAGTCCGTGGAAGTGTCAGAAACGAGTACAGACTTCCCGGTCCTCATCGCTTCCAGGCAAGGCCCGTCTCCGTATGCTTGCTGCACTTCGTCAATGAGGCGGGCTTCGTGGCTGCTTCCAGCGACCGTCATCGATCGGCGGCGTCTGCTCAACGTAACGCCGCACAGGACGTCTTGACCGCGCGTAGCGGACACCGAGGACGCCGTGAATACCGCAAGGTCTTCGAGGAAGCCGCTGACGTCTTCACGGTCGATGACCAAATCCTGGAGTTGGCCCACGACCGAGGCGTTCAGGTCCATTTCGTCCATGGTTCAGTCTAGGAGCAGCAGGGCGGCAATGGAGGAAAAAGGGCGTGCCAATACAACGTCCATCACGTGGGCAAACCCTCCGCCGGTCTTGCGCACCGGGGACGCACAGTGCACAATTCTTCTACAGTCCGTGCAGAACTCCGGACAAGGGCCGAGCCTTCGGCTCGTTTTCGCTCAAGCAGCCGGGCGCCATGTCACTCAACGTGAAGGTGCTGCCTGATGAGCAAATGCCTGTTACCGGCGCGGAGCTAGTCGATGTCGACCCTCTCCGAATCCGCCATCCCTCACGAACCACGTCAGCCCGGGGCTGCACCCCTTTGGTGTGCCGGTTGCGGAACAGACAAGCACCTGATCATCGAATCCATCCAGGCCCAGACGCCAAGGTCTTCCCAACAGCTTGCCGTGTTCTACACGTGCACTTCCTGCGGGTTTTCCTATAGCCACGCAGCCACCGTCCAGCAGGCGGGGGCCATCCTGAATCGTCGGGGGATTCAGGATGGCCTCCTGGAGTTCGGAAGCCATTATTTCCACTGCGATGAACCCCTCCGTGAAGTGAAAACCGTACTGCGAAGCTTCAGGGCACCGCAGACGGGCACGTCCCGATCGCGCAACTCTCCCCCGGAAGCCCAACTCCACATCAAGGTCTTGAGATGCAGTTGCGGGTTCGAGTTGGAAATACCTGCTTAACCAACGACTTGCAGCATTACCCGAAGGAAGCACCATGAAGCTCGAAAGTACACAGCAGCGACATCCCGAAGACGACTCCCGGCAAGGACCCGATGAGCTGGGCCAACAGAGGAACAAGCATCGGCAAGAGACGGATTCCTCTACCCAGTCCCGCTTGCCCGACCCTCCTGACCCGGACAACCTTCCCATCGAGTACCCCGGTTCGCGGGAAATCGAGTGGCCGTAGGGCACTTTCCGGTCCGGCGATAGAGCAGCCAGCCTTTACTTGACCAACCCATCCAGGCTGGCCAGGCCTGCGCCGGACCGGTCACATCGTCGTGCCGGCCCGAGGTCGCGCCGGTCCGACGTCGAATCCGACGTCGCGTGTCGGATTCTGCTGGATCATTCCGGCATCCAGGCTCGCGGCCCCCGCCATTCCAGGGCCGACAAGCCGTCGCCTTCGAATGATCCAGCAGAATCCACCGCTCCCCGCATTCAAGCACCCTCGAGCGCCCAACCCAATCACCCTTCGCCAGACCCAAACAAACCCAAACCAACCCAATATCTTTGTTTATGTTGTTTTCTGTTGACAGACCAACATGAACAAAGATAGAGTCAAGCAATTCCACATCATGTGATCACAGTCACTGGTGTACCTAGAGCTTGTACGCAATGGAGGGTATGTGTTTGCCGAGGAGCGCCAACAGCTGATCTCCGAGCTCGTCGCCGAGCGTGGACGGGTCAGCGTCACGGACCTTGCGGATCGATTCAGCATCACCACGGAGACCGTCCGCCGTGACCTCGCTGCCCTCGAATCCGCCGGCAATCTTCGCCGCGTCCACGGCGGGGCAGTCCCGTCGGACCGCCTCAGCACCCGTGAGGAAAGCGTGGTTGAGCGGGCCATCCAGCGCCAACCGGAAAAGCTCCGCATCGCCGAGGCTGCCCTTGCCCTCATCCCCGAGAACGCGGCCGGCAGCATCCTGATCGACGCCGGCTCCACCACCGAGGCCCTCGCCCGCTTGCTGGACCAGCGCACCGCGCAGCGCACGGCGTCCTCCAACGGGAACCCCCCGCGAGAAGAACTCGTTGTTATCACCCACGCCATCCCCATTGCCGGACGCCTTTCCGGCAACCCCCGCATCGCCCTCCAGATCCTGGGTGGCCGCGTCCGCGGGCTCACCCAGGCCGCCGTCGGGCAGTCCACGGTCGAGGCCGCTTCCCGGCTCCGCCCGGACATCGCCTTCGTCGGCGCCAACGGTATCCACGCCACGTTCGGGCTCAGCACCCCTGACCCCGAAGAAGCCGCCGTCAAGGCCGCCTTCGTCACGTCCGCACGGCGCGTCGTCGTCCTCGCGGATTCCTCCAAGCTGGACGCGGAAACCCTCGTCCAGTTCGCCGCCCTTAAAGATGTGGACACCGTGATTACTGACCACGAACCCTCTGAAGAGCTCTCCGCCGCTTTGGCCGAGGCCGGCGTCGACGTGGTGATCGCATGATCGTCACCCTGACCGCCAACCCGAGCCTGGACCGCACCGTAGAGCTCCCGGCCCCCTTGGCCCGCGGCGAGGTGCAACGCGCCGTCGCTGTCCACCAGCATTCCGGTGGCAAGGGCGTCAATGTCTCCCGGGCCCTGGTCGCCTCGGGCCTGGACACCGTTGCGGTCCTGCCGGGCGGGGATTCCGATCCCGTCCTCGCTGGACTGCTCGACGACGGCGTCCCCTACGCAGCGCTTCCCATCAGTGCGCCGCTACGCAGCAACGTGACGCTCACCGAACCGGACGGCGTCACCACCAAGATCAACGAACCCGGCCCGGAGTTGAGCCTGGACGAGCAGGAAGCCCTGATCGGGCTGCTGCTGGACCGCTCCCGTGGCGCGAGCTGGGTGGTACTCGCCGGATCGCTCCCACCAGGAGTTCCGGCGGATTTTTACGCCACGGTCGCCCGCCGGATCCGTTCCACGCACGGCGATCCGGCAAACGGCGGACCGCCGCTTATAGCAATCGATTCCTCGGGCGCCCCGCTGGTTGCCGCCATCAGTGGCGATTCAACCGGCAACATCAGCGGCAAGCCCGATCTCCTGAAGCCCAACGCGGAAGAACTGGCCGAATTGGCCGCCGCAGCGGGCCTCACAGACGTCCACACGGCTGACGAACTGGAAGCGGACCCGGGCCTTGCCGCCAGGGCTGCCGCCGCCGTCGTCGGCAGGGGTGTGGGTGCAGTACTCGCAACACTCGGTTCCAAGGGCGCCGTCCTGGTAACCGCCGACGGCGCGTGGTTCGCCACGCATCCGCCGATCCAAGCCGTCAGCACAGTTGGTGCCGGCGATTCATCCCTTGCTGGCTATCTGCTGGCCGCCACCAACGGCGGAACCTCGCAGGACTGCCTCCGTCAGGCTGTGGCACATGGTGCCGCCGCTGCTTCGCTGCCGGGCTCCACTGTCCCGGCGGTCCACCAAACAACTCCCGACGCCGTAACCATCACGGCCCTTCAGAAGGACTAACAGTGACCCAGCTCATCACCCCCCAACTGGTCTCCCTTGACCAGAACCTCGGCGATTCTCCCGCCGATGTCATCCGCTTCCTGGCGGGCAAAGTTGCCGCAGCCGGGCGCGCCTCCGAGGTTGAAGGGCTCTTCGCGGACGCCTTCGCCCGCGAGCAGAAGACTGCCACAGGCGTACCCGGCGGCATCGCCATCCCGCACTGCCGCTCAATCGCAGTGACCGAACCCGCCCTGGCGATGGCCCGGCTCTCCCAGAAAGTGGACTTCGGTGCCAAGGACGGCCCCGCGGACATCATCTTCTTCATCGCTGCCCCGGAAGGAGCGGACCAGGAGCACCTGAAACTGCTCTCCAAGCTGGCCCGTTCCCTCATCAAGAAGGACTTCACGGCGGCCCTGCGCGCGGCTGCCACCGAGCAGGACATCGTCGACCTGGTTGAAGGCGCGCTGGCCGACAAGCCGGCTGCACATGCGGCAGAATCGGCAGCACCCGGCGCCGAGGCACCGGCTTCGGCCCGTGCCGCTTCGTCGGCTGGCCCCAAGCGCATCGTCGCCGTCACGGCCTGCCCCACCGGCATCGCCCACACCTACATGGCAGCCGACTCCCTCGTGGCTGCCGCCAAGGAGATGGGCGTCGACCTCCAGGTGGAAACCCAGGGCTCGGGTGGATTCACCGCGTTGGACCCGGCTGTCATTGCCGCCGCTGACGCCGTGATCTTCGCAGTAGACGTCGATGTCCGCGGCAAGGAACGCTTCGCCGGCAAGCCGGTCATCAACGCGCCGGTCAAGCGTGGCATTGACGAGCCGGCCAAGATGGTGCAGGAAGCCCTCGCAGCCGCCTCCGACCCTCACGCACACCGCGTTCCGCACTTCGGCGCCGAAGAAAACGCCGAACACGCATCAGAGGCCGCCAGCGAGCACTTCGGCACCAAGGTCAAGAAGGTCCTGCTGACCGGTGTCAGCTACATGATCCCGTTCGTCGCCGGTGGCGGCCTACTCATTGCTTTGGGCTTCCTCCTCGGCGGCTACGAGATCGCCGGTGCCGCCGACAAGATCCTCGGAGCGAACACGCTTGGCAACCTGCCCACCGATTTCCCCGCGCACGCTTGGGGCCCACTGGGCGCATACCTAGGCGCCGTGCTGTTCAAGATCGGCGCATTGTCCCTTGGCTTCCTCGTCCCCGCCTTGGCGGGCTACATCGCTTATGGCATCGCGGACCGGCCCGGCATCGCTCCCGGCTTCGTCTCCGGCGCTGTTGCTGGCTACATGGGCGCAGGCTTCCTGGGCGGCCTGGTAGGCGGCCTGCTGGCTGGTGTCACGGCACACTGGATCGGCACCTTCAAGGTTCCGCGCTGGCTGCGCGGCCTCATGCCCGTGGTGATCATCCCGCTCGCGGCCTCGATCGTTGCATCCGGGCTCATGTTCCTGGTTCTCGGCGGCCCCATCGCTGCAATCACCAAGGGCCTCAACGCGTGGCTCTCCGGCATGACTGGCGTCTCCGCCATCGTTCTCGGCATCATCCTTGGCCTCATGATGTGCTTCGACCTGGGCGGTCCCGTCAACAAGGTGGCCTACTCCTTCGCAGTGGCCGGCCTCGGCGCCGGAAGCGCGGCCAACCAGGCTCCTTGGCAGATCATGGCCGCCGTCATGGCGGCCGGCATGGTTCCCCCGCTGGCCATGGCACTGGCAACCGTGCTCAACAAGAGGGGCTTCAGCCTGGCCGAGCGTGAAAACGGCAAGGCCGCCTGGCTGCTGGGGGCTTCCTTCATCTCCGAAGGGGCGATTCCGTTCGCCGCTGCAGACCCGCTGCGTGTCATCCCGGCCAGCATGGTTGGCGGCGCAGTGACAGGCGCCTTGAGCATGGCGTTCGGGGTCACCTCGCAGGCACCCCACGGCGGAATCTTCGTCTTCTTCGCCATGAACAACTTCCTGTTGTTCTTCGCCGCGATCGCAGTCGGCGTGGTCATCACCGCCCTGGTCCTGCTCGCGCTCAAGCGTTGGGCAGTCCGGAAGCCGGTTGAGGCAGAGCAGGCTCCTGTTCCGGTCGCAGCCTGACCCCACCGTCAGCAAGCAAGTAGAGGACTAATCCATGCAGACCTTTTCAGGTGTGGGCGTTGCCCCCGGGCGTGTTCTGGGGCCGGTGCGGCAGATGCCGAAGCCGGTTCAAGAGCCCCACGAGAACGTCAATATTCCTGCGGACGTAACCGTCGAATCGCAGGGCCAGCGCATCAAGGATGCCGCCAAGGCCGTGCAGGCGGAACTCCGTGCCCGAGCCGCCACAGCGTCCGGCGAAGGCAAAGAGGTCCTGGAAGCAACCGCCCTGATGGCCGTCGATCCCATGTTGGTGAAATCGGCCATCAGGCTCCTCTCCCCCGAGGCTCCGGGCGGCGCACGTACCGCCGAACGGGCCATCTGGGAGGCAGCTGCAACGGTTGCAGACTCGTTGAAGGCCCTCGGCGGCTACATGGCAGAGCGCGTGGCCGACGTCCTGGACGTCCGCGCCCGCATCGTCTCTGAACTGCGCGGGCTGCCCGCGCCGGGGATCCCGGCGTCGGACGTTCCGTTCATCCTGGCCGCCGAGGACCTCGCCCCGGCAGACACCGCCACCCTGGACCCCGCCAAGGTGATCGCGCTGATCACCTCGAGCGGCGGCCCGCAGTCCCACACCGCCATCCTGGCCCGCGCCCTCGGCCTGCCGGCGATCGTCGCCGCCCCGGGGGTCGACGAGATCCGGGACGGCACCGAGGTCTACCTCGACGGCGCTGCCGGCACCATCACGGTTGACCCGGACGAGGAACTCCGCCTCGCGGCCAAGGCTTGGGCCAACCAGGCGTCGACGATTGCCGCGTTCAGCGGGAGCAACGTCATGGCCGACGGGTTCCGGGTTCCTCTGCTCGCCAACGTCGGTACAGGCGCCGACGCGGTCAAAGCCGCCGACGCCGGGGCCGAGGGCGTCGGTCTGCTGCGCACCGAATTCTGTTTCCTGGATCGTGACGACGAACCAACCGTCGAGGAGCAGATCATCGCCTACGGCGCCGTCTTCGCCGCGTTCCCGGGCAAGAAGGTAGTGGTCCGTACCCTCGACGCCGGCGCCGACAAGCCCCTGCCGTTCCTCACCAACGCGGACGAGCCCAACCCTGCGCTGGGCGTCCGCGGGTACCGCACCGACCTCACCTCCCCCGGGGTCCTCGAACGCCAGCTGGCGGCGATCGCGGCAGCTGAGATCAACAACCAGGCAGAAGTGTGGGTCATGGCACCCATGATCTCCACGGCCGAGGAAGCCGCGCATTTCGCAGCCCTCTGCTCAGCCGCCGGATTGAAGACCCCCGGCGTCATGGTCGAAGTCCCGTCGGCGGCCCTGACCGCCGCCTCCGTTCTGCGCGAAGTCAGCTTCGCGTCGCTCGGCACCAACGACCTCACCCAGTACGCGATGGCCGCGGACCGCCAACTCGGACCGCTCGCCACGCTCAATGACCCCTGGCAGCCCGCCGTGCTGCAGCTCGTGAAGTTGACCGCCGACGGCGCTGCGGCCGCCAGCGCGGGCGGCATCGCCCGGCCCGTGGGAGTATGCGGCGAGGCAGCCGCGGACCCCGCCCTCGCCGTCGTACTCGTCGGACTGGGCGTCGCGACGCTTTCCATGAGTGCACGCGCCCTGGCTGCCGTTTCCGCTGTGCTGGCAACCGTCACCGTGGCGCAGGCCCAAAAGCTCGCGACGGCGGCGCTGGCCGCCCCGAGTGCATCCGCCGCGCGCCAAGCCGTTCGTGCCCAGCTGCCTGTCCTGGACGAGCTGGGTCTCTAGACTTTCCCCAAGCCCACAATCGAAGGAGCAACAATGTCCGAACGTACCGCCACCATCGCCAGCCGCGTTGGCCTGCACGCACGCCCGGCAGCCATCTTCGCCGAAGCCGCCGGCGAGCTGGACATCGAGGTCACCATCGCCCGCGAAGGCGAGCCCGCCGACGACGCCATGGACGCCGCAAGCATCCTGTCCCTCATGAGCCTCGGAGCGTCATTCGGCGACGTCGTCGTGCTGCGCGCAGAGGGTTCCGGGGCCGACGAAGCCCTGGACCGTCTCGTGAAGATCCTCGAAACGGACCACGACGCCGAGTAACCCCACTGAGCATGCTCTCCCTTGGCACTCAGGGATGGACAAATTCCTAATTTGTCCGTCCCTCGCAGCCAACGGGGAGCATACTCATTGTTAGTTCAGGGCAGATTGTTCAGGTACGCCGCAATTTCCGACTCGGTGGCCTTGAGCTGTTCGAGGTCACCGGCAAGGAAACCCTCGACGACGCGCGGATCGACGTAGGCCGCCCTCGCCACCGTGGGCGTGTTGCCGAGCAGTTCGGCGGTTTGCTTGATGGCCTCAAGAACTCGTTGGCGGGGCGGCGCTTTCGATCTGCCTGCGAGCGCCATGCCGGCTGCCGCGGTCCCTTTCCACGTGCGGAAGTCCTTGGCCGTATAGTCGCCGCCGGTGATGTGGCGAAGGTACTCGTTGACCATCGCGGCATTCAGGCAGACGCTGCCCTCACCGCTCTGGAAGACCAGCAGGGACTCCTTGCCGGGCCTGCCCGCCAAGGGTCCGAGGAATCGGGCCAGCACAGGGTCCTCGATGGTGGAATCCCAGGTTTGACCGCTTTTCCCCGGGAAATGCAGGGAGACCGCATCCCTGTTGACCTTGACGTGCTTGCACCTCAGCGTGGTGAGCCCATATGAGCCGTTGCGGCGCGTGTAACCATCGGATCCAACGCGTAAGGCACCGAGATCCATGAGCCGCACGGCCGCGGCCAAGGTTTTGGTCTTCTCCGAAGCTGACTCCCGCAGATGCCGGGAGACCAGACGGCGCGCCCGCGGCAGGAGGGCCCCGAGCCGCGCAGCACGGGCGAACTTTTCAATATCCTGGCGGGCACGCCATTCCGGGTGGTAGATGTATTGGCTCCGGCCGGCGTCGTCCACTCCCATTGCCTGGATGTGCCCGTTCTCGAACGGACATATCCAGACATCGGACCACGCAGGAGGAATCGCCAGCGCGTCAAGGCGCTTGCGATCCCCACCCGCGATAAGCGATCCGTCCGGATGGTAGTAGCTGAATCCGCGGCCGGACCTTCGCCGGGAAATGCCCGGAGTGCCGGGTTTGCTGCGGCGAAGCCGTGGCACGCCCTGGCTCCGTTTGCCTGGCTTCCCGGGTTCCTAGGCTTCCTGTGGGTCTGCCACTGACGCACTGGCTGACATGATCTCGGCACTGATCATCCAGGCGAGCTGCTCCAAACGGGCAATGAACGCGTGGAGGAGGTCCGCCGTCGTGGGGTCTTCTTCGTCTACTTCGTCGTGGACATCACGCATGGTCTGGACAGTCCGCTCCAGGCGGTCGGTGATCAGCTTCACGGCGTCCTTGGTTTTGGTCAATCCCGCGGGGAATTGCTCCAGCCTGGTTGAGGCAGCGATGGTGCTGCTCCGGCCATCGGGAAGAGCATGGAGCGCCCGCATCCTTTCGGCGGTTTCGTCGGCGAACTCCCGGGCCGCTGCGACCAGTTCGTCAAGTTGCAGATGCAGGTCCCGGAAATTGGCCCCAACGATGTTCCAATGCGCCTGTTTTCCTTGGAGCTGGAGTTCAATCAGATCCGTCAGGACCAGCTGGAGATTATCTGCCAGGGTTTGCGATGCTTTCACGTTTTCTCCTCCTAGACGACCATTCGATGCGTGCGCTGGAACCCGGCGCACGACCTTCCAATTAGCCTACGACGATATCCAAAAATCTTTGTAAGCGTACTTAGTACTTGATTTGATAAGGGTGCTTAGTAGTACCATGGAGGAAGTCGGTACCGGTCCCTAACGGATGAAAACCCCGAAAATATGGGGCGGTATCGCTACAGCAGGACCTTGCACGGGGCCTGGGGGCCTGGCGGGGAACCACGGTTCGCAAGTGAACCGATAACCGAATACATCGCAAGGGGCCCGGGCGCTTGCCGGCGGTCCCGCTGAAGTAAGGAATGTGTCATTGTGAACACTCTTCTGATCATTGCAGGCGTTGTGGCAATCGTTCTTCTGCTCGTCGGCGGATTCTCGCAGGCCGTGAGCTGGCTCCTCTGGGTCGGCGTTGTCCTCCTGATCGTCGCGGCCATCGGCTGGCTCCTTAGCTTCATGTCCGGCCGCCGGTCACACGGCGTTTGACCGACAACGGCAGTTAGTGCGCCTGGCCCCTTCCGCCAGGCCCCGCGCGCTTGGCGGAATGAAGTAATCCATTACCAGCAAAGGAGTACGTCCATGGGTGCAGATGACAAGATCCAGAACGCCGGAGAAAAGCTTGCAGGCAAATCCAAGGAAGCGGCTGGAAAGCTGACGGGCAACGAGAAGCTCGAAGCCGAAGGCAAGATGGATCAGAGCAAGAGCGACCTGAAATCGGCCGGCGAAAAGGTCAAGGACGCTTTCAAGAAGGACTAAATCCGCTCGAAGTGCGGCTTCCGCCTCGCGCGGGAGCCGCACTTCCCGCTTCAAGGAGTTAAGTCGATGCCGACTATCTCTGACCCGATCGTTCCCAACGGCGCACCTCACCCCAGAGCGGAACGAATCTGGTGCGGCAATTGCCACACTGCCGAGCACGTCATCCTGGATTCCATCGAGCCGCTCAAACCACCGACGACTGAGCTCGTGGATGTCGCTTACACCTGCGTGGAATGCGATATGTTCTACGCCCATGCTGCGACGTTCCAGGATGTCGCAGCCATCCTGAACCAACGAGGCACGGTATCGGGCATGCTTCAATTCGGCGGCGAATACATCCATTGCGGAGAACCGATGAAGATTTCGGGAACCGGATTCCACAGCGTATACGCGCCAATATCCACTGAGGACCCCGCTGTGGACCTTCTCGACGTGTACCTGGCGACAAAGGTGCTCCAATGCCGCTGCGGTTTCCGGATGGAGCTTCCGTCTTAGCCAGAATCTTGACCGCAGGAGGAACACATGCCAGACAAGAAGAATCCCAGCCTCAAGGATCCGGAACTCTACGAAACCCTCAGGGAGGATGGCGCCTCGAAGGAAAAGGCCGCCAGAATCTCGAATGCCGCCGCCAAGGTGGGCCGCAAGGAAATCGGCCATCGTGGTGGCATCTCGGGTGACTATGAGGACTGGACCGTGCCCCAATTAAGGTCCCGGGCAAAGGAACTGGGGCTCACAGGGTACTCAAGCAAGAAGAAATCCGAGCTGATCTCGGCGTTGCGAAACCACTAGGCCCTCGGAGGGACATGTCAAGTATTCGCGAAGTGCGCGGGTTTTCGCGGAGCGCACGACGGCGGCGCGTCAGGCTTTCCTGACCCTCGCCCTCGGCTTGCTGGCCGCCTTGGCGGTGGCGCCGTCGTCGGACTCTTCGGTGGACGACGCAGCCGCCGATCCAGCGGCCTCTTTGCCGCGTTTCTTCTCAAGACTCCGTTTGAGGGCCTCCATGAGGTCGATGACCTCGCCACCTTCCCCTTCGCTGGCTGCTACACCGAACGTCTCCTCGGTGTCGATGGAGTCTCCCTTTTCGAGCTTGGCCGCGATAAGTTGGCGCAATTGAACTTGGTAGTTGTCGGTGTATTGCTCGGGTTCGAAGTCGCGCGCCATCGAGTCCACCAGGGCCGAGGACATTTCGAGTTCCTTGTCGGAGATCTTGACGTCGGTTTCCAGCGACGGGAAGTTGGCTTCGCGGACCTCGTCGTCCCAGAGCAGGGATTGCAGCATCAGCACGTCGCCACGTACCCGGAGCGCGCCGAGCCTGGTCTTCTGCCGGAGGGCGTACTGCACTATGGCCACGCGCTCGGTGTCCTGCAAGGTGCGCAGAAGCAGCATGTAAGCCTTGGGCGACTTGGAATCCGGCTCGAGGTAGTAGGGCCGCTCGTACATGATGGGATCCAACTGCTCAGCCGGAACGAACTCCACCACTTCGATTTCGCGGCTGTTCTCCGCGGGCAGCGACTTCAAATCGGCCGCGGACAGCACCACCGTACGGCCTTCCTCTTCGTAGGCCTTGTCGATATCCTCGTAATCCACAACAGAGGCGCAGATCTCGCACTTCCGCTGGTACCGGATGCGGCCTCCGTCCTTGTTGTGGACCTGGTGGAGACTGACATCGTGGTCCTCGGTGGCGCTGTAGAGCTTGACGGGTACGTTGACCAGCCCGAACGCGATAGAACCCTTCCATATGGCCCTCATGCACTAAGTGAACATCACAACAAGGCGGAGGTGAAGAGGTGGCAACCAGCCAGAAGGAACGCGTCAACGTTGAAGGCCATGAACTGACGCTTACCAACCTGGGCAAAATCATCTACCCGGAGACTGGCACCACCAAGGCCGAAGTGCTCGAATACTACGCCGCCGTAGCCCCGTTCCTGATCCCGGCTGCCGCCAACCGACCCGCCACCCGGAAGCGTTGGGTGCACGGGGTAGGGACCACGTCGGATCCCGGGCAGATGTTCTTCCAGAAGAACCTGGACGACTCCACGCCGTCGTGGGTTCCGCGGGTCACCATCCAGCACAGGGAACACAGCAACGTCTACCCGCTCGTCAACAACCTCGCTACGCTCACCTGGCTGGCCCAGATTGCCGCCTTGGAAATCCACGTGCCGCAATGGCAAGTGGACGCCGACGGAACCATGTTGCCGCCGGACCGCCTTGTCCTGGACCTCGACCCTGGTCCCGGCACCGGCCTTTCCGAATGCGTCGAAGTCGCCAAGTTGGCTCGCAGCATCCTGCAGGACATCGGCCTCGATCCGGTACCTGTGACGAGCGGCAGCAAGGGGATCCATCTCTACGCCGGGCTGGATGGCACTCGCAAATGGGAGCAGGTCTCCGCGTTCGCGCACGAGTTGGCGCGCTCGCTCGAAGCCGACCATCCGGACCTCGTGGTCAGCGACATGAAAAAGACTCGGCGCAACGGCAAGGTGCTGGTGGACTGGAGCCAGAACAGCGGGAACAAGACCACCATCGTCCCGTACTCCCTTCGCGGTCGTGCCCACCCGATGGTGGCTGCACCGAGGACGTGGCATGAACTCGCCTCGCCCACGCTCGAGCATCTGGACTTCACGGCCGTCATGAAGCGCGTCAAAGAGGGAAAGGACCCCTTCGCCGCGGTGGCGGCCGGGCGGTCGGGGCATGCGCCCGAGCACGGGGGCACCGCCGTCGGGGGCACCGCCGTAAACCCGCGGCTGGCCAGCTACGTGGAGAAGCGCGACCCGCAGCGGACGCCCGAACCGTTTCCCGGCGTCGAACACCAACCCGGTTCGCGCCCACTCCAGGCTGACGCGGAACCCAATCCGCCCGGCGGAATCTTTGTCATCCAGGAGCACCATGCCCGCCGTTTCCACCTGGACTTCCGGCTGGAGCACAACGGAGTCCTGGCGTCCTGGGCGTTGCCGCGGGGCGTGCCGGACACTCCGGACAAGAACCATCTCGCGGTGCGGACTGAGGACCACCCGATGGAGTATGCGGAATTCGCGGGCATCATTCCGAAGGGCGAATACGGTGCCGGGACAGTCAGCATCTGGGACAGCGGCGAGTTCGAGTGCGAAAAATGGCGTGACGGCAAGGAAGTCATCGCCACCCTCACAGGCAAGCCCGGCGGCGGATTGCACGGCACCCGGCGCTTTGCGCTCATCCACACCGGGGAGTCGCCGTCTCAGTGGCTGATCCATCTGATGAAGGACAAATCGGGCCACCGGACGGTGCTGTTGCCCGACGCCCAGCCACAACCGAACGGGACCCCCAGCTACGCGCCCATGCTCGCAACACCCGGAACCCCCGCCGATGTCTCCTCCGGCGACTGGTTGTTTGAGCTCAAATGGGACGGATTCCGGGCCATCGTTTCAGGTTCGGGCGGCAAGATCAGGTTGACCAGCCGCTCCGGTATCGACATGACTCCCACCTATCCCGAACTGGCGGATCCGCGCTACTGGCCTGACCACGACTTCGTGGCAGACGGCGAAATCGTCGCACTCAGCAAGGACGGCCGGCCCAGCTTCGAGTTGCTCCAGAAGCGGATGAACCTCTTCAAACCCGGCGACGTGGAACGCGCCCGGGCCGCGGTCCCCGTGCAACTCATGGTGTTCGACCTCCTGTACGACGCCGGATCCCAAGGCAGCGCCGACCTCGCCTCCCTGCCGCTCAGCGAGCGCCGGGACAGGCTGGCGGCCTTCCGTGCCAAGCTGCCGGCCCAGGGCTCCCCTATCCATGTATCCGAGATCCTGGAACATGACCTCGACGACATCTTGGCGAGCGCCAGCGAGCTTGGCTTGGAGGGCGTCATGGCCAAGCGCGCGGATAGCCGGTACCAACCGGGACGGCGCAGCAGGTCCTGGATCAAACTCAAGCTGGAACGCACGCAGGAAGTGGTGGTGGGTGGCTGGCGGCCCGGTGCCGGGGCGAGGCTCGGAACCATTGGAGCGTTGCTGGTGGGGATTCCCGACGGCGACAAGCTGCGCTACGCGGGCCGGGTGGGCACTGGCTTCAAGGACTGGCAGCTGCGCGACATCCTGAAGCGCATGCAGGGGCTCGACCGCCCGGACTCCCCCTTCCGCGACATCCCCGCCGAGGACGCAGCCACCGCGCACTGGGTGTCCCCCGAGCTCGTGGGAGAGGTGACGTTCGGCGACTGGACCGGCACCGAAAGGATGCGCCATCCCGTCTGGCGCGGATGGCGCCCTGACAAGTCTCCGGCCGACGTCGAGCGCGCCTAGCCCAGCCCCCAAGCGCACGCCCCCCGCACGCCCCCACACGTAGCTCAGCCCAACTGTCTGGCAGCAGATGTCGTTATGAGGGCTCATAACGACATTAAGTGCGAGTCAGTTGGGCTGAGGAGGGCGAATATTCCTAAGAGGAGTGCGGCAGCTGGGGACGGCTGGTGCGGTGGACCGCGGTGACCGCCGCCTGTTGGCCGACGCGGCCGTGGCTGGCGCCGCGATCCTTGGGGTGCCTGGTCTTGCCGCTTCCGTCTGGCCAGGCCTGTCCTTGGGTCGAGCCGAGGGCCATGGCCACAGTTGCAGGGGCCGGCATGGGCGCCTTATCCATGGACTCGACCAAGTGGCTGGCCACCTCGGAGTTGATTTGTTGCTCAACGTGCTTCGCAGCCATTGTTCTTCCTTTCTGCATTGAAACGAAGGGATTTTCCATACTAGGTGGGAGCGGTCCGCTTGTCTGCAGGATCTACCAGCGGACTTTCTTCTCGGACTTGGCCAGCTTGCCGCTCGCTTGAGTGGGCTTGTGTCCTTTTCCGGTGCTTTGCCAGCTGTTCGCTGCCCCGCCACGGGATTTGCTGGCCAGCATCTCCTTCTGCGCGTCAGTCAGTTTCGATCGGACACCGGCAGCCGGGGCGTCGGTTTCCTGCGCTACTGGTTCCTGCCCGGCGTCGGTTTCGGGTGTGTTCGGTGTCATGCAGTGGACTCCTTTAAAGCTCTTGATTTGCCGGAGGAGGTATCGGGACGCGACGTCCGCTGCCAGACCCTGGGTCTAACAAAAGCAACAGAAACGGCGCGGAGGCGAAGCCTCAACAGGCGTGGATTTTTGTCGGCTCAAACTCAGCGGTGCCGGTAAGCATCTTCAGTGCCTTGCGGGCATCTGCGACGAACCGGGATCGGCTGGTCTATTCAAAAATCAGTGTTCCCATGCACCCACCCTAGACACTCCTCGCCGTGTTTGTGAACCCCGGCTTTTTGTCGAGGCTGTTTCACGCATGGCCTCCGCCTTCGCTCTCGGCTAGCATGGCCCGGAGAGCACCCCTCGGTACCCCGAAAGACTCTCCCATGTCAGCACCCGCGTTCCAGCCTTCCCATTCCGCCGTCACAGCCCGGCTCCGTTCTGCCGGTTGTGTCTTCGCCGAGGACGAGGCCCGACTCCTCATCGCCGCGGCGCACGCCCCCGAGGATCTTGAGCGGTTGCTCGGACAACGCGTCTCAGGATTGCCCCTTGAATACCTCTTGGGGTGGGCTGAGTTCTGCGGCCAACACATCACGGTGGAACCTGGCGTCTTCGTCCCCCGCCGCCGCACGGAGCACCTCGTCCAGGAGGCTGCCCGCCTCGTCCGGCCGGGCGCCGTCGTCGTCGATCTTTGCTGTGGCTCGGGTGCCGTGGGTGCCGCTTTGGTTGCCGCAGTGGGCGGCATTGAGCTTCACGCGGCCGACGTCGACCCCGCAGCGGTCCGCTGCGCCCGCCGAAACATCGGGCTGGCGGGCGGCCAGGTGCATGAAGGCGATCTCTTTTCGGCCCTGCCGGACACTCTTCGCGGCCGGGTGGACGTCCTGGTGGCCAACGCCCCCTACGTCCCTACGGACTCGATCGGGATGATGCCGCCGGAGGCCCGGCTGCATGAACCGCGGGTGGCGCTCGACGGCGGCTCGGATGGTTTGGATGTGCAGCGCCGGATCGCCAGAGAGGCTCCGTCGTGGCTCGCTCCCGGGGGGCGGCTGCTGATCGAAACGAGCATCCGGCAGGCCCCGACGACGGCGGCCTTGTTCGGGGACGCCGGGCTGTCCGCGCTTGTGGTCCATTCTGAAGAATTCGATGCCACGGTGGTGCTGGGGAAACTACGGGAAACCCACCGGAAATGATCAGCAAACTGTGCGTTTCGGGCCCCTGAACCAAACAATTTGGTAACGCACCCCCGGATCGCGCCAAAATCCGCGTGATTCCGGGGCTGTAGGGGGCAAATGGATGTCAGACATTTGCCCCGAAAAGGGGGTGGAATAGCCCCGAATTACAGGGCCCTACTCTCAGATCCGGCGAATCTCGCGTAAAATTGAAACCCTGCCCAGAGCGGAGCAGCTGTATGTCGCAAGCAAATGATCTCCCTAGGAGAAACACAAATGCCCACAGACCGAAGCATTACCGACTCTTCAGCAGGCGCTAGGAACGCTGCTGCAACGAGCAAGACTGCACCACGCGGTGCCTCAAAATTGAAACTTCCAACACGCCGTCGACTCAAGGTATCCGACGTCAACGTCGTTGACCAGCCCATGCTGAAAAAAGCACTCGGCGGCACGATCGTCGGCAACACCATGGAATGGTACGACGTCGGCGTGTTCGGCTACCTCATCACGACGATGGGGCCGGTCTTCCTGCCCGAGGCCGATAAGTCCGTGCAGACCCTGTTCCTTCTGGGAACCTTCGCCGCAACCTTCGTGGCACGGCCGCTCGGCGGCGTAATCTTCGGTTGGCTCGGTGACAAGGTGGGCCGCCAGAAGGTGCTCGCCACAACACTCTTGCTGATGGCTGCCAGCACCTTCGCCGTCGGACTCCTGCCTGGATACGCACAAATCGGCATCTGGGCGGCTGTGCTGCTCGTCCTCCTGAAACTTGTCCAGGGTTTCTCGACCGGCGGCGAATACGCCGGCGCGACTACGTTCGTGAGCGAATACGCTCCGGACAAGCGCCGCGGTTTCTTCGCGAGCTTCCTGGATATGGGCTCCTACATCGGCTTCGCCCTGGGTGCGGCCCTCGTTTCCATCCTGCAGCTCACCATCGGCCAGTCGGCCATGGAGGACTGGGGCTGGCGACTGCCGTTCCTCCTCGCTGGTCCCCTCGGAGTCATTGCGGTGTATTTCCGTAGCAAGATCGAGGAATCACCCCAGTTCCAAGCCACTTTGGATGCCCAGGAAGCCCTCGCCGCGGACGCCGCAGCAGGCGATGCCGCGGTAGCCAAGGGCCCCATCGGCATCGTGAGGGCTTACTGGCGCCAGATCATCCTCGCCATGATCCTTGCCGCCGCCGCAAACACGGTGGGCTACATGCTGACCTCCTACATGCCCACCTACCTGACCGAGTCCAAGGGCTACGACCCCGTTCACGGCACGCTGCTGACCATCCCGGTGTTGGTCATCATGGCAGTCTGCATTCCGCTGACGGGCAAGCTCTCCGACCGGATCGGCCGCCGGCCCGTACTGTGGATCGGCGCCATCAGCACCGTCGTGTTCGCCGTTCCGGCCTTCCTGCTGATCGGCATCGGCGATATCTGGTCCACGCTTGCCGGCCTGGCCCTGATCGCCTTCCCGGTCACGTTCTACGTGGCAAACCTCGCCTCCGCGCTGCCGGCACTGTTCCCGACCTCGAGCCGCTATGGGGGAATGGGCATCGCCTACAACTTCTCTGTAGCGATCTTCGGCGGCACCACGCCGTTCATTGTCGCCGCCTTGATCCAGGGCACCGGCAACGACATGATGCCTGCGTATTACCTCATGGGAACGTCCGTGGTTGGCGCAATCGCCATCTACTTCCTGCGTGAATCCGCACAGCGCCCGCTTCCGGGCTCCATGCCGAGTGTGGACACCCAGGCAGAGGCCCGCGAGCTTGTGGCCACCCAGGACACCAACCCGTTGATCGACCTGGACGAAATGCCGTTCGACGACGGCACACTCGTAGCAGCAGAGCCGGACCGGGACCCCGTCCCGGCCTAGGCACACAGCGGGCGGGGCTGCGGGCGGCCCGCGCCGGCAGAACAAGGCTGGTTATTTGTAGCGGAACGCTACAAATAACCAGCCTTGCCGTCGTTTAAGCCTTGTCCCTTAGGCCTTGCGGTCGGCCTTCTGCTCCTGCATCCGCTTTGCCTGCGCCTGGATCTTCGGACCGTAGCCGCCATTCAGCGCGGTGTCCCTGATGTGGGTGGCCTTCGCGACCCGGTCACCGTCCGCCGCATCCTTCAGCGCCTTCAGGTCCGCCTGCAACGCGGCTGGCAGCTTTGCGGCCAGCTTCGGTCGCTCGTCCAGGATGAAGGTGGCGATCTTCGCGGCGCGCTGACCGTAACCCGGCTTGCTGCTGTCGCCGTTGACGAAGAACCGCAGGCCGGCCGCGAGGGGGTGGCGCGCCAGAGCGGTCTTGGCCGCCACGGCCGCCGTCGCCGCCGTCGCTGCGGGCTGGGAGGTGGCTGCCGCCGTCGTTGGCTGGGAGGCGGCTGCCGCCGTCGCGCTCGTGCTGTTTGAGGTGGCCGCGTTTGCGGCGATCACGCCGCCCCCCAGCAGGAGGCCAGCTGCCAGGACGCCGACGACGGCGGTGCGGGCCCTGGTGCGCTTGCGGCCTTCAGCGGGGGTACTGGAGCTCGGGGTGCTGTTGTTCATGGTCCGTGTCCTTTGTTCCGGCCGGCGGTCGATCCTCCGGCGCTCTTCACCACACTCTGGTCCGGCCGCGTGAACTGACTGTTCGGCCAATGTTCGAGGAATGTAAAACCGTCGCCACCGGCTGACAACCACGCTCCAAGGGAACCGTCCGTGCTGTTGAATGGACGCATGGAAGACAGCCGCGGATTGGTGCTGATTGCCGAGGATGAACAGGCGATTGCCGATATCCAGCGCCTCTATCTGGGCCGCGCGGGGTTCGGCGTGCACGTTGAGCGGGACGGGATTTCCGCGCTGGCACAGATCAAGCGGCTCAAACCGGTCGCGGTGATCCTCGACGTCGGGCTGCCCGGCATGGACGGGATCGAGCTCTGCAGGCAACTGCGGCAGGCGGAGGACTGGACGCCGGTATTGTTCGTCACTGCCCGCGATGAGGAGGTGGACCGCGTCCTTGGCCTGGAATTAGGCGCGGACGACTATCTCACCAAGCCGTTTTCGCCCTCCGAACTGGTCGCCCGGGTCAAGGCCGTCCTGCGCCGGACCGAAGGCACTCCACGGTCCAAACCGCTGGTGTTGGGCAGCGTCGAACTGGATCCGCTGAACAGGACCGCACGCGCCGGCACCGAGGAACTCACGCTGACCGCCACCGAATTCGACCTCCTCGCGTACCTCATGACGCAGCCTGGCCGGGTCTTTTCCCGTGAGCAGCTCCTGTCCGCCGTATGGGGGCAGGCCAGTTACGCCGCCGGACGGACCGTGGATGTGCACATCGCGCAGCTCCGCGCCAAGCTCGGCGAGCACTCCCCCATCGCGACAAGCCGCGGCGTCGGCTATTCCGCCGCAGCTTCCCAATCGTCCGGCCCCCACCCCGCCGCCGGGGGAGCCACGTGAGGCGCTGGTTCGGCACACTGGCCGGTCGCACGACGGCGGTGATCGCCGCCGTCGCGACTGTCGCCGTCGTACTTGCCGGCCTTCTGGCCGCGCAACTGGTCAACGCCACGGCCGTGGACGAAGCCAAGAAGTATCTCGCGGTTGAGGCCGATTCCCTCAGTAAGCAGTCAAGCATTGGAAGCCTGCAGGACCTTCGCGCAGATCTGCTCACGCACGGCGCGAGGCTAGCGCAAATCAGCACCGACGGTCGCGTGACAGGCGGCGGGGCAAGGCTGGTGGATGCCAGGACAGTGGCAGATGTCCTCGCCGGAAAGTCGGTCTCGACGTCGGTGAACGGTCCGCAGAACACCGTGGTCCTCGAGGCCCGGCCGTTGGCGGCCGGCGGTGGCGTGGTACTGGCTCAGCCCGTGTCCGAAATCCGCGCCGCCGCCGCTCCCCTGTTGAGCCGCATGCTGATCGCCCTCGCGGTCTGCCTCGTGTTCGCCATAGTGGCGGGCGGCCTGTTGGCCCAATGGTTGAGCCGGCCCTTGGTGCGCACAGCACATTCGGCCCATCGGCTCGCGGCCGGAGAACGATTCGTGGCTGTCACGCCAGGCGGCCCGGCCGAAGTAGTGGAAGTTTCGCAGGCGCTGGCGGCCCTCGACGCCGCGCTCCGGACCAGCGAGGGGCGCCAACGCGAGTTCCTGCTTTCCATTTCGCATGAAATCCGGACACCCCTGACCGCGCTGCGGGGCTACGCCGAGGCGCTTGCCGATGGCGTGGTCAGCGGAAACGACGTGGTCGGGGTCGGGCGGACCCTCGTGGCCGAAACCAACCGCCTGGACCGTTTTGTCCGCGATCTCCTGGAATTGGCACGGCTTGAGTCCGACGATTTCCGCGTGGAACTGCAGCCCGTTGACGCAACCTTGATCCTGCGCGAGAGTTGGCAGGCCTGGCAAGCGGTGTGCGTCCAGAACGGGGTCGCGGGACGGCTCGAACTGCCTCTTGGGCCCTTGCCGGTCCGCAGCGATGGCCAGCGGCTGCGCCAAGTGGTGGACGGCTTGCTGGAGAACGCCCTGCGCGTGACACCTGAAGGCTCTCCCGTTGTGCTCGCCGCCTATCCTTCCGGCAGCGGGCTAACCGTTGAAGTGCGCGACGGCGGACCTGGCCTCACGGAGGCGGATGCCGCCGTCGCGTTTGAACGCGGTGCGCTCTTTGCCAGATACAGCGGAGAACGGCCTGTTGGAAGCGGACTGGGTCTGTCCATCGCCGCAAGGATCGTGCAGCGGATGGGTGGCCGCATCAGTGTGCGAGCTGCGCGTGAGGGCGGCGCGGCATTTGTGGTGGAGTTGCCTGGCATTCCCGTGGACTCCCGGCAAACGTAGACTCTGCGCATGGCTGATGTTCCGGTGGGTTCGCTGCACCACGTAGAGATCTGGGTACCTCATATCGCCCGGGCGCAGGAAGAGTGGGGCTGGCTGCTGACCGAATTGGGCTACGAACAATTCCAGGAGTGGCCCGAGGGCTGCAGTTGGAAACTCGGAGGCACGTACATCGTGATCGAACAGTCCACGGCGCTCACGGGAAGCACGCACCGGAGGACGGAGCCCGGGCTCAACCACCTCGCGTTCCACGCAGGGACGAGGGAGAAAGTGGACCGGCTCCAGGAGCTCGGCGCGGACTCAGGCTGGTACGAGATGTTCGAGAGCAAATATCCCCACGCCGGCGGGGCCGACCACTACGCCGCCTATCTGGTGAATACCGACGGATACGAGGTTGAGCTGGTTGCGGGGTAGGGGTCGACGTTCTGCAGATTTCCGGGCCATTCGGCGGGCAGGTGCTCTTTTACCTATTAATGTCAGACCCCTCTGGAATGCTTTGGTCATGGCCGGGAACCGGGGAACACAGCTGATCGGATCAGGGGCGCCGTCGGGCGGCGCGGTTCCGGATGCTCCGGTGTCGGATGCCTGGGTGCGGGAATTGATCGATACCGTTGCCTCGTTCAGGCCATGCGCCGTGGGCACCGAACCGGCCGGGGGCGCCGAGTTGATAAGCCAGTTGCGTGCCCTGGAGGATTTGAAGTCCGCGGCCGCCGCTTCGCAGGCCCGGATCGCGGTCGCGTTCGACGCCGCCCAACGCGGCGCCGACGCGGCGGCCGGTGTTCCGGCCGACGAGCAGGGGCGAGGCGTCGGAGCCCAGATCGCGTTGGCCCGGAGGGAGTCCCCGGCCCGCGGATCCCGGCTCCACGGACTGGCGAAGGCGCTCGTGACCGAGATGCCGCACACCCTCGCCGCCCTGGACGCCGGGCGGCTGAACGAATGGCGGGCCACCCTGCTGGTGAAGGAAACGGCGTGCCTGAGTGCCGAGGACCGCTGCGCCGTGGACGAGGAACTCGCCGCCGACACGGGAGTCTTCGACGGCGCCGGAGACAAGGCGATTATCGCCGCGGCCAGGACCGCGGCCTACCGGCGGGACCCCCGCTCCGTCACCCAGCGCGCAAGCCACGCGGCGGCCGAACGTCATGTCAGCCTGCGCCCGGCACCGGACACCATGACTTATTTGACCGCCCTGCTCCCGGTTGCGCAGGGCGTGGCCGTGCACACGGCCCTGACCCGGCACGCCGACACCCTCCGCTCCAGCGGGGAGACCCGGTCCCGGGGCCAGATCATGGCCGACACCCTCGTCGAACGCACCACCGGCACCCCCGCAGGCATCACCGGTGTCGAGGTCCAGCTCGTCATGACCGACCGCACCCTCTTCCAGGGCGACAGCGAGCCAGCACGGCTGCCCGGCTACGGCATCGTCCCCGCCGGCTGGGCGAGGACACTTCTCACCGGGAACAAGGGCCCAGCCGATCCCAGCCAACCCGGCCAACCCGCCCAACCCGCCCAACCCGCCCAACCCGGCCAACCCGGCCAACCCGGCCAAGACCAGGATCTAGAAGTCTGGCTCCGGCGCCTCTACACCGCCCCCGGGACCGGAGAGCTCGTCGGCGCTGATTCGCGGGCACGGTTCTTCCCGGCAGGCATGCGGCGCTTCATCCGGGCCCGCGACGACACCTGCCGCACCCCCTACTGCGACGCGCCCATCCGGCACTTCGACCACATCATCCCCTGGCACGACGGCGGCACAACGAGCCTGGCCAACGGGGCGGGCCTGTGCGAAGCCTGCAACCACACCAAAGAACTCAACGGCTGGACAACACGAACCAAGACAACAACACGCCCCGGGACACGGCATGCCCTCGACATCCGCACCCCCACCGGACATACCTACCGATCAACAGCCCCACCCCTGCCGGGCTTCCACCGGTCCGCTCCCAGCCAAGTGACCAGCAATTCGCCCGGCGCGGACCCGCCGACTACGACGGACCACTATTTCGGGGAACTGTACTACTGGCGCCCGCAACGACAGTCAGCTTAGGACCCCGGATTCTGGAGCCGGGCCTTGAGTGCCGCCGTATCGACGCCCAGGTTATGGAGCAGGACGGCAGCCGGATCCGGTTCATGCCGCTCCAGCAGGGCGAGCAGAAGGTGCCGCGCGCTGATCCTGCGGGCCTTCTCCCGGGTGGTCAATATCAAGGAGTCTTGGATGACTGAGCGGGCGGCCGACGTGAAGGTGGTTCGGCTGCTTCCCTTGGGCGCATCCAGCGGGCCGAAGTCCCCCAGCGTGATGCCCACGGCTTCCAGCGCCTGCTGGTCGAGGGCATCGAGCTTGGCGCGGGCCGACTCCAGGTCCGTCTCCAAAGTCCGGCAGCTCTCGGGGTCGTGGAGCAATCCCAGCAGCAAATGGTCCGTGCCAATTCTGCGGTCTCCGCGGCGTTTGGCTTCCTCGGCGCCGGCATGGACAGCGGTCCTGGCTTCGCCGGCAAATCGTTCAAACATGGCAGGCTCACTTTCCGTATTTGGCGTGGACCGACTGCTTGGAGACGCCCAAAGCATCACCGATTTGCTCCCAGGACCAGCCCTGCTGCCGCGCGAGGGCCACGTTGGTGGCCTCGACTTTTTCGGCCAAGCGATGCAGGGCACCCACCGCGCGGAGGCCGATTGCCGGGTCCGTCGCAGGGATGTGGGAAGTCAGCTCATCACCGTTCATGCTGTCAGTTTGAACTGACAGCATGCGCGTGTCAATACAGACTGACAGAATTCTCCTGAGTAAGGATTGATCTGACGCGCCGCCGCATGGCAATCCTCGGCCAACGGTTCAGGCCCACCAAGCCCTCGCATTCCAGGATGCCCCGGAGTCCGTCTTCCAACATCTCCGGATCCAGTTCCTCGAAACCCAGCCTGCGATAGTAGGGCGCATTCCACGGAACATCGCGGAAAGTGGTCAGGGTCAGCCACTCCAAGCCCTCCGCGTGTGCCCGCTTTTCGGCGACGTCCAGTAGCTCGCTCCCGAGGCCTTGCCGCGCGTGCGATGGGTGGACACTCAACTGCTCCACGTGCGCATTTCCGTCGAGGTGTTCAAGCAGGAGATAGGCCACGGGTACGTCTGACGCGTCGGCAAACACCAAAACACTGCCGCGCGCCTGGTAGAGAGCTAGCTCCGTGACGGTCAACGGCTCGTCGTCTGCGATGGCGTCCATTCCGCAAGAACGGAATATCTCCCCGGCGGCGAATTCGATCCCGCGAAGCCGTTCCAGTTCGTCCGCGCGGGCCGTCCTGATCATGCGGCGGCACCGTTGCGGGCAAGGTATTCGTTGCGCTGTTCAATGAGGTTTTGCAGGTATCGCCCCAGGAAAGCTTTCTCCGCAAGCCTGCCCACGACGCCGAAGGGCGCCGCGAACTCGACGCGATCGATCATGAGCGTGCCGCCGTCGTCGTCGGGAAGGAACTCGTGCACGTGCCGGAAGAACCGGAAGGGACCCCGTACTTGCTCGTCCGTAAACGAATCAGGGAAGCGAAACCGGGTGATGCGGCTGCTCATCCGCAGGGGCACCGCGAAATGCCAAGCCTGCCAGGTGACCTCGTCGCCTTCCGAGAGCAGCCCGGCCACGACGCCGGCAACCGCACGTTCCCGGGACTTGGCCATGGAGCCGAGGTGCGCGTCGACATTGCGGGCGAGGTCGAAGAGCTCCCCGGGCTCCATTCCGATATGCGTACGGCATGTGAACGACACAGTCATGCTTCGATCCTGCCACCGTTTCGAAACACCCGTCGACCCAACTAGCTCGCATTTGTTGTCGTTAAGAGGCGCCAAAACGACAACAACTGCGAGTCAGTTGGGTGGCGGTGGTTGGGCCCACGCCGCCAGGGTTCCCTGGCCGAGCTTGCGAGGCGAGGGAGCCGGTGGCTGGGCCCACGCCGGCGAGGGCCCCGACCTGAGCTTGCGAAGGTTGGGAGCCGGTGGGGACTAGTTCGACGGGAAGTTGTACGAAGCTCCCGAGGCGTGGGTCGACTCAGGCCAGCGGGAGGTGATGACCTTGCCGCGGGTGTAGAAGGAGACGCCCTCGGGACCGTAGATGTGCTTGTCGCCGAACAGGGATGCTTTCCAGCCGCCGAAGGAGTAATAGGCAACAGGAACCGGCAAAGGGACATTGATGCCGATCATGCCGACGTCCACGGAACGCTGGAACCTGCGGGCGCTGGCGCCGGAGGACGTGAAGATCGCCGTGCCGTTGCCGTACGGATTGGCATTGATCAGCCTGATGCCTTCGTCCAGGTCCTCGACCCGGACCACTACCAGGACGGGTCCGAAGATCTCCTCCTGGTAAGCGCTCATTTCGGTCTTGACGTGGTCGATCACGGTGGGGCCGACCCAGAAACCGTCCTCGTGGCCGGGAACCACCAGGTCGCGGCCGTCCACGACCATCGCGGCGCCGGCCTGCTCAGCCTCGGTCACCGTCTTGACGATGAACTCGCGCGACTCGGGGCTGATCACGGGCCCCATGTCGGCGTCGGCTTCGGTGCCGTTCTTGACCTTGACGTCGAGGGCACGCTCTTCGACCTTCTTCACCAGCAGATCGGCGGCATCGCCGACGGCGACCGCAACCGAGATTGCCATGCAACGCTGCCCGGCGGAACCGAACGCGGCTGCGGCCAGGTGGTCGGCCGCGTTGTCCAGGTCGGCGTCGGGCATGATGATCGCGTGGTTCTTCGCCCCGCCCAAGGCCTGGACCCGCTTGCCGTGGGCCGTTGCCACTTCAAGGATGTGCTTCGCAACAGGCGTGGAGCCCACGAAGGAAATGGCATCCACGTCCGGGTGCGTCAGGAGACCGGAAACAACCTCACGGTCCCCATGCAGGACCTGGAACACGCCATCCGGCAGTCCGGCCTGCTTCCACAACTTGGCCAACAACATGGCGGCCGAGGGAACGCGGTGGGACGGCTTGAGGATGAACGCGTTGCCGGTGGCGATCGCCATCGGAGCCATCCACAGCGGCACCATCACCGGGAAATTGAACGGGGTAATGCCCGCCACCACGCCCACGGGCTCCCGGAACGAGAACACATCGATGCCGGTGGAGACCTGGTCCGAGTACTCGCCCTTGAGCAACTGCGGGATGCCGCAAGCGAACTCGATGACCTCCAGGCCGCGGCCGATCTCGCCCTTGGCGTCGTTGAGGACCTTGCCGTGTTCGGCCGTGATCAGGGCAGCGAGTTCGTCCACATGCGCGGCGACGAGCTCACGGAATTTGAACAGCACGGCAGTGCGCTTGGCAAGCGAAATGTCGCCCCAGCTCGCAGCGGCTTCCTTTGCGGCGGCGACGGTGGCGTCGAGATCAGCCAGGTTGGCCAGACGAAGCTGGGCAGTCACGGCACCCGTGGCCGGGTTGTAGACGGGCTTGGTGCCCGTGCCGCTACCGGCAGCTTCGGTTCCGCTGATGAAGTGGTTGATGGTGGTCATTACTGCTCCTGTAGTAGGTGGTGCTCCACGGCATGTACGTCGTTGACATCCCGCGGCAAGCCGGTGGCGAGTGATTCCTGGAGCGCCAGGCGCACAGCCAGGTTCTGTTCGGTTAATTCCCTCTGGACGAGTTCGGGTCCGGAGTTGCGCACCCACGCGCTGAACCGTTCGATTTCGGTCTTGAACGGGTCTTCCCCGATATCGACAGACTCGGACCTGCCGTCGCGGAAGGACACGGTAACGCGGGCAATTTCGCCCGGATCCGGGTCGAAGGCCTTGTCCAGGGTGATCTGGCCTTTCGTACCGATGATCTGGAACGTGTTGGTACGCGGGCCCTCGAAACCGCAGTCCAGCGTTCCCAAGACGTCCCCATAGTCCAGGATCGCGGCCATAGTGGTTTCCACCGCGTCCGTGCGGCTTGTACCTTTGCCGAAGACGGTTTGCGGCGCGCGGCCCATGACCATGTTCATGATGTCGACGGCGTAGCATCCGACGTCGTTGAGCGCACCTCCGTCCATTCCCGGCTGGAGGCGGACCTCGCCTTCGCTTCGGTCCATGACGAAGTGGAAGCGGGCGTGCATAGACACCAACTCGCCGATCTTGCCCGAGTCGATGAACTCACGGACCTTCTGGTGCTGGGGATGGAAGCGGTACATGAACGCTTCCATCAGGTTCACCCCGTTGCGTTCGCAGGCTTCCAGCACCCGGCGATAGTCGTGGGTGTTGGCGACGAGCGGCTTTTCGCAGAGGATGTCCTTTCCAGCCTCTGCGGCCGCAACAATCCAGTCGGCGTGCAGCGAATTGGGGAAGGGCAGGTAGACGGCTTCGATGCTTGGATCGGCCAGTAATTCCCCGTGGGAAGAATAGGCGGCCGGGATGCCGAAGCGCTCTGCAACTTCGGCTGCCTTTCCGTTCGGACTGCTGATGGCCGACGCTACTGCGTTCCGAGCCCGGCTCATGGCGGGCAGGAACCTGCCTTGGGCGATCCGTGCCGTGGTCAGCACTCCCCAGCGGACCGCGCTCATCGGTTGATTTCCGTTTCGAGTTGACGCAGGAAGGCCACGGACTGACGGACATCCCGGACCGGACCGTCGTCGGTAGGTGCGACTTCGAGGATGGTGTCCTGCTCCATGGTGAACCAGCCCTCGTAACCGGCGTCCAGCAGGTCCCGGACGATGCCGGCGATGCCGACGTCGCCTTGCCCCAGCGGCACGTACATGCCCGCCTTGACGCCGTCTGTGTAGGAAATCTCCCCGGACTGGACACGCTTCGCGACGGCGGTTCGCACGTCCTTCAGGTGGGTGTGTCCGATACGGGCTGCGTAGCCGCGGACGAGCAAGGCAGGATCGGTGCCACCGATGAGCAGGTGACCCGTGTCGAGGCACAAGTTCGCAGCAGTGTCGTTCAGGACCCGGTCAACATCCGAGGTGCTTTCAATCATGGTTCCCACGTGCGGGTGGACCACCGCCTGGATACCTTTGTCAGCGGCGGCCTTGACCACGGCGTCGAGGTTCCTGCCGAACAGCTCCCAGCCTTCGGCGTCGAGCTCGTGGCGCTGGTCGTAACCTGCGACGCCGGTCTCCGCGGCGAGGACCATGACGCTGGCCCCGGCTGCTTCGTACGCGTCCAACTCGGCCGACACAACATCCAATGGGTTCTTGAACGGATCGTGCAGGATGACGGGGAAGAATCCGCCGATGGCCTGGAGGTTGTGCCGCTTCAGCACCTCCGCGCGTTGGGCGGCCTGTTCGGGGAGGAAGCCGGCGGGGCCGAACTCGGTGGCGCTGATTCCCAGCTCCGTCATTTGGGACAAGACTCTGTCGGCCTCAAGCTGGTGGCCCCATCCGGGGACTTCACAGACGCCCCAGGAAATGGGTGCTGCGGCAAGGCGCTTGGTGATGATGCTCAATCTGATCCTCCGTATACGTTTTGGTCCCAGTCGATGACCGAGCCTGTGACAACACCGCTCCTGTCGGAGAGGAGAAAGACAATGAATTCGGCGATCTCGTCCACTTGTCCGAGCTTTCCCATGGGGACGGACGCGTTGGCCTTTTCGAGCCAGTCGTCCCCTGCGCCATGGAATTTCTTCTGGGTTTCGGCTTCGCCGTCCGTGGCGGTCCAGCCGATGTCGAGCCCGTTGATGCGGATCTTGTCCCAACGGTGGGCGTGCGCCGCGTTTCGGGTTGCCCCGGCCAGGCCGGCTTTGGCCGCCACATACGGCGCCAAGTACGGCTGCCCGCCGAGTTCGGCGATCGAGATGACGTTCACAATGCTTCCTGGCACACCCCTGCTACAAAGATGCTTGATGATTTCGGCCATGATGAAGAACGGCGATTTCAGGTTCACCGCGATGTGCGCGTCGAAAAGTTCGGGCGTCGTGTCCAGCATGGTGCCGCGGGTGGTCAGGCCGGCCGCATTGACCGCGCAGTCAAGTTGACCGAAGACGTTGATCGTCTCGAGCACCGAGTTCCGGGCCTGTTCGACGTCGGCAAGATCGGTCTTGATGAACCGGGTTTCGACGCCGGATGCCGTGATCTCCGCGGCGAGCCGAACACCTGAGTCCGCGTTCCGGCCTGTGACCGCAATCCCGGCTGCACCCTCGGCCGCCGCGCGTCTCGCGACTCCGGCGCCCAAACCCTGCGTGCCCCCGCTGATCAGGATGACTTTGTCCTGGAGAAGTGGCATGGCTACAGCTGCCCGATCTTGACCGAATTTTCGATCCTGACGGCGCGGCCGGAACGGGCGGACTCTTCAGCCGCGTTGGCCAAAGCGAGTGCTTGCAGGCCGTCGTCGAATCCCGGGCTGCAGGGGGTGCCTGCGCGGATGGCCTTGGCGAAGCTGTCCAACTCGTTCCGGTAAGCCTGGGCGTAACGCTCCAGGAAGAACGGCAGGTAGGCGTCCGCCTCTTCGGTGCCCGCGGCACCATACTTGCGCACCGTCGTCGGGGTGACGTTGCCCGCGCTGAGCATCCCCTCGCTGCCGAACGCTTCCAGGCGCTGGTCGTGGCCAAAGGCGCTGTGGCGGGAGTTGGTGATGGTGACGAGTTCGCCGTCGCGGCCCTTGAGGGTGATGACAACCGAGTCGAAGTCCCCGGCTTCCTCGATGTAGTCGCAGAACATGTTGGCGCCGGTGGCCGAAACTTCGATGATGTCAGGGACGAAGAAGCGGGCCATGTCGAGGTCATGGATGCTCTGGTCCCGGAAGATCCCGCCGGAGGTGGCGATGTAGGCAGCGGGCGCAGGTGCGGGATCGCGGCTGATGATGGTCAGCTGTTCGAGGCGGCCGATCTCGCCCGCTGCGACGCGCGACTGGATGGCCGCGAAGTGGGGATCGAAGCGCCGGTTGAACCCGAGCATGAGGGGCGTGTTGTTGCCCTTGATCGCGTCCCGGCAAGCGAGCGCCCGCTCGATGTCGAGGTCGATCGGCTTTTCGCAGAGGGCCGCCACGCCTTGCGCCATGGCGCGCGAGATCAGGTCCACGTGCGTGCTGGTGGGCGATCCGATCACGACGGCGTCAAGGTCACCGTTCGCGAAAACCTCGTCGGCTGACTCGAGGGCGACAGCGCCGGTCCCGGCCGCCAACGTGCGGGCTCCGTCAATGAAGGGGTCGGCGATCCATGCCAGTTCCAGGTCCGGGTGCTCGGCGATGTTCCGGGCGTGGACCTGCCCGATGCGGCCGGAACCGAACAGCGCGACCTTCAGGGGGCGTTCAGTGGACATGTGTGGGGTCCTTTCTAGCGGGTTGCCCGGGAAAGGCCGGGCTTGGGTTGGTTCTGGATGGTGGACGGGGACGTGCCCAACTTCTGAACTGTCATGGCGCTGCCACCGCGGCGGGCGTACGGCCAGCGAGGACGTCAACCGCACCCTGGGCGGCGTCCCTGACGGTGTGGGCCATGCCTTGACGGGTGAATCCCATCAGGTGCGGAGTCAGGACGACGTTTTCGTGATCGAACAATGGGTGGTGGGCGGGCGGCTCGGGATCGTACACATCCAGCCCGAGCCCGGAAAGATGGCCGGACTGCAGGGCCTCGTGGACGGCGTCGAGCTCGACGAGGCCTCCGCGGCTGCAGTTGACGAGGATCGCTCCGGGCTTCATGGCTTTGAGCCGGTCCGCGTTGATGAGGTTGTGGTTTTCCGGTGTCAGGGGCGCGTGGAGGGTGACGAAGTCGCTGCCTGCAAGGAGCTCCTCCACGGTGTCACAGCGGATCTCGGCGGGGATTTCGGCGAAAGGATCGTAGGCCAGGACCTTCAGCTCGAAGGCCTCGGCGATACGCGCCACGCGGCGGCCAATGCGGCCGTAACCGATGATGCCGAGCGTGAATCCCTCGAGGTCTCCGACGCCGACGGCGGCACGCTGCTCCCAGCGGCCCTCGCGGACCAGCGCGGTCAGTGGAGAGAGCTTCTTGACGAGCGCCAGCAGGTGGGCGAACACGCCTTCGGCCACCGAGGCGGTGTTGCTTCCGGGCGTGATGACCACCGGGATTCCGCGTCGGCTGGCTTCGGCGACGTCCACAAGGTCGGTCCCGACGCCGGTCCTGGCGATGACTTTGAGGGCGGGCATGCGATCCAACAGTTCACGGTCCACGCGGTAGGCAGCCCTGACGATCGCGGCATCGGCATTGGCCAGGTCCTCGTCGGTGGGGTCCTGGATGAGCCGCTGGTGTTCGGAGAGAAGCGGTTCCACGAGGTCTGGCTCGACGCTGCCGAGAGCGACAAAGATTTGGGGTGTGGTTATGGAAGCCATCGTCATCCTTGAAGATGTGGGTATGGGATTGCGCCGAAAATTGCGCTGTTATCGGTGTTGCTGGAGGCGTTTCTAGAGGCCTGTGTGTTCTAGCGGCCTGTGTGTTCTAAAGGCCCAGGAGGCTGGATTTCCGCACGACCAAGTGGGGCGTGACGGAATGGTGGACGAATCCGCTGCCCTCACCATGGATGCGTTCCAGGAGGGTCTTGGCCCCTGTGACGCCAATGGTGGAGCTGTCCGGATCGACGGTGGTCAGTCCGAGGCGCGGCATGGCACCCAGCGCGATGTTGTCATAACCGGTGACGGCTATTTCGACGCCGCGTTCATCGGCCGCTGTCATGGCACCAAAAGCGGCGAGATCGTTGATGCAGGCCAACGCTGTGGGGCGCTGGTGCTTGGAACGGGAACTCAGTGCCCTTTGGGCGGCAACATAGCCGGACTCCTGGAAGAAGTCGGCGTCGACCACGCGGATATAGCGGGCCAACCCGCGCTCTTCCATTGCCGCCGAATAACCGTCCACGCGTTCCCGGCCAACCGAGCCACCCAGGCCGCCGAGGTGCACGATGTTTTCGTGTCCCTGGGCGATCAGGTGCTCAACAACCATGGACATGCCGAGGGCATCGTCGCTTCGCACGATATCGGCGGTATCGATGTAGTCCGGTCCCCCACCGGCAAAGACCACAGCCCCGCCGGAAACGGCGCGGTTGAACGGTGCTTTGTCAGGCACGGTTCCGACAACGAGCAGGCCCGCGACCCGCAAGTCCCGGAAGGCCTGGAGGATGGACTGGTCCACTCCCCTGCCCGCCGCGGTGACCGCACTGAAGAGGACAGTGTGCCCGGCCTCTTCGAGTACGGTCCGTGCGGCGTCGGCGACGTCAAAGGCCCACGGGTTGTGCATGTCGCTGACCAGCACACCGATGGTTCCGCTGTCCCGTGTTGCCAGGGACCGGGCTGCGAGGTTCAACTCGAAGCCCATCTCTTCAACAGCCTTGAGCACCCGCTGGCGGCGTTCGTCGCTGACGCGCGGTGAGTCGCGCAGCACGAGTGAGACCAAGGACTTGGAAACGCCGGCGCGTTCTGCCACGTCCATGATCGTTGGCCGCCGGGCGGATGGAGGTGCCATGGTTATGCCCGCGCTGCCGTGGTGCCGTGGATTTCCTCGATCTTCTGCCATTGACCGGACAGCGACGACGCTTCAGCGGCGCTGACAATTGCGGCAGCGGAGGCGGCATCGTGGATGTTGGAGTTTTCCTGTGCTCCTCCAGTGACGGCGACGAGGAATTTCTTGGCTTCGATGACCTTGAGGTCGTCAAAGCCCATGCTGTTGCCGGGCCCGGGTTGGAAGTGTGCGTAGTCGCCGTGGCGGGGGCTGGCGTTGACGGTGGTGTAGCCCTGCTCGTTGTTGTTGCGGCCCAGGCAGACCTTGAGTTCGTTCATGCGCTCGAAGTCCCATTTGAGCGAGCCTTCGGTCCCGTAGACCTCGATCTGGTAACCGCATTCGGGTCCAACGGCAACGCGCGAGGATTCGATGGTGCCGACGGCGCCTGCTCCGCGGGCGGACGGGCCGAAGCGGACGAGCGCTGCAGCGTAGTCCTCATTCTCGACCTCTCCCATTTCACCGTTTTCGATCACCGCGAAGTGCGTCCCTGACCCCATCGCCAGCTTGGGTCGCTGAGTGTAGACCGTGCTTGTGAGCGCGGTTACCTCGGCGATGGGCCCAACTACATATTGGCACAGGTCCGTTGCGTGGCTGAACAGGTCCGCCAGCACGCCGGTGCCGGCTAGTTTCCGGTCGAAGCGCCAGGACAGGGCGCCGTTGGGCTCCGACGCATAACCGGAGAAAAACACCGCGCGGACGTTGGTGATACGCCCGAGGCGCCCGTCCGCAATGAGCTTCCTGGCGTGCTCTACCGCGGGGGCATGCCGGTAGTTGTAGCCGATGGAGGTCACGACGCCGGCCTCCACAGCGGCTTCCTGCACGGCTGCGGTTTCTTCGTAGCCACGCCCAACGGGCTTTTCGATCCAGAAGTGCTTGCCGGCTTTGGCCGCTGCGATGCCGATTTCGGCATGCAGGAAGTTGGGGGCGCAGATCGAAACGACGTCCACGTCCGGGTGGTTCAGGACATCGTGGTAGTCCGTGGTTCCTTCCGCGAAGCCGAGGACAGCGCGGGCGTAGTCCACCCGGTCCGGTGCCGTGTCCGCCGCGATGACCAGCTTGGTGGTCAAGCCAAGCTCCGGGTAGGCGTACGGGACCGTCTGGTAGGCGCGCGAGTGGAGCTTTCCCATCCACCCGACGCTGATAAGGCCTACACCGACTGTGCGGGATTCTTGGCTCACGTTAATGCCTTTCTCGTTGAAAATTCTTGTCAGTTGCGTGCGGTGTCGAAGGCGTCTCGGAACGCCGCCGCCATGATGGTGGAGTCCGAGCCGATGGCCACGAACCGGAAGCCTTGGCGGACATACTTGGCCGCAGCCATGCCGTCCACCGCGAGGATGCCGGCAGCTTTGTTGTGCAGTTGCGCAGCGGCGACTACTCGTTGCAGTGCCTCTTGAAAGACATTGCTGTCCAGTTGCATCGGCACACCCAAAGCGAAGGACATGTCCATTGGTCCGACGAAAAGGACATCCACGCCGTCCTGCGCCGCGATCTCCTCCACGTGCTCCAGCGCGTCCACGGTTTCGATCTGGATGATTCCCACGGTTGACTGCTGGTCCGCGCTCAACGGAGCCCGGTCCATGCCCCAGCGGCAGGAACGGTTATACGTTGCCACGCCGCGGTCGCCGTAGGGCGGATACAGCATGTGTTTCACCGTTTCGTCGGCTTCCTCTACGGAGTTCAGGCGGGGCACCATGATGCCCGCCGCGCCTTGGTCCAGGACCCGGCCGATGCGGATCCGTTCTCCGCTCTCCACGCGAACAATGGTGGGGACGCCGTAGCTTCCGGCCGCCAGGACGCCGTCGCGGACGGCATCCTCACCGCCGGAACCGTGCTCAAGATCGATCAGAACCCAGTCAGCTCCGGCAGCGGCACACACTTCCACCGCGGTGGCCGAAGCCATGCCAACGAAGGTTCCCAGGGTCACCTCTCCGGCCGCCAAGCGGCGCCGCAGCCGACCGCCGTCGAGCGGTCCGCCGTCGTAGTTGCCGCCGCTCATCCGAACCACCGCTGGCGGCCCTTGGCCTTCTCGTAGTCCGAGCGCAACGAACGGACCCATTCCTGTCCGGACACTTCTGCGGGAGCTACGTCCCACCAGACGTCGCCGCCCGGCAGATCCACATGGGGAACAGTTGGCACCACGATCACGACGGGTCCTTGGGTGTCGCGAGTGGAGGCCAGTGCTTCCCGGACCTCTGCCGCCGTGGTTGCTCGGATGGCGAGAGCGCCCAGGCCCTCAGCGATCTGCCGGAGGTCCACCTTGAGGTAGTCGCCGTCCAGCCGCGCCTTGGGGGCGTCGTCGACGGCGACGCTGCCTCCGGTGGTGCGGTAGCGGAACTCGTTGCCGAATTCCTTGCCGCTACGGTTCATCTGGAGACGGTGGATGACCTGGTAACCGTGGTTTTCGGAGACGACAACCGTGACGTTGAGTCCTTCCTGGGCCGCGGTGAGGATTTCGGTGGGTGCCATGAGGAAGGTGCCGTCACCGATGAAGGTGACCACGCGGTTGTCGTTGTTGCCCTCAGCCAAGCGGACGCCCATGCCGGCCGCGATTTCGTAGCCCATGCACGAGAAGCCGAATTCCAAGTGGCAATTGCGGTTGCCCGTGGCATCCCAGACTTTTTGCAGGTCACCGGGAGGTCCTCCGGCTGCGGCGATGATGGTGTCGCCGGAGCGGGCGTGCTCCTGCATCAGTCCGATCAGCTGCGGCTGGGTGAGGACGGCTCCGGTGACCGGCGCCTCCGGGTGGTCTTCCGGGCGGTAGGCAGTGTCGGCGTCGAGCCACTGCGACCGGATCGGGGCCCACTTTGCCTTCTCGGAATGAACCGTTTCCTGCCAGTTTTCCGCGGTGCTGTGCCCTTCCAAGGCGCGGGCAAGTGCTTCCAGGCCCAAGCGGGCGTCCGCGAGGATCCCGGTGGCGCCCTGCTTGCGGGTATCGGCGTCCACGATGTTCAAGGACGCGAATCGGACGTCCGGGTTTTCGAAGATCGACTGGGAGCCGGTAGCGAAGTCGGTGAGGCGTGTGCCGACGCTAAGGACCAGGTCGGCTTGCTTGACCAGGGTGTTGGACGCGAAGTTGCCCTCCAGCCCGACGCCGCCCACTTGCCACCATTCGTCCTTGGTCACGGCGCCCTTGCCGCCGAACGTCTCGACGACAGGAATTCCCGTTTGCCCTGCCAGCGCCTCGAGGGCCGCGTGGGCGTCGGAGTAGTGGATGCCTCCGCCGGCGATAATCACCGGACGCTCCGCCGCACGGATGAGCCGGACGACGTCGTCGACCTCTTCCAGGTCCGGCAGCGGCCGGCGGATCTTCCAATCGCGCGGCTCGAAGAATTCGGCCGGGAAGTCGTAGGCGTGGGATTGCACGTCCTGGGGCAGCGAAATGACCACTGCACCCGTGTCAGTGGGGCTCGTGAGCACCCGCATTGCTTGCGGAAGCGCCGTCAGCAGCTGCTCCGGGCGATTGATCCGGTCGAAGAATCGCGATACAGGTCGGAACGCGTCGTTGACCGTGGCATCAGCCTCGGTGGGGTGTTCCAGCTGCTGCAGTACCGGGCCTTGGTGCCGGGTGGCGTAGGTGTCACCGGGCAGGAGCAGCAAAGGAATCCGGTTGACCGTTGCCAGCCCAGCGGCGGTCACGAGGTTGAGCGCACCCGGGCCGATGGAGGCCGTGACCGCGAGGACAGCCTGGCGGCGGCTCGCCTTGGCATACGCTGTGGAGATGTGAGCCAGGTACTGCTCATGACGGCCTTGAATGAACGGCATGTCGTCCGCCAGTTCGTCCAGTGCCTGGCCGAGACCTGCCACGTTGCCGTGGCCGAAGATGCCAAGGGCAGCGGGGACCAAGCGGCGGCGGACGCCGTCAGCGAGCGAATACTGTGCCGAGAGGTACTTGACGACCGCTTGGGCCGTGGTGAGCCTGATGGTCTGCGATGGTGTGGTCATTGCCTTATTCCCGTTGTCGTGGTTACCAGGGGCGTCCGTGCAGGACGACCGTCTTCTCTTCGGTCATTTCCTGGACAGCGGAACGGACGCCTTCCTTGCCGATCCCGCTGCCTTTCAAGCCGCCGTAGGGCATGAGGTCGGCCCGCCACAGCGGCGACCAGTTGATGTGGATGTTGCCGGCGTCGATCTGCCGCATGGCCTGGACCGCTCCGGCGACGTCGCTCGTGAAGATGCCGGCGCCCAGGCCGTATTCGTTGTCGTTCGCCATCGCGATGGCGCTCTCCATGTCCGGCGCGGACGAGACTGCGACGGCGGGTCCGAACAATTCGTTCCGGCTCAGCGGCGACCGGGGGTCGACCCCGGCGACGACGGCGGGAGTCACCACGGCGCCGTCACGGTCACCGCCGGTGAGGACCCGGGCGCCCGAATGGCGGGCTTCGAGGATGGACGTGTGGACGCGTGCTGCTTCCTCTTCGGAAATCAGGGAGCCGAGCCGGGTGTCCTCTTCCTTGGGGTTGCCCACGGCGATCGCTTCGACCTTCGGGACCAACGCATCCAGGAAGTCCTTTTCAACCCGACGGTCAACGATGACCCGCTGAACGGAAATGCATACCTGCCCGGCGTTGACGTAGCCGCCGGCAGCCACTGCGGTGGCGGCGAGTTCGAGGTCCGCGTCCGGCAGGATGATCACCGGGCATGAGGCCCCCAACTCGAGGGACAGCTTCTTCACTCCCGCGATTGAACTGATGTGCGTCCCGGTGCTGGTGGAGCCGGTGAAGGACACCTTGCGGACCCGCGGGTCCGTCACCAGGACGTCGCCAAGGGAACTGCCAGGTCCGGTGATCACGGACAGAGCTTCAGGCGGCAGGCCGGCGTCGACGAAGCACTGTGCCAGCTTCAGTGCCGTCAGCGGCGTTGCGCGGGCGGGTTTAAGTACGACGGCGTTACCGGCTGCCAGCGCGGGTGCAATTTTGTGCAACACCAGCAGGGCGGGGTAGTTGAACGGGGTGATGGCGACGACGATGCCCACCGGCTGCCGCAACGTGAAGCCGATCTTGTCCAAGCCTGTCCCCGAGTTTGCGTCCAAGGGAAGCGTGGAGCCGTACAGCTGGCTTCCCTCATAGGCAGCGAGGCGGATGATGTTGCCCGAGCGGCTGGCCTCGCCCCGCGCCTCAGTGATGGGCTTTCCGGTTTCGGCGCTAAGGGTCTGGGCGATGTCCTCGGCGCGTTCATCCGCCAGGGCGGCCGCACGCAGGAGGATGTCGACGCGGACATGGGCCGGCGTGGTCCTTTGCAGGTGGGCGCCGATCTCGGCCCGGTCAAGGGCGGCCTGTGCGTCCTGGACGGTCGCCACGGGGACTGTGTCGATCGTCCGGCCGTCGAAGGGCGAGCGGACTTCCTCTGTCCTGCCGTCGGCGGCACCTCGCCAGTTTCCAGCTATTAGCATTTCCATGGTTGCTCCATCAGGTTGTGAACTTTTGCGCTCAGTGGCGCTTGGCGTTGCTTTCGTATGCCGCGTCAGCGACTTCGGCGACTTCGGCTTGGACTTCTTTGAGGGCTTCGGTGTGTCCGCCGAGTTGTTCGAGTTCGTGGGCGAGTTCGGCCAGTTCCGCGCCGCCGGCCATCTGGGCGGTGAGCTCGTCCAGGGTGATGTCCTTCTTGTCGTAGTAGCCGATCGACTTGCCGCGCTTGAGCAGCAGGAACCGGTCACCGACCGGGAAGGCGTGGTGCGGGTTGTGCGTAATGAAGATGACGCCCAGGCCGCGGTCGCGGGCCTGCAGGATGTACCGGAGCACGACGCCGGACTGCTTGACACCCAGGGCGGC
>NZ_JBFRHB010000017.1:0-96304 GCF_052115645.1 Arthrobacter sp. 2MCAF14 | reverse complement strand
ATGATCCAGAAGAACACCGTGATCTTGACCTCGACCCCGCCGATGCTGATCGAGGAAGCGAACACCGCGTGGGCCGAGTCGAACCCGTCCAGCTTGGAAATCGACGGAGAGGACACGGACCCGCCGATCAGGCGGGTCAGGGCCAGGTTAAGGCCCGTGAGCATCAGGAACGTCGCCAGCGTGACGATGAAGGACGGCAGCTTCGTCTTGACCAGGATCCACCCATTGATGAAACCGATGCCGAGCGAAACGACGAGCGCCAGCACGACGCCGACCCATGCATTCATTGAGAAATACCAGCTGAAGAGGGACGCGGTCAGGGCCGAGGAAATCACGGCCACGCCGGTGGAGAGGTCGAACTCGCCCCCGATCATCAACAGCGACACCCCCACCGCCATGATCCCGATCGTCGAGGAACCATACAGGACGGTCGCGAGCGCGTTCGGCTGCGTGAACGTCTGCGAGACCGAAGCGAAGAAAATGAAGAGGACGACGGCCCCGACGAGGGCGCCGACTTCGGGCCTCCCCAAAAACTTCTGGACCGGGCTCCGACGTCCGATCCGCTCATCGCCGGGGGCCGAAGCCGGCGCCGGCGGCAGGGTTGCTGTGTTTGCCATAGGAAGAACTCCTTGTTGGTCAGGCCGCGCGGCGGTCACCCGCCGCGCGGCCAGAATCCTGGATCTAGCGGACGCCCTGCTGGGCGAATTTGAGGACGTCGGAAGCGTTGGACTTGTCCACGATGGTTGGACCGGTCAGTACAGGCTGGCCACCACCGAGCTTGAATCCTCCGCGTTTGGCCTGCCACAGGGAGTCAACGGACATGTAGCCCTGGAGCCACGGCTGCTGGTCCACAGTGAAGATCACGGCGCCATCCACGATCTTTTGGGCGAGGTCTGCGTTCAGGTCGAAGCTGGCTACCTTTGCGGAGCTGCTGGCGTCCGTGACCGATTTGAGGAGCGTGAGGGTGATCGGTGCGCCGAGGCCGATGATGACATCTGCATCCTTGGCTGCCTGGAGCTTCGCGGTGGCGGTGGATTGGACCGAGGTCATATCCTTGCCGTCGACGTAAAGGATTTCCGTTCCGGGTACTTTCGCCTTAACACCGGCACACCGGGCCTCGAGGCCAACATGGCCTTGCTGCTGGATCACGCAAACCGGGTGCTTGAAGCCTTGCGATGCAAGCCTGGTTCCAACGGCCTCGCCGGCGAGCTTCTCGTTCGAGCCGAAGTGGGTGAACGCCCCGAGTTGTGCCGAGACGCTCTCGCCGGCGTTGAGGCTCACCACCGGGATTCCGGCGTCGGTGGCCTTCTTGAGTACGTCCTTGAGGGCATCCGGCGTGGCAAGGGTTACGGCGATGCCGTCAACCTTCTGGTCGATGGCCTGCTGCACGAGCTGGGCCTGGCGGCCAGCCTCGGGGTCGCTAGTGTAGAGGAGTTCGACGTTGTCCTTCAAGGATGCTTCCTCTGCACCCTTGCGGACGATATCCCAGAACGTATCGCCTGCCGCTGCGTGGGTGATGAGCGCTACTTTCATCCGGGGAGTGCTGACGGCTTGTCCGCCTCCGGCGGCGTTGGCGCTGTCAGCAGGCTTCCCACCTTGGCTGGAACAAGCACTGAGAGCCATCATCGGAACGACGGCCGCAACGAGTGCCGCCTTCCGCCAGGAAAACTTCTTCACGATTAATCTCCTTTGATCGGGGTTGTGGCCCTGCCACTCTGCAGGAGCTCAAAGCCCTCTACACAGATCATGGTGACTGGCCTCACATATGTCAATACTTTGTCCTGACATTAGGATGTTTTTACGTGAAAGCCGCGTTTGATGACGTGGGCCCACGCCGCCAGGGTTCCCTAACCGGGGGCCCCACCGGCGAGGGTCCCCGCCTGAGCTTGCGAAGGCTGGGAGCCTGTGGGGACTTGCGAGGCGAGGGTGGCGATGACGGCTAAGGTGCGGCTCGCGACACCCACGCCGTGGTGTTGCGGACAACCAGGACGGGATCAATCAAGGTGCGCTCGGGCTTGATTGTGGGGTCTTCAATCCTCGCGAGCAGCCTGTGCGCAGCATCAATGCCGACAAGGTCGCTACGGTTGTCGACGGAAGTGATGTCCAGGTACCTCGACTTGGCCAGCGGGGAATTGTCATAACCGATCACCGAAATGTCGCCAGGCACGCGGAGGCCCCGGGCCTTGAGGACGGCAAAGGCGCCCACGGCCATGGTGTCGTTGGCCGCGAAGATCGCGGTCGTGTCGGGATGGTGGTCCAGGAGCCAAGAAGCGGCTGCGTAGCCATCTTCCTCCGAAGTACCCTGGGACTCGGCAATCCGGAGTTCGACGCCGGCCGCCTGGATCTGCCGCCGGAAACCGGCGCGCCGATGGGCTGACGCGCCGTCGGACCCTGAGAGATGGCCGATGCGGGTGTGACCCAGACCCAGCAAATGGCTGGCGGCCATGCCGCCCCCGCCGTCGTCGTCATTGGTGATGAGGTCCGCGCCTCTCGGCATCCCATTGCGCCACCCGGCCACCACCGTGGGCACCCACGTTCGGGTCAGCATGGGCTCGCTCGGTTCAGCGGCGATCACCAGCGCGTCAATGTGCATGGCGAGGAGTCCGTCCGCGGCTTCTTTGATCCGATTCTCGCCGGGCCGGGAGTCTGCCAGCATGACGTGGTAGCCGAGATCGGAGAGGACGGACTCCATGCCCCTGAGCAGGTCCACGAACCAGAGGTTGCGGTAGTCGTCGATCACCAGGCCGATGCTCTTGGTCCGATTGCTCGCCAGGGTGGTCGCGGCCCGGCTGGGCCGGTACCCTAACTCCGAGATTGCAGCCTGGACGGCCTCGCGACGCTTGTCGCTGACCCTCTCCGGCGTCTGGAGCACTAAAGACACCAACGACGGCGAGACGCCGGCTAGCTTGGCAACGTCATAGATGGTCGGGCGGCGGGTTTTTGGACTGGTGGCACTCATGGTTCGGAAACCTTTCTCCTCTGCTGCCAAGGGTATTCGCAAGACATTGACAGGACATACTCACATGATTAGGCTTTGAGTCCAGTGCTAAATTGTAGCGCTCCAAAATGCCAAAAGGGGTGTTCGGCACCCAGGCTGAATTTCGAAGGAGAAATCAATGGCTGAGAGCCTAGGGGTCGCCGTCATCGGCGCAGGAATGGCCGGCAAGGCACACGCGGCGGCCTACCGCACCGCGTCGGCCCTTTACAGCCCGGTGCTTCCGCCGGTGCGCCTCGTGTCGATCGGCGATGTGAACGCAGAGTTCGGGTCCCTCGCCGCCCGACGTTTTGGCTACGAACGCAATGACACCTCATGGCAGGCGATCGCGGAAGCCGACGACATCGACGTCGTAAGTGTCGTCATCGCGAATTCCCTCCACCGCGAGGTGGTCGAGGGACTCCTGGCCGCAGGCAAGCACGTCCTCTGCGAGAAGCCGCTGAGTGACTCGATCGAGGATGCCCGCGCCATGGCCGAGGCCGCCCGCAACGCTTCCAGCATCGCGCGCATCGGCTTTACGTTCCGCCGCACGCCCGGCATTGCCTACATCCGCGATTTGATCCGCACCGGCGTCCTCGGCAAGGTGCTGCACTTCAGCGGCCGCTACTGGACCGACTACGGCTTCAGCCCGTCGGCTCCCATGAGCTGGCGCTACAAGGGCGGCCCCGGTTCCGGAGCGCTGGCCGACGTCGGAAGCCACTTGGCCTACGTCTCCGAGTTCCTGTGCGGCGACATCAAGTCCATCAGCGGCGGGCGCCTGAGCACCGTCATCGACAAGCGCCCCTTGCCGCTCGCCGCCGTCATGGGCCACGACCACGCCGCCGTGAGCGACACCTTCGAGGCCGTGGAGAACGACGACTACGCCGCCTTCAACGCTGAGTTCGAAACCGGCGCTGGCAGCTTCGAAGTCTCCCGCGTTGCCGCCGGCCACGCCAACAGCCTCAACTTCGAAGTGTTCTGCGAGAACGGAGCGGCCAAGTTCGACCAGCGTCGCCCCTCCGAAATCCAGCTGTTCCTTAACGATGGCTCCGGCAACGAGAACGGCTACCGCCAGGTCATCCTCGGCCCGGGCCACCCCTACATCGCCGGCGGCCTCGCCATGGACGCCCCCGAGGTTGGCTTCGGCCAGAACGACGCCTTCGGCTACCAGACCCGCGCGTTCCTCGAAGAGGTTGCCGGTTTGCCGGAATCCGAGTCCCTTCCGCGCTGCGCCACGTTCGACGAAGGCGTGCGCAACATGGAACTGCTCGGCGCTGTCACGGAATCCGCACTCAACAACGGAAAGACGATCACGCTATGAAACTCGGCGTCTACAACGCGATCCTGCACGACAGGCCGCTTCCCGAAGCCCTCAAGGTCATTGCTGATCTGGGCCTCACGGGAATCGAGGTCAACACGGGCGGGTTTCTGCCCGCGGTCCACGTCCCCACCTTCGACGACATTCTTGTGTCGGATGCCGCCCGCGACGACTACCTCGCGATCTTCGAGGGGACCGGCGTCGCGATCGCAGGACTCAACTGCAACGGCAACCCCTTGCACCCGAAGCGCGAGATCGGCGAGAAGCATGCCGAGGACATTCGCCGCTCCATACGGCTTGCGGAGCGCCTCGGACAGAACCGGGTAGTGACTATGTCCGGCCTGCCCGGCGGTGAGCCCGGCGCGACCGTGACGAACTGGATCGTCAACGCCTGGAATTCGGCGGCTTTGGAGGTGTTGGATTACCAGTGGGGCGTCGCGGCGAAGTTCTGGCGCGAGACCGATCGCCTGGCCGCTGACCATGGCGTCAAGGTGGCCCTCGAGCTGCACCCGCAGAACATCGTGTTCAACACTGCCGACGTCCGCAAGCTCATCGAGCTCACAGGAGCCACCCATGTGGGCGTTGAACTGGATGCTTCGCACCTGTTCTGGCAGCAGATGGATCCGGTAGCAGTGGTCCGCGAACTCGGCCCGCTGGTTTTTCAGGCAGCCGCGAAAGACGTCCGCGTCAATACCGAGAATGCCGCCCTCTACGGGGTCCTCGACAACAGCTTCCGTCGCCTCTCACCGGACGAAAGCCGCACGAACCTCGGCGGCGACGAGTGGGCCAACGAATGGCCCAAGAACTCCGCGTGGGACTTCGTTGCCCTCGGCCGCGGGCATGACACCGCCTACTGGACCGAGTTCCTGCGTGCCCTGCATGAAGCGGACCCGAACATGCTGGTCAACATCGAGCACGAAGACACTTCGCTCGGCCGGATCGAAGGGCTCGAAGTGGCCGCCAAGGTCCTGCGGGACGCCGACGCAGCGCTCACGGCGTCGCTGAACGTGACGGCATAGGAACTAGTCGCGACACCACGGAAATTGTGTGGGAGGGTCGGGTTTCCCCGCCCTCCCACTCAATTTTCACACCGGGCGGTCGATTTCCACGAGAGTCAGTGCGCCGATGACCATCATTGCCATTCCAATCCCCCCAGAACCTACAAAGGTGAATTCCTTTGCGCGGGTACCTGGCTTCAGAAAGGTGCTCACTGAAAGCCCGAGCACCAAGACGCCAGCGCCTGCTACGGTCATGCTCGCTGAGAATATTCGAACCGGGTAGCTGTCTGTCCACAGCGCAGGCAGCGCAATCGCGATCACAATAATGAGCATGCCCAGCAATGCTGTAAGCGCCATGATGGGACGGCGCCGTAGCTCACTGATGGAGAAACCGTTCTGTTCGACCATGTGCGGGCATCTCCTGGAGTTTCTTCATCGTTCGGATTATTTGCCCTTGGGGGCCACCTACCCGTGGTCGCTGCACGTAACGGTTACGCATATGCTGCAGGCATCATTAGCGGAATTCGCGGCGGTGGCAACAACTGCCAAGGCGCGCCTGCGACCGAAACACGGAAGTGCAGCGCAACGGTCATCACCGCTCCAGTCCAGGCATTCTTCAACGCCAATCCCAACTATGGAATATTGACCAACGGGTAGCATCGCTTCTCAGGGCGCTGAAGGCGACGACCCAGGAACCTGCAACAAGCCAGCGTAACGAGAGGGCCTCATCCGAGAAGTCGGATGGGGCCCTTCGCGCTGGCCCGTAAGGCTTTCCGTTCCCGCCCTTGTTACACTGGATGATGAATCCATAAAATAATCAAGCAAAGGCTTGTGGTGACGGGCAAGGAGGCAGTCATGGAAGAGTTCGCGGATTTCCGGGCACCGCTGTACGAGGTGAAGGCCAATCTGTTCAAGGGGCTGGCTCACCCGGTCAGGATCCGGGTTCTGGAGCTACTGTCGGCGGCGCCCGAAGTGTCAGTGACAGAGCTTCTGGCCGCAACAGGCCTGGAGGCTTCGCACCTGTCTCAGCATCTGTCGGTGCTGCGCCGATATCAGCTCGTCAAGGGAGAACGACGGGCGCTGCAGATGTTCTACACCTTGGCGTACCCTCAGGTCGCCGAACTCCTCTCCGTGGCGAGACTGCTGCTCAACGACATGCTGCACACCACCCGGGCGCAGCTTGAGTCCTCAGAAGCGACTGCACCCGCGTCAGCCGCAGCGGCCAGCACCCCGTGAAGGTCCTGGTCGCGGCCCGGGCTTTCCTGCCCGTGCGGCAGGATTACGCGCTGTTGCCGCGTACCTGGAAAGGAGACCTGGTTGCCGGGGTCACCGTCGGCATCGTCGCGCTGCCGCTGGCTTTGGCGTTCGGTGTCAGCTCCGGCGCGGGTGCGGCCAGCGGACTGATCACCGCTGTGATCGCTGGCGTGATCGCGGCCGTCTTCGGTGGTTCCAATATCCAGGTCTCCGGACCCACCGGCGCCATGGTCGTGGTTCTGGGCCCGGTCATCGCTGCCCACGGGATCGGTGCACTGGCCGCAGTCTCGGTCCTTGCCGGGGTGATAGTGGTGGCCGCCGGGCTACTCAAACTCGGGCGGGTCGTGGCTCTCCTGCCCTGGCCTGTGATCGAGGGCTTCACCGTCGGAATCGCGGTAATCATTTTCCTGCAGCAGGTCCCTGCCGCGTTCGGCGGCAAGCCCGGGCCTAGCAGCAACGCCGTCATCTCGGCGATCCAGGCCATCGGCACTGTGTCCCCAGCCTCGGTTCTTGCCCCGGTTGCCGTGGTAGCTCTGGTCGCGGTGATCATGGTTGCCTCACCGCGGATCCATCCCCGGATCCCGGGCTCGCTCATCGCGATCATCATCGCCACTGTGGCCGCGCAGTTCCTCGATCTGCCCGTGACCCGGATCGGTGCCCTGCCCGACTCCCTGCCGGCCCCGATGATGCCTTCGCTGGACCTGGCGACGATCACCGCACTGGCCGGGTCCGCGGCCACGATCGCGGCCCTGGCCGCGATCGAGTCCTTGCTCTCGGCACGGGTCGGGGCGTCGATCTCCGATACCGGCCCCTACGACGCGGACCGTGAGCTCCTGGGCCAGGGCCTGGCGTCCGTCGCGTCCGGATTCTTCGGCGGCATGCCGGCCACTGGTGCCATCGCCCGCACCGCGGTGAACATTCGCTCCGGCGGCCGGACACGCCTCGCCGCCATCACCCATGCGCTGGTCCTGCTGGCCGTGGTGTACCTGGCCACAGGCCCGGTTTCCCGCATCCCCCTTGCCGCGCTGGCCGGGGTGCTGATGGTCACCGCGACACGCATGGTCTCCCTCAAGACGCTGCGCAGCGTGATCGGATCAACCCGCGCCGACACGGTCGTGTTCTTCGTCACCGCGCTGATCACCGTGTCCTTCGACCTGATCGAAGCGGTGGAAATCGGGATCGCGGTCGCCGCCTTCTTCGCCCTGCGTGCCTTGGTCCGGTCCAGCGGGGTGCACCGGGAGGAAATCCCGGGCCCGGTCCACGAAGGCGACGAGCACATCGCCGTGTTCCGGCTCGACGGGGCATTGTTCTTCGCCGCCGCCGAGCGCGTCCTGGAGCGGGTCAGCGCCATCCGGAACGTCGACGTCGTGATCATCCGCATGTCACAACTGCAGATCCTGGACGCAACCGGGGCCAGAACAATCACCGACATCGTCCAGGCTCTGGAACGCCGCGGAATCACTGTGCTGATCAAGGGGATCCAGGAGCGCCACCTTCGGCTCGTCACCCAGGTGGGAGTCCTGGACTCCCTTCGCCACCACAAACACCTCTTCACCGAACTAGGCCCCGCCGTGGACCACGCCCGAAGCCACGTCGCCCGCGCCGCCAGCGCACGCAACCCCGGCAAGAACCAGCAACCGGTCCAGCCACAGGCGACCCTACAGACGCCAACCTTGAAAGAAGACTAATGCCTTCCTTGAACGAAACCAGCGCCCGTATCCGGGCCGCCCACCTGCTCGTACGGTCCACCGAAGAGTGGGACAGCCTCTCCGAAGATTTGCTTCGGAGCTACGATCTCAATGACAACGACAAGATCGAAATGCTCTGCGAATCCTTCGTTGCCGCTTGGAGGTCGGTCGTCCGCAACCTCCTCACCGACACGCTGAACGCCATCGACATCACTGTCACACCGGCCGTTCGCCCTTGGGGCATCGCCACCCTGGAAACCGCCGGTCGCAGCTGCGAACCGCTGCTGTGCTCCCCGGAAGAACTCCCCGCATTTCACAAGACCACCGTTCATGGCAGGCCGCGACTGCTTAGTTTCGAGGAAGTCATGGCCGGATACAACACCTGCCTGGCATCCCTGCTTCGGTAGCTGGGGCGATCTTGAGAGATCGCCGCCTCCCTTTGTTGTCTGCCCTTACTGGACCTTGGCGATGTACTTGCCCATGGTTTCCAGCTGGTAGCGGGAGACCTCGTTGGCGTTGTCGTCCTCGGCGAAGACGCTGGACACCATGACGGTGTTGTCCTTGTCCAGGAAGCCGATTTCCTTGAGTCCACCGAAGAACTCGTCCCAGTTGACGTCGCCGTCGCCGATCTTGAGGTGCTGGTGCACGCGTACGGCGTTTCCGGGCGGGTTGGTGATGTAGCGCAGCCCGTGGGAGGCGTGGTGGTCCATGGTGTCGGACACGTGGACCAGGCGCAGCTTGTCCCCCGCGGCCCGCATGATGTCGAGCGGCTTGTTGCCCATGTGGAACGTGTGGGAGGCAACGTAGACCATGCCGATGTTGGGCGAGTTCACGCCCCGGATGACGCGCAGGGCGGCGAGTCCGTCCTCCACGAAGTCGTCCGGGTGCGGGTCGATGAGGACGTCCAGGCCTTCGCGCTCAATGATCGGAAGCAGCTCTTCCATGGAGCGGTAGAACGCCCTTTCGGACTCCTCTGCCTTTTCCGGGCGGCCGCTGAATTCGGTGTTCATGGTCTGCACGCCAAGATCAACGGTGATCCGGATGGCACGCTTCCAGTAACGGACCGCGGCCTCGCGGGCGTCTTCGTCCGGTCCGGACCAGCGCAGAACGGGAAGCACCGAGGCGATCTCGACGTCGGCGTCCTTGCAGGCCTTCTTCAACTGGCCCACCAGTTCGTCGTGGGCCTTTGGGTGGTTGAAGAACGGGATAAAGTCAGCGTGCGGGGTCAGCTGGAGGTATTTGTAGCCGAGATCGGCGGCCAGTCGCGGAAACTCCAGCAGGCTGTGGCTGTGGTGGAACGGTGTGGGGTCGAGGGCAATCTTCATGGTCATTCCTACTTGTACAGCTCAGGCTTGGTGTTGAGCTGTACCGCGACCTTTTCGCCCGACTTCTGGGCTTCGACGCCCGCTTCGCAGCAAGCTGCGGTGGCGTAGCCGTCCCAGGCGGTGGGGCCGCCGATTTCGCCGCGGCGGGCGCCGTCGACCCAGGCCTGGACCTCGACGTCGTACGCGGCACCGAAGCGCTCTTCGAAACCTGGAGTGACCTTGCCGCCCCAGCGGCCGGCGCTGCGGACGTAAGGTCCGCCGTCGCCGCCGATGCTCACGATGCCGTCCTCGAAGGACGCCTGGGTGGCCACTTCGTAGCCGAACTTGGCGTTCACGTAGATTTCGACGTCGGCCAGGACACCGGACTCGGTCTCGATCAGGACGTGCTGCGGGTCGTGCTGGCCGTTCGGGGCGTTACGCGTCGCCTTGCCCAGGCGGACCTGCACGGAGGTGATTTCCTCGCCGGTGAAGAAGCGGATGGCATCGAATTCGTGGACCACGGAGTCGTTGATGAGCATCTCGTTGGTGAATCCCTGGGGCGTGTCCGGGTTGCGGTGCTGGTGGTGCAGCATGAGGAGCTCGCCGAGTTCACGATCGCGGATCACGGAACCCAGGGCGGCGTATTCGGCGTCGAAGCGGCGCATGAAGCCCACCTGGATCCGCTTGTGGCCGAGCGCCGTTTCGGCTTGCACAACCTTCCAGGCACTCTCGGCATCAGGGGTCAGCGGCTTTTCGCAGAGGATGGGGAAGTCCTTCTCCAGTGCCCTGTACAGGATTTCCTCATGCAGGAATCCCGGGGTCGCGATCAGTACGGCGTTGACGTCGCCGTTGTTGAGGGCCTCTTCGGCGCTGGCGAGGGCGACGGCGCCGTCGATCCCTGCGATGGCGGCCTGCGCCCGGGCGAGGTCGACGTCGACGACGGCGGCCACTTCGGCGCCGTGGATGCGGGTGCTGAGCCGCTTGATGTGGTCGGCGCCCATGCGGCCTGCGCCGATGACGGCCACGCGGAGAATGTCAGTCATTGTTTCTGTCCTTAGTTGTCTGTGCTTGAGAGGCAGCGTTAGTTGACAGTCGTGCGGGAGCCGCACGAGAGCAGGTAGTTGCGGGTACGCTTGGCGATGGGCATCGGGACGTCGAAGGCCACGGGGTACATATCCTGTTCCACAATGCCAAAGATCGGGCGGTTAAGTCCTTCAACGGCTTCGATGACTGCCCGAAGATCCGGCAGTCCGTTCGGCGGTTCGGTCATGACACCGGCCAGGTTGGCAGCGGCCCAGGTCAAGTTTTCCTCGTTGACCTTCTTCAAGACTTCCGGGTTGATCTGCTTCAGGTGCAGGTAGCCGATCCGGTCCGGGTAGTTTTTGATCAGTTCCAGGCTGGACGCTCCGCAGTATTCCGCGTGCCCGGTGTCCAGGCACAGATTCAGGTACTGGGGATCGGTAGACGCCAGAAGCGTTTCGATATCGGCCTGGGCGCCTACGTGGGAATCTGCGTGGGAGTGGAATTGCTGCTTGAGCCCGAAGTCTTCCAGCAGCACTTTGCCCATGCGGTTGTGGCCGGCGAACAGATCGCTCCAGGCTTTCTCGGTGAGTTCCCCGCTTTCCACAGCCTCACCCGTGACGTCGTCGCGCCACATGGCCGGGATGACCACGATGTGCTCGCCACCCATGGCAGCCGTCAGTTCGGCAACCTTGCGTGCCGGCTCCCAGGCTTCCTCGTACTGTGCGGCGCCGCGGTGGAAGGCCGTGAAGACCGTACCCGCGGTGACTTTGAGGTCGCGCTGCTTGAGTTCCTCGGCGAGGCGGGTGGGGTCGTTCGGCAAGTAGCCGTAGGGGCCTAGTTCGATCCACTTGTAGCCAGACTCGGCCACTTCGTCCAGGAATCGCTCCCAAGGGGTCTGCTGAGGGTCATCCGCGAACCAGACGCCCCAGGAGTCCGGGGCCGTGCCGATGATGAGTTTGTTCTCTGTCATTGCTCAATCCTTGTTCAAACGGCGCTCGGCCGGCCCAACTGACTCGCATTTGTTGTCGTTATGAGGGCTCATAACGACAACAAATGCTAGTTAGTTGGGTGGAAGGGGACTAGTTGGAGGGGAAGTTGTAGGAAGCGCCGGAGGCGTGGGTGGGTTCGGGCCAGCGGGAGGTGACCACCTTGCCGCGGGTGTAGAAGGACACGCCTTCGGGTCCGTAGATGTGCTTGTCGCCGAAGAGCGAGGCTTTCCAGCCGCCGAAGGAGTGGTAGGCCACCGGTACCGGCAGGGGCACGTTGATGCCCACCATGCCCACGGTGACGGAGCGCTGGAACTTCCGGGCGTTGGCGCCGGAGGAGGTGAAGATCGCGGTGCCGTTGCCGTACGGGTTGGAGTTGATGAGCTTGATGCCCGCGTCCAGGTCCTCGACGCGGACGACGACGAGGACGGGTCCGAAGATTTCCTCGGTGTAGGCGGTCATTTCGGTCTTGACGTGGTCGATCACGGTGGGGCCGACCCAGAAGCCTTCTTCGTGGCCGGGGACCACGAGGTCGCGGCCGTCCACGACCATCGCCGCTCCCGCGGCTTCGGCTTCGGTGACGATCCGCACGATGCGTTCCTTGGAGGCCGGGGTGATGACCGGTCCCATTTCGGCGTCGGGCTCGGTGCCGTTCTTGACCTTCACGGCCAGGGCGCGCTCCTCGACCTTCTTCACCAGCAGCTCGGCGGCATCGCCGACGGCGACCGCGACCGAGATGGCCATGCACCGCTCGCCCGCGGAACCGAACGCGGCGGCCGCCAGATGGTCGGCGGCGTTGTCCAAGTCGGCGTCGGGCATGATGATCGCGTGGTTCTTCGCGCCGCCCAGGGCCTGGACCCGCTTGCCGTGCTTGGTGGCGGTTTCGTGGACGTACTTCGCGATCGGAGTGGAGCCGACGAAGGAGATGCCGTCCACATCCGGGTGGGTCAGGAGCCCGTCGACGGTTTCCTTGTCACCGTGCAGGACCTGGAAGACGCCGTCGGGCAGGCCGGCCTGCTTCCACAGCTTCGCGAGGAGCATCGAGGCGGAGGGGTCCCGTTCGGAGGGCTTGAGGATGAACGCGTTGCCCGTGGCGATCGCCATCGGCGCCATCCACAGCGGAACCATGACGGGGAAGTTGAACGGGGTGATGCCGGCGACGACGCCGAGCGGCTCGCGGAAGGAGAACACGTCGATGCCGGTGGAGACCTGGTCCGAGTAGTCGCCCTTGAGCAGCTGCGGGATGCCGCAGGCGAACTCGATCACTTCCAGGCCGCGGCCGATCTCGCCCTTGGCATCGGAGATGACCTTGCCGTGCTCGGCCGTGATCAGGGCCGCGAGTTCGTCCACGTGTGAGGCGACCAGTTCGCGGAACTTGAACAGCACCGCGGTGCGCTTGGCCAGGGAGAAATCGCCCCACTTTTCCGCAGCAGCCTTCGCCGCGGCGACCGTGGCGTCAAGATCGGCCCGGTTCGCGAGGCGCAACGTTGCGGAGACTGCGCCGGTGGCCGGGTTGTAGACCGGCTGGCTGCGATCGCCGGCGCCTGCGGTTTCTACACCGTTGATGAAATGTTGGATGGTGGTCAGGGTGGTCGTCGTCGACATGTGCGGACTTCCTTGTCTGTGGCTTGAAGCGAGCTTGAGGGGGTTAGCCGAGCAGCTTGCGCTGGCGGTTCTTGTGGTCTGTATACGTCTGGTAGGCCTGTTGGGTGGATTCGAGTTCGGAGACCTGGGAGACGGGGACGTCCCACCAGGATTCGGAGCTCGGGGCGTCCAGCAGGGGGTCCGATTCGACGTGGATGACGATCGGTCCGGTCTCTTCCGGGGCGGCTTTCGCGTCGCGGATGGCCTGTTCCAGTTCGGCGATGACTTTCTCGCCCGGTTCGATCCGGATCACCTTCGCGCCGAGGGATTCGGCGTTCGTGGCCAAGTCAATGGGCAGGTTCTCGCCGGCGTCGAAGGAGTGCCGTTCCTTGTCCAGGACCCGGTACTGGGTGCCGAAGCGCTGCGAGCCCAGCGACTCGGAGAGCGAGCCGATCGAGGCGTAGCCGTGGTTCTGGATGAGGACGACGATCAGTTTGATGCGTTCGGCGACCGCGGTAACCAGTTCGGTGTGCATCATCAGGTAGGAGCCGTCCCCCACCATGACGACCACGTCCCGGTCCTTGCCGCCCGCAGAGGCCTCGGCCAACGCGGCACGCTTGACACCCAGGCCGCCGGGGATCTCGTAGCCCATGCACGAGTAGGCATATTCGACGTGGTAGCCGAACGGATCCCGGACACGCCACATCTTGTGCAGGTCACCCGGCAAGGATCCGGCGGCGCAGATGACAACGTCCTGCTCATCCATGGCCCGGTTGGTGGCGCCGATGATCTCGTTCTGCGCCGGGAGCGGCGTGTGCCTGGTGTCGAAGGCTTCGTCCACGATGCCGTCCCAGCGTTTCTTCTCCGCCGCGATCTTCTGCTCAAGGTCCGCGCCGACACGGTAGCCGCCGAGCGCCTGGTTCAGCTTGACCAGGGCCTTGCGGGCATCGGCGACGATCGGCAGCACGGTGCCGTGCTTGTACGCGTCGATCGCGGCCACGTTGATGTTGACGAACTTCACGTCGGGGTTTTGGAACGCAGTGCGCGACGCCGTCGTGAAGTCCTCGTAACGGGTACCGATGCCGATGATCAAGTCAGCCTCGGCCGCGATGGCGTTCGCCGCCGTCGTGCCCGTGGAGCCGATGGCTCCGAGCGAGAACTTGTGGTCCCACGGAAGGACGCCCACGCCGGCCTGGGTGTTACCCACCGGGATGCCGGTAAGCTCGGCGAACTTGGCGAGTTCCTCGTTGGCGAAGGCGTAGAGGACGCCGCCGCCGGCGATGATCAAAGGCCGTTTCGCGGCGCGGATGGCCTCGGCGGCGCGGCGGATCTCGTCGTCGTCGGCTTCGGGGCGGCGAATCCGCCATTCGCGCTCGGCCAGGAATTCTTCCGGGACATCCAAGGCTTCTGCCTGGACGTCCTGCGGCAGCGAAATGGTGACCGCGCCGGTCTCGGCCGGGTCCGTCAGGACGCGCAGGCCGTGGTGGAACGCCGAGAACAACTGCTCCGGGCGGGAGACCCGGTCGAAGAACTTGGACAGCGGACGGAAGGCGTCGTTGACCGTGATGTCGTAGGCGTAGGGCAGCTCGAGCTGCTGCAGCACGGGATCCGCGGCCCGGGTGGCGAACGTGTCGCTGGGCAGGAGCAGGACCGGCAGCCGGTTGGTGGTGGCCAGCGCGGCGCCGGTCAGCAAGTTCGAGGAACCCGGGCCGATCGAGGTGCTGATTGCGAAGGTCTGGCGGCGGCGGGTGTGCCGGGCGTAGCCGACAGCCTGGTGCGCCTGGGCCTGCTCGTTGCGGCCCTGGTAGTACGGCATGATGCTCGGGTCGAGATGCTGGTACTGCTTGAGGGCCTGGCCGACGCCGGCGACGTTGCCGTGTCCGAAGATCCCGAAGGTGCCGGGGATCAGTCGCTCCCGGTACTCGCTCCCGCCGACTGTGTCCACCGTGTACTGCTTGGACAGGAACACGACAACCGCCTGGGCGACCGTCATTCTGCGCGTTGACATTACTCTTACTCCGATACTTTCGCAGGTGTCTTCAGCAGCGCTGGCGTTTTCAGGAGCGAGGCGGCGGTGGCCACGGCCCCGGCCACGTCCCCGTCGGCCGGATACAAAAGGGTCCGTCCCACAGTCAATCCTTGGACTCCGGGCAGGGCAAGCGCGGCCTGCCAGCTGGCGAAGACCTCGTCCTGGCCCGCGTCCGGATCTCCGCCCAACAGGACCGTGGGCAGTGTGGTGGCGGCCATGACGCGTTCCATCTCGGCCACGACCGGGAGCTTCATCCAGGTGTAGGCGCTCGTGGAACCAAGGCCCTGCGCAATCGCCACCGACTTGATGACCGCGTCCGGGAACAGGTCGTTGCGGACCTTGCCGTTCGCCTCGCGGACGGACAGGAACGGTTCCACCATGGCGATGAGCTTGCGCGCTGCGAGGGAGTCCACCGCCTTGGCCGTCGCTTCCAGGATCGACGCCGTATCCGGGTCACCGAGGCAGATCCGGGTAAGCATCTTCCCGCCGTCGGCACCGAGTGCGTCCAGGGCGGCTGCGGTGTGGCCCGTGAAACGGTCGTCGATTTCGTTGACCAACCCCGCGAGTCCGCCGCGGTTCATCGAGCCGAAGACAAGCTTGCCCTCAAGCGCCCCGAGCAGGAGCAGGTCATCCATGATGTCCGGCGAGGCCAGGACACCGTCGACGGCGGGATTCGCCAAAGCGATCTGCAGGCGGTCCAAAAGATCCCGGCGGTCCGCCATGGCCACCGGGTCTGAACCGACGCTTAGGGCGCCGCGGGCCGGGTGGTCGGCGGCCACGATGAAGTTCTGGGTCCCGTACTTCAGGCCCGGGTGGCGGCGACGTGCGGCGGCAGCGCGGGCAACGGCGTCGGGATCTTCAAGCCGGATGGCACTGAGGTGCTCGTAACGGCGGGGGTCATCATTGAAGCTCAACGTGTTGCTCCTTCGGAAACTGCTGCGTGGGAAGCTACTGCTTCGGTGCCGGCGTCGCCGGCCGGGGTCAGGCGGCCGCGTTCGGCGAGCAACGAGGTGACTTCCTCCGGCGTCGGCATCGCGTCGGCGCAGGAGAGGCGGGAGGCGACGATAGCCCCTGCGGCGTTGGCGTAGTCCAGGATCTGGGCCAAAGGCCAGCCGGACAGCAGACCGTGACAGAAGGCGCCGCCGAACGAGTCGCCGGCACCCAGGCCGTTGACGGTCTCCACGGGGACGGGAGCGGAGACAACGCGTTCGGTGCGGGTCTTGGCCATGACGCCTTCGGGTCCGAGCTTGACGACGGCGATCTCGACGCCTGCGGCCAGGAGGCGGTCGGCCTGCTCGTCCGGGGTTCCCTCGCCCACGGCGACGGCACATTCCTTGTCATTGCCGATGGCCACCGTGACGTGCGGAAGGATCTTGGCGACCTCTGCCCGCGCCTCATCCTCGGAAGCCCAGAACATCGGCCGGTAGTCCAGGTCCAGGATGGTGTACTGGCCCTCGCCCAGTCCGGTCCGCGGCCGTGCTTCGTGGGCCGCGAGGTGGGCCGAACGGCTCGGTTCCTGGCAGAGGCCGGTCACGGTGGACCAGAAGATGCCGGCGTCCTTGATGGCAGCCAGGTCCAGTTCCTCGGCCTTGATCTGCAGGTCCGGCGCCGTCGGGAAACGGCCGTAGAAGTACAACGGGAAGTCGTGCGGAGGCTGGATCGCGCAGAATGTGGCCGGGGTCTGAAGGCCCGGCACCGGGGTGACGAATGCGTCGTCGACCTTGAACTTGCGCAGCTCGCGGTGGAGGTAGATGCCGAAAGGGTCGTCGCCGGTGCGCGTAATCACGCCGGAACGGCGGCCGTGGCGGGCAGCGGCAACGGCCACGTTGGACGGTGAGCCGCCAAGATACTTGCCGAAGGACTGCACATCCTCCAGTCCCACACCGATGTCGTTCGGGTAGATATCAACGCTGATGCGCCCGATGGTGAGCAGTTCGTGGGTCACGGTGATCGCGGACCTTTCTGTAGTGAACTCTTCTTGCGGGACGGTGAGAGCTCCGGTGCTTTTGCCGGCCCGCAGTGAGCGGGGCCACAACCACTACTTTGCACCAGAATTCATGTCCTGTCAAAGGTTTGTACTGACATATTTACAACGAAACGTAATGGCATAAATTACTCGGCGACTTGGGCTTGAATCCGCCCCAAAACGCCGGATTTACCGCGCGGGAACGGCAAGCTCGCCAGTGACATACTGGGCGCGGCCAAAGCCGAAGGACCAATCATCGGCACTGTTTTCGACGTACCCCAGGAAGACGTCTTCGCCCGCGACACCAATCTCGCCGAGCTGGGCGGCAATGGCGGCGAACAATGATTGCTTAGCTTCGCGGCTCCGGCCGCCCTGGGTGAATATCTGGATCATGACCACGCCGGAACTTCGTTCGAAACCGAGGCCGGCATCCTGCGCAACAATCTGGCCCACGGGATGCTCGGTGATGATGTGGAAGTAGTCGCGCTCAGGGATGCCGTACTCGGCGAGGATGGCATCGTGGATTCGCTTGCTAAGGTCACCGAGCTGCTCTGGTGTGCGGCCTTCGTTGACATCAATGCGAACGAGGGGCATTTGCTCTCCTTTGATAGTTTGTCCTGACATACTAACAAACTATTCCGAAGGGTCGCAAGGACGGCCTGGCGCCCAATCCGGCCGTGCGGGGCGTTGTCGCGGGATGTTTGGCCGGCTGCCGTCGGATTCTGCTGGATCATTCCGCTCGACGCAGGATACGGCCGCGAGATTCCGCGCCTACCCGGTTTATCCATTCGAATGATTGGGCCGAATCCAACGCGTCGCCGCTAAAACGACATGCTAAAGACCCGGTCCAGGGTTGATCTCGGATATCCCGGCCAAACACGACGATGCGCCTCTCCCCTAGCAAGGAGAGGCGCATCGTCATGGCGGGCTGGTACATCGAAACAACCGCTATCAAACGGTCATTGGCTCCTTCCAGAGTCGGACTTTCTGTTGCTGACGATCAAGGGAACGACGATAAAGACGTAAACAACCGACATCACCGAAAGCGCCGCGACGGCACCCGGCATCGACTGCACAACCGGCAACCAAGGAAGGAAAATGCAGCCAGCCATCAGAACCCAGAAGATCAAGCCCGTCCAACCCGTGGCAAGTGTGGCTTGGAAATCTTTCATTTGCGCGGATTCCTTTTGCATGGAGGCCTCCTATTTGCGGTGTGAGATAGTCTTCGGTTCGACGTATGGTCCGCGCCTGCGTGCCCATGCAAAACAACCGATGAAAAGGGCCGCTGCCAGGGGCGGAATGAGGTACCAGCCAAGCTCGCTACCCCGGAGCAAAAGTGCAACGTTAAATGTGACGATCGCGCTGAAGACAGGTACCGGCGCGGCCATCGCGCCAGACCTCATCGTTTCGGGTTGCCATTGACCGTACAGTGCCGCGGTCGCAAGAAACCCGGCCATGAGGCAAGCGCCAAGAATGAAAATGAGTGGAACCGGAGCGAACCCAACCACAATTACCGTCGCGCCGAGCAACGCACTCAAAGTCAGCCAGTATCTAGATCGCGCGGCCATCCGGCTCCTGCCCGCCATTTCAACAGCTCATATTGAAGTCGATGATTGCCCCGCCAACCGCGAACCCCGCGGCGCACAAGAAGGCCGCAACCGGAAAGGGCGCAAATGCGCCGCAAGTCGTCACGTTCACGGCAAACCAAGCCCAGAAGGCAGCCCACGCTGACGGGCACCGGGGAAGATCTCCCAGACCCTGCGTCTGCATTGTGTTCTGCTGGTGCACCATCATCTCTATGCTAAATGCATCGCGTTCAAGGACCTGAACTCTGAACTCGAGAACGCCCGCGTCCATCATCTGCGTAAACCCAGACAGGGCATCCTCCGGCATCAATGAGGCTAGCCCTTCAACCTGCTCATTCAACGACAGCCCCGAAAACGACGTCAGGTAGGCCATAGTCTCAGGCGAGGATGTGATTAGTTTTTTTCGAGCCGCGAAACCGGACGGATCAGAGGATCTTGCAGTCTCGATTGTGTTCGCCGCAGCAAGTTTCCCTGCCCCATCCGGAGCGGCCGTTACCGTCGTTTGACTGATGGTAAAGTTATCAATCTTCTTTACAGAAGGTACCGGGACATTTTTTTGAGCCGTCGCGGCCGTAGCCGCATTTGGTGTCAAAATCGCGACGGCAAGAAAACATCCAAGTGCCATTTTTAATAGGTTCCAAGTCTTCACAGCGTTCCCCAATCTGTTGATTCCAGAACAGGACTAGCCACTGCGTCGAGGTGGGTCTCGCACATTCAGACCCGGAGAGCCCTTAGAAAGCCATACGGCTGTTTTCGTCCCGTTCCCCTATGTATTTTGATCTACCAGGATCGGCGCCTCCTTGGTTGAGGCTAAGCCATCGTTTCTGCCGCTGGGGTGCAATGAAGACAAAATGAGTGTCCCTAAGCGACAAAACGAGTACCACTAATGGCGCGTGTTTGAAGTTGTTTTTGGTTTGGCTTTCGCCAGGATCTCTTCCGGGGATTTGGTCCAGGTGAAGGGGTGGGAGCGGTCGTTCCAGCCGTTGATGAACGCACGGATCTTGCGCGTCAGGTCGGTGACGGAGCTGAAGGTGCCGCGGTGGATGGCTTGGCGTTCGGCGATGCCGAACCAGATCTCCACCATGTTCAGCCAGGATGCGCTGGTGGGGGTGAAGTGCACGTGGATGCGCGGGTGCTCCGCGAGCCAGGCCTTGATCTCGGCGGTCTTGTGCGTGCCGTAGTTGTCCATCACCAGGTGCAGTTCCTGTGCCGGGTAGCTCCGGGCGACGTGCTTGAGGAAGGACAGGAACTCCTTTCGCGTGTGCGCCGGTTTGCATTGTCCGGTGAGCTTGCCGGTGGCGATGTCCAGGGCCGCGAACAAGGTCGTGGTCCCGTGCCGGATGTAGTCGTGGGTGCGCTTGGCGGCGGAGCCGATCTGCAGCGGCAGCCCGGGCTGGGTGCGGTCCAGGGCCTGGATCTGGCTCTTCTCATCGATGCACAGCACCACCGCGTTCTCCGGCGGTGCCATGTACAGCCCGACCACGTCGATGACCTTGGCCTCCAGCTCGGGGTCGGTGGAGAACTTGAACGTCTCCTCCTTGAAGGGCTTGACTCCGTGCTCGCGCCAGGTGCGGGCCACGGTGGAAAAATCAATCCCCAGGTGCTTTGCCAGCAGCCGTGCCGACCAGTGCGTGACACCAAGCTTCTTCGGAGGCGGCGTCAAGGTCGCGGTGATGATCCTGGCCCGGTCGATTTCCCGCGGACGGCCCGGGCGCTCACGGTCCTCCAGCCCGGCCAGCCCCGCGCCCAGGTACCGGTTCCGCCAGGCCGTCACCGTGGGCACGGTCACCCCGACCAGCGCGGCGATCTGCACATTCGCCACCCCGTCGGCAGCCAGCAACACGATCCGCGCCCGCTGCGCCAGCCCGGCCCGCACCGACGATGACCTCACCCAGCCGGCCAACACCGCCTCGTCACCGTCGCGCAAAACCAGGGCCGGGGCAGGAGGATGAGCCATGCCCCAATTCTCCCAAATCCCAACCTAAAAATCACTTAAGACACGCGCCACTAAAGGCAAATTTGAGTGTTTGAACGTCGCTATGTGTGAGTGTTTCGCCGTCTCACGACCACTCTCATCTGCAACAATCCTTAAACAACGACGGCGCCCGTCACCTTCGCGTGGAAGGTGACGGGCGCCGTCGTACTTATGGTCGCGCAGAGAGCGCCTGCGCAGGGTCCTGCTAGAGGGTTGCGAAGACCTCGCGGAGGAGCTTGGCGGTCTCGGACGGCGTCTTGCCGACCTTCACGCCTGCAGCTTCGAGAGCTTCCTTCTTGGCCTGAGCCGTACCCGCAGAGCCGGAGACGATGGCGCCTGCGTGGCCCATGGTCTTGCCCTCGGGGGCGGTGAAGCCTGCAACGTAGCCGACAACCGGCTTGGTGACGTTGGCCTTGATGAAGTCGGCTGCGCGCTCTTCTGCGTCGCCACCGATTTCGCCGATCATGACGATTGCCTTGGTCTCCGGGTCAGCCTCGAACGCAGCCAGGGCGTCGATGTGCGTGGTACCGATGACGGGGTCGCCACCGATGCCGATGGCGGTGGAGAAGCCGAGGTCGCGCAGTTCGTACATCATCTGGTAGGTCAGGGTACCGGACTTGGAGACCAAGCCGATGGGGCCCTTGCCGGTGATGTTTGCCGGGGTGATGCCAACCAGGGCTTCGCCCGGGGTGATGATCCCGGGGCAGTTCGGCCCGATGATGCGGGTGATCTGCTTGCCGTCAGCGTCCACCGTGGCCTGGGCGAGTGCCCAGAACTCGGCCGAGTCCTGAACAGGCACGCCTTCGGTGATGACGACAACCAGGCCGATGCCTGCTTCGATGGCTTCAACGACGGCGGACTTGGTGAATGCCGGCGGAACGAAGACGATCGAGACGTCGGCGCCGGTCTCCGCAATGGCTTCCTTGACGGTGCCGAAGACGGTGATTTCCTTGTCGCCGTGCAGCACCGTGGTGCCGGCCTTGCGGGCGTTGACGCCACCGACGATGTTGGTGCCGGCCTTGAGCATCAGGGCGGTGTGCTTGGTGCCTTCGCCGCCGGTGATGCCCTGGACGATGACCTTGGAGTCCTTGTTCAAATAAATAGACATAGTGAGGTCCCTTTACTTCGCTGCGTTGGCGAGTTCGGCGGCCTTGTCGGCGCCCTCGTCCATGGTGGCTGCCAGGGTAACCAGCGGGTGGTTGGCCTCGGCCAGGATGCGGCGGCCCTCTTCGACATTGTTGCCATCGAGACGGACAACCAACGGCTTGTTCGCGTGGACACCAAGCTCGGCCAGTGCACCGACGATGCCCTTAGCCACAGCGTCACACGCGGTGATGCCACCGAAGACGTTCACGAAAACGCTCTTGACCTGCTCGTCGCCGAGGATGACGTCCAGGCCGGCAGCCATGACCTCAGCGGAGGCTCCACCGCCGATGTCCAGGAAGTTGGCCGGCTTGACGTTGCCGTGGTTTTCGCCTGCGTAAGCAACGACGTCGAGGGTGGACATCACAAGACCGGCGCCGTTGCCGATGATGCCAACCGAGCCGTCAAGCTTCACGTAGTTCAGGTCCTGCGCCTTGGCCTTGGCCTCGAGCGGGTCGGCTGCGTCCTTGTCCTCAAGGTGAGCGTGCTTGGGGTGGCGGAAGCCGGCGTTCTCGTCCAGCGAGACCTTACCGTCAAGGGCAACGATGTCGCCAGCGCCGGTCTTGACCAACGGGTTGACCTCAACAAGGGTTGCGTCTTCCTTCTTGAAGACGTCCCAGAGCTTGAGGATGACGGAAGCAACCTTGCCACGCAGTTCCTCGGAGAAACCAGCAGCGGCAACGATTTCGTCGGCCTTGGCCTGGTCGATTCCGACGGCGGGATCGATGGCGACCTTGGCGAGTGCCTCGGGGCGCTCAACAGCAAGCTGCTCGATTTCCATGCCGCCTTCAACCGAGCACATGGCCAGGTAGTTGCGGTTGGCCCGGTCCAGCAGGACGGAGAAGTAGTATTCCTCAGCAATGTCGGCGCCCTGGGCGATCATGACCTTGTTGACGGTGTGGCCCTTGATGTCCATGCCAAGGATGTTGGTGGCGTGCTCAAGCGCTTCGTCAGCGGACTTTGCGACCTTGACACCGCCGGCCTTGCCACGGCCACCGACCTTTACCTGCGCCTTGACGACGGTCACGCCGCCGATGTTCTCGGCAGCAGCCTTTGCTTCTTCAGGAGTGTGCGCCACGATGCCGGCGAGCACGGGTACACCGTGCGCTTCGAACATATCGCGCGCCTGATATTCAAACAGGTCCACGGTTTAGTGTCCTTCTACGTCGAAGTAGTTTCTGTACAGCCGGAAACCACGGTGACCGCGAAAACCGGCTGCGGATAGGTGCGCATCGAACGGCCATCTAGCAGCCGGTCACATTGCGCAAGTTCCTCTCGAACTTTAGCCCCCCGGGGAGGCCAGCCTGTTCTACAGTACCTGTTAAGTGAGTAAGCACACACTTCTATCGACCGTAGAAAAACCGGCTATATGACGCGGTTTTCCGGCGCGTCCAGCCACCATAATGCCAGGACGACAGGACGCCGGAAGCCGCTAGGAATCCAGTTTGGTCAGCGGCGCGTAACGCAGCAGCAGCCGTTTCTCGCCGACGTCGAACTTCACCTTTGCCACGGTCTTGTCACCGGCGCCTTCGATGCCGATCACGGTGCCGTTGCCGAAGCTCGTGTGGTTCACTTTGTCCCCCACGACGACGGCGACCACTTCCTTTTGCGGCTGGACACGGTTGCGTACGACGGCGGCCGGCACGTCGGCGTTGAAGCCCGCCGTGCCGCTGGCGGCAGCGCCGCGCGACGTTCCGGCACCCCAGAAAGAGCCGCCATAACGCCCGGAGCCGATGGGGGCGTTACCCCAGCCGCTCACTTGGCGGGAGGTGCCTTCGCGCTTCCACTCCACGAGACCGGTGGGGATCTCCTCGAGGAATTGGCTGGCGGGGTTGTATTGGCTCTGGCCCCACATGCTGCGGACCTCCGAACGGGTCACGTAAAGACGCTTCCGTGCACGGGTGAGGCCCACATAGGCCAGGCGACGCTCCTCCGCCAGTTCCTTCGGATCTGTTGCGGAACGCTGATGCGGGAACAACCCGTGTTCCATGCCGGTCAGGAAGACCACGGGGAATTCCAAGCCCTTGGCCGTGTGGAGGGTCATGAGCGTGACCACGCCCATCCGCTTGGCCTCGGCCACGGCCGCGGCAGCGTCCTCGGAAGATCCCTCCGGAGCGTCCGGGATCTGGTCGGCGTCGGCTACGAGGGAGACTTGCTCGAGGAACTCGCCCAGCGAGCCTTCTGGGTTGTCGCGCTCGTATTCCCGGACCACCGCAACCAATTCGGCGAGGTTTTCCACACGGGATTCGTCTTGCGGATCGGTGCTCGCGCGGAGCCCGGCCAGGTAACCGGTCTGTTCCAGGACAGCTTCCAAGGCAGCCGCGGCCCCGGAACCCGAGGCCACTTCGGCCAGGTCATCCAGAAGCTTCACGAAGCCCAGAACCGCGTTCACGGAGCGGGTGGCCATGCCGGGAGCCTGGTCCGCCTTGCGTGCCGCGGTCATAAACGACGTGCGTTCGCGCTCGGCCAACGCCGCCAAGGCACCTTCGGCACGATCGCCGATTCCACGCTTGGGTTCGTTGAGGACGCGACGCAAATTGACGTCGTCGTCGGGGTTCACCAGGACGCGAAGGTACGCGAGGGCGTCCTTGATTTCCTTGCGTTCGTAGAATCGGGTACCGCCCACCACTTTGTACGGCAGGCCAACGCGGACGAGGACGTCTTCAATGGAGCGTGACTGGGCGTTGGTGCGGTAGAAAATGGCGACGTCGCCAGGACGCAGGCCCTCCTCGTCCTGGAGCCGGTCGATCTCCTTGGCGATGAACTGGGCTTCGTCGTGCTCGTTCTCCCCCACGTAGCCGATGATCTTTTCGCCGTCGCCTTCGGCCGTCCAGAGTTTCTTGTCCGGGCGGTTGGGGTTGCGCGAAATAACGGAGTTCGCCGCGCTCAGGATGTTCTGGGTGGAGCGGTAGTTCTGCTCCAACTTGATGGTGCGGGCTTCCGGGTAGTCCTTCTCGAATTCGACGATGTTGCGGATGTCCGCACCGCGGAAGGCGTAGATGGATTGGTCGGAGTCGCCGACGACGGTCAGCTCGCTCGCCTGCGGACCCTCGCCGACGATTTCGCGGACCAATGCGTACTGGGCGTGGTTGGTGTCCTGGTATTCGTCCACGAGGACATGGCGGAATCGACGTCGGTAGGACTCCGCGAGCGCAGGGAAGGCCCGGAACATATACACGGTCTGCGCAATGAGGTCGTCGAAGTCCATGGCATTGGCCTGGCGCAAGCGCTGCGTGTAGCCCTTGAAGACCTCGGCCACGGCCTGCTCGAAGGGTTCGTTGTAATTAGCACTGGAGGCGAACGCGTCGTCGTCGATGAGCTCGTTCTTGAGGGCCGAGATCTTGTGCTGAATGGCCTTGGGGGCGAACTTCTTGGGGTCAAGGTCCAAGTTTTTCGCTACGAGGGTGATGAGCCGCAGGGAGTCCGCGGAGTCGTAGATGGAGAAGTTGGAGTTCAGCCCCACGTTGGCGGCTTCGCGGCGCAGGATGCGCACACAGGAGGAGTGGAACGTGGAGATCCACATCGACTTGGCGCGGGCACCCACCAGCGCTTCGATGCGCTCCCGCATTTCCGCGGCCGCCTTGTTGGTGAAGGTAATGGCCAGGATCTCGCCGTGGTGCGCCCGCCTGGTGGCTATCAGGTACGCAATGCGGTTCGACAGCACGCGGGTCTTGCCTGACCCTGCACCGGCGACGATCAGCAAAGGGCTGCCGGCATGTTTGACGGCTTCCTCCTGCTGGGGGTTCAACCCTTCGAGCAATGCCTCCGCAGACGGCAAGCCCGCGTGGCCCCCGTCTTGCCCACCGCCGGGCGCGCCACCCCAAGACACAGCCCCACCGGACGCAGAGTCGCCAGGCGCAGAGCCGCCCGGCCCACTACCACTCTGCGCAGGGCCGCTGCCGGCGCGTGAAAGCATGGCCGGAGCGGCCTTGGTGGCAGCTCGGCTTGCAGCTTTGAAGGGGCCATCCGCGTACGGGTCAAACAACATATCCATGGTGTTTACCAGTCTAGGCGGTGGCTCTGACACCGGAGGACCCGCATGATCTTCCTCGATGTCCGTCAAATACCGGCTCAGTCGGGAAATACCGAGGCTCCGAAGTGCTCTCCCAATTATGCTTCTTAGGAGCTACAAGTTCGCTGGCTCTGGGACACATCCAAAGGAACGGCATGCGGGGAAAACGAGGGGTTTGGACTACGCGCCGCCCCGGTGTGGTGTCGAAATACGGAACCCTTCTGGGGTTGGGCATCACCATTGCCTCCAGCCTGTTCCTGGCTGCGGCCAAGCGGCTCCAGCCGTGGGAATTCGTCGGCGCGTACCTTATCCTTGCGGCGGTCCTCGTCTGTTTCGTACTGATGCTCCACTCGGATGCATGGCCCCAACGCCTGGCGGTTCTGTCCGGGCTGATCCTGCTCGCGGAACTGTTGGGCTCCGAACAACGCGACGAGTTCAATCCCGCTTTCCTCCCTTACACGCTGGTCCTCTCGGCAAGTTCCGTCCTCGTCCTCTCGATGCGCAAAACCTGGCGCTCAGGGCTGTTCACATTCATGGCGTTCCTTCTCGTCCTGGGGTACACGGTGATCGCCGCCTCGGCGGTGGGCGTCCGTCCGGCGAGCGCTTTCATACTCGCGGCGACCTGGATCATCACCTTGGCGATGCGGATTGGCGGACCACGGGCGTTGGCCCTGTATTGGGGAGATTTCGCCGTGCGCCAGGAATCCGTGGCAGCCCACATCGTGGCACAGAACCGGCGTAGCTCCGTGGCCTGGAACACGAGGCATTTGCACGACACCGCCTTGCGCACCCTCACCGTGATCGGCCGCCAAGGCGCCGGTCTCTCCTCGAAAGAATTGGGAGAAATGCTCGACGCCGGCACCTCCTCGGGAGCGGTGGCCCGGCCGGGACCACCGCTGCCAGGAGGGACCGACGTCGACTTTGGCGCTTCGACGCTCCCCGAGACCCCGGAACCCGGCGACCTTTCCGTTCGACTGCGGCGAATCGCCGAGAAACGGGCACGGGACGGCTTCAGCGTCGAGATCCACGGGACGACCGGAGCACTGGCCGCTCCTGTCCAGGCTGCCTTGCTGGCGGCAGTGGATGAATGCATCCTGAACGCCGACAGGCACGCCGGCGCAGGACATGTGGATGTCCTGTTATCCCGGACCTCGGGCCACGTGTCAGTGGTCGTCAGCGATTCCGGTTGTGGATTTGACCCTTCGACGCTCCCCACCGACAGGCTGGGCGTCAAAGAATCCGTCCTCGCCCGGATGCGCGACGCCGGGGGACGTGCGCGGGTCTTTTCCACGCCTGGACGAGGAACCACGATCCTCCTCGAAGCCGTGGTCGCATGACCATGCCGGCTATGTCGCGGACGAGCGTGGAGGGACCCCTCTTCGTGTCGCGTGGAATTCTGGCGACAGCCTGCTTCGTGCTGTGGATCCTCAATTTCTATCTCGCTTTTGAAGCCGGCAACAAGACGGGCGCTGCCCCCTGGCACGCCCTGGCTACAGGCCTCGACTTGTTGGGGCTCGCCGTCGCCGTCCGGGCATCCGACGCCGCTACCCCACGGGGCCGGCTGGCCAATCTGCGGGCCACGTGGCTGGTCCTGGCCGTTGCTTCGGCTTGCTGTGCCGCACTGGCTACCGTGCAGGAAACGGGGCTCGCCCTGATCGGAGCGAATGCACTGCTCTCCGCAGTCGCAGTCCTCCTGGTGTCCCACCTCTGGAACCTTCGTGGATTCGTCACCCTCACGCTCGCCATTGCGGCAGTCAACACCGCCCTCCACGCCGTCACTCCCGGAGCCGACCCGCGGACGACGTCGAACATCCTGTTCCTTTCGCTCCTTCCCGGTGTGGTCGGAACTTTGAGCGTGCTATTCCGCAGGGACGCCCTTCAGCGGAAGGGCGCGAGCGGACTGAGCGGGCGGCTCGACGCCCTGACACAGGCAATCAACGCCAAAACGTCCGTACGGGAGCTCGAACTGGCGGTCACCAAGACCCAGATCGATGAATTGTTTGCCAAGGTAGCGCATGCCCCCTCGCTGTCTCTGGACCCAGCGACGGCCCGCGAAGCGAGGGAGCTTGCGGGTCATTTGCGGCAGTTGTTACTGCAGGAATGGTCCGACAATTGGCTTGCTGAAGCCTTGGAACTCGAGGGCCTTGGCCACAATGTCATTGTTGCCCAGCCCACTGACGTGGTGGAAGGGCTGCCGGAGAGCTCACGCCCGGCCATCCTGGCTGCCACCATGCTGATGGCAATGGGCGCCACGCTGCGGGGCGCACACAGGGGCGACGCCACTCCGCGGCCAGGGGCTGCCCACCGGATCCACTTCTTTGCCGAGAAGTCCGGCCAGGACGGTGCACGCCTGACATGGCGCATTGGCGGAGTCCGCAAGAACCGTCTCTCACCTCTGTTGTGGACCGAGCTTGATTCGCTGGGCCTAGGCAAAGCGCACAATGACCGGGAAGGCTGCAGCATCGTGGTTGAGACAGCCGGGTGGCGACGTTGACCCGCGTTCTGCTCATCGACAACCACCAGCTTTTGGTCGACTCCTTGTCACAGTGGCTTCTCGTGTACGCTCCGGAAATCCGCGTCCTGGCCGGGGCCTCTTCCTGGCCTCTGGAAGGCCTCACGCCCCAAGGTGACGGGGCCGCCAAGGCGGATGTCGCCGTCGTCGGTGAACTGCAAGGGCGAGAAGCCCCTAATCTTGCCGGTATTGTCTCCTCGCTCAGGGCGTCGGGGATGCAGGTGGTCCTGCTGGCCGACCAGCAGCCTGTAATGGCCATCAGCTCAGCCCTCGACGCCGGTGCGCTGGCCATTGTGCCCAAGTCCGCCGATCCGGGCCACACCGCGGCCGCGATCCGCGCGGCGGCATCCGGCCGGCGATACCTTCATCCGGACATCAAGGGAATGCTTGAGTCAACAGCCGCCTTGAGAGTCGAGTTGTCAGTCAGGGAACGACGGCTTGTGGAGCTGTACCTTGGACCCACGCCTCGAAGCATCAGGGAGGTGGCGGATCTGTTGGCGATCAGCGAGCAGACGGTCAAGTCCCACCTGCACCGGGTCCGGCAGCGCTATGCAGCCGCCGGCTTCAAGGTGGGAAACATTATCAGCCTCCAGGATCAGCTTCGAAAAGACGGCTGGCTGAGCTAAACGAGGTGCGGCTGCGACCGTGGCTGCGTCGATTTCGACGCAAGAATGCTCACCAACGCCACCAAGAGCGGAACGCACAATGCCGACATGAACCCGGCCAAAATCATCTGGCGGTGGATCTCCGGCTGCCCCTCCAAGATCAGGACAACCCAGAACTGCGCCCAGCAGCCAAGGACTATCACCACGGCAAGGCGTCCTATTCCGGACTTCCGTCGAGCGGCAACGGCGAAGCCCATGAGCAGTGTCAACAGGTGGAGGCCAAGCAACGCAACCGGTGCCGCATTCATCGCCGTGTACAGGCCCAGGACAACGGGCAACCTGCGTTCCTTGACGCCGGGTGCTTGGCCCGAATCCTCCATGTACGATCCCCCACCGCTGGGTTCGGGCGTGAGCAGGGCGCTGATCCCCCGCTCCCCCAGGCCGATCAGGCGTTCCGGGTGCGTGGCAAAGAACTCGGCGATCTTGCCACGATTGATCTGTTCCCCGAACTGAGGGTAATGCGGGTTGTACACCGCTGAATTGACGGAGTCCATCGTGCTGCCCGCGGCCGTCACGAAACTCCGGTCCAGCCCCAGCCACTTCAAATCCGCGACGGGATCCGGGCTGTTGGGCAGGATCGACGCGAAGACAGTGTTGTAGAGATTCACCTCGGTAGCACGCTTGGGTTCGACCGAGAGGAACGCTACGGCAACCCCCGCAATGGCAACCACGGCCGCCGAGGGCATCACGAACGCCTGCCACCGACGACGCGCGGGAGTCGCCCGGCGTCGAGCGCGCGCGGCAGGCAACCACAGGAGCGCCAGGGCAACCGCCGGCACCCACGACACCATTTGCGGCATCGCCGAGACCGTGAATGCGGCTGCGAGGACCACCATGAGCACCGATGCCCAGCGCAGCCTTCCGCCGTTCCAGTAGCGCAGCAGTGCCACCGCCAAGGCAAGCGTGCCCAGGAACGCAGCGGGTTCACTGTAGGGCGACACGAAGAAATCCGCGAAGACTCCGTCCACCGTGACCAGCGTGACGAGCGCAGCGATCAGCACCCGGAACGGCATCCGCCCCGGCAACGCCGCCACGAGTCCGGCGGTGAGGGCGCCGAAGGCAACACAGCACACAATCCCCACCGCGCGCGTATCCAGGCCGGGTCCCCAAGCAAACACCGGCGTGAGCCATTTGCCGAGCCACAAGAGCAGCAATTGCGAGGAATAGACGGGCTCTCCGGATCCAGTGAAGCCGCAAGCCTCACCGTAGTACTGATGCGGCACCCAGCTAGGTTGGATGAAATCCGTGAAGTCGGCATAGCCCCAGGGTCTGAGGTTCCGGACGCCCAGAGAGCAAAGCAGTTGTTGACCGGTCCCGTCGTCTGCCATGCCAACGGTCCGGGGCAGGAACAAGCGGAGGATCATGACGAGCGAGGCAAGCGTGCCGGACAACCCGGCAACAGCGCGCAAGCGGAGCGACCCCGGCGCGCCTTGCCCCACCTCACGCAGCCCCACCTCACGCAGCCCCACCTCACGCAGCCCCACCTCACCCGGCCCGAACGTCCTGGCCAGGTAACCGGCCGCGGAGCGCAGCGGGCCCGCGGCCCCGCTCTTCCGGCGGAGCGGTTCCGGGTCGAACCTCGTGGACGGCTCGGACTTCTCGGCATCCGGCCTTGCGTCAACCATGCTTCCGCCCTCCCGCCGGCGCGAGCGTGCCCGTGATGGTGCCTGGACTGGACTGCAAATTGGACTGCAGGGGCGCGACCGCGCACCGCACCGTGTACGCGCCGTTCACCGTCCGGATGATCGGACGCAGCGCGATTCCGGCCGGGAGCGCGTCAACGCCGAGGAACTGCAAGGCATAAGGCAGGCACCGCGCGATTCGCGCGGCAGGGGTGGCCACACTGCTGTCCAGATTGAGCCACGCACTGACGTCCTCCGCGGTGTGGGGTTCCGTGCACGGAATATCGACGCCGTCGTCGCTCAATTGGCCTTCCGCGAGTTCCTGTCGATAGCAGAGCCGCAGGGCGGCCGACTCGGGGCCGGCCAGCAGGCCCTTGAAATCCGCGGTGGTGGTCCGGGGAGTGCCGTCGTTCGCGGCCAGGAGCACGTCGCAACGCACGGCCCGGGCGCCGCGTTCCCAGTCGTCACGGCTCGGGGCGTACGCGGCGATGGCCAGGCCTGTTGTGCCATCACGTTCACGGGCTCCGAGATACATCCGGAGTGAAGCAACGTCGCACAAGCGCTGGCTGAGTACCTTAAGTTCCTGTTGTCCCGGCCTTGTTTCCTGACCTGACAAGGGAGCCGGAACCTGCGTGACCTTGTAGGTCTGGGCGGTGTGCGCCTCCGTGCAGGAGACCGGTGGGCTTGGTTCGCTGACGGCGTCGAATTGTTCCGGCGAGACAATCAGGTGGCACTCGCCCACTGCCGGATTGCCGGTGGGCGCCCCGGGAAGTGTCTGGTTGCATCCACTCAGGAGCCCTGCAATCAGCAGTGCTGCAGCCCCCGACGTCGCCCGTTTCGGCAAGCTACGCGGCACGCCGCCCCCGTCTGGTCTTGCCTGCGCGGACCAGGACAATGATGGCCGCGACAAAGCCGGCGATCACCACGAAAGAACCGAGGAAATGGTGCATGATACTGAACCCCTGCTCTCCCCAGGCCTGCTGTGCGCCCGCGATCATGAAGAACCTCAACCCGTTGCTGACAACGACAATCAGCAATGCCAATGCGGCGGCGCGGGCCAATCGTGGCACCGCGATACGGCCCATGAGGAACAAACCACCGGTCAAGGCCAGGACGGGGGCGATCAGTACCGCGCTTGAGCACAATCCGGTCACCATCAGGCCGAAGGGTTGCCCACCGCCGATGTTGTGGAAGATGATGTCGCGGACGCTGTAGGACGAGCCTCCCAGGACCCGATCGAACACCCAGGCCATGCTCAAGGCCTCGAGGCTGCGGATGCTCTCCTGCTGCAGCATGGCCAGGGCTGCCGCCGCCAGGCATACCAGGCCGGGGAGAATACCGCCCTGGCTCGAGCGGAGCGTTGCGACCCGTTGGCCTTGTGAGCTTTTGGAATATTGGACACTCGTGGACACTAGGCTTCCTTCGCTAACAGCTGGGCGTCGTCCTCATTGTTGCGCCGGGTTTTCGCCCATCCATGGCGTCCCGTAACCAAGCGGTAAGTTGCCCTCAACACGGACATGTAGTTCTGGTACATGTAGAGCCAGTAGCCGACTCCCCAGAGAACCCCTACCCACCAGCTCTTGTCCGGGACTGCCTGCTTGCGATAGACGGGACCCCACAGGGCGAACGGCGCGATGCCCGTGACAATGATGAGCGGGATGATGAACCAGGACGCTGCCAGCCAGGCCTGGAAGCCACCCATCGTGAGCGAGCCCTGGGCCACCATCGTGATGAACAGCGTGGGCCACAAGACCAGGCCGAGGATCTGGATGAACGGCTGGACCAGGAAATAGCTGCATTCGATGGCCCCGATATTGCTGAAGTACGGAGACTCGAAAATTCTCCCCAGGTAGCTGCTGCACTGCATTCCGCCGTGGCACCAGCGGGTTCTCTGGGTCAGCAGTCGGCGAAGCCCCGGAAGTGCCTCCTGGGACACATGGGCGTCATGCATGTAGACGGTCTTGTAGCCGCTCAGCATCACGTGGATCGCGAGCTCGTAATCCTCCAGGAGGGCTCCATGCCAAGGCTCCCCGGAGGCCCTGGCGATCGCGTCGAGGGCGGAAAGCCGGGTGAACTGCCCGTTGCCGCCCAAACCAACGGTCAAGGTGTGGCGTCGGAGCGACTGCATGGCGGCAATGGTGGTGCGGAACTCCATGTCCTGCATAAGGATGAGGTACCGGGCGAAGCCCTGCTTCACGCGTCCGAATCCTACGGCCGTCTTCAGTGCCGGGTCATCCACGTTGGACATCCACACAGCGGTCTGGGCGGCTCCCACCCCGGGATCCCCGAAGGCAAGCGATCCGGCGGCCTGACGGAACGCATTTTCGGACATGAGCCCATCGGCGTCGAGTACCATGACGATCACCGTTTCGCGGTCGGCCCCGGAAGGCAGCCAATCATCCAGGGTCCGGTACGCCGCGTTCAGGGCGTCGCCCTTGCCCGAACGGGCGTCCGGGAGAAAGCGGCGCACTAGGTGAACCAAGGGGTCGGCCACCGATGCACTCTGCACAATGTGGGCCGTGGCGTCTTCACTGGCATCGTCCACAACCCAAACGTGGGCCTCGGGGAATTGTCTCCGCAGCTTCGCCAGGGTATTTCCAATCACCGTTTCCTCGTCGCGGCACGGGATGAACACGTGCCAAGTGAAGCCTCCCGGTGTTCCCTCCGGATCGGGAGTCCTGCGCAGGAACGGAACCAGGATCACACTGATGTAGGCCAGGAACACCACCAACAGAACGAATGCCAAGGCTTGCGCGGACTCGAGTACTGACATGTCTCCCCGATAGTGCTTTGAGGCTGTTTACGGCCGTTTCAAGAGAAGGTGAAGCGGGGCGCCCCCAGAGGTGGGGCCGCCCCGCGGATGATGCAGCTAGGAATCCTTGCGGTCGGCAGCCCGCTTCGCGGTCTTGAGCCTGCTGTTGCGCAGGACCACGAACCCGGCGACCAACAACGCAATACCCAGGAGGATGACCCAGCCAAGGGCCGGTGCCCCGGTGACGGCGAGGGTTCCGGTGCCCGCCACCGCTCCCCCCGTCGTCAAACTATTTCCGTACATGCTGCACATTCCTTCCGTGGTTCTTGACAGGTGCGGGCAGACGCAATCAGACGGCCGGAACCGCGGTCCGACGGCGTGCACGCAACAACAACCAGCAAACAAGCGCTAGCAATGCCACTACGCCGCTGATGGCCAAGGTGTCGTTGTTGACCACCGGGATTGCTGCTGCAAGCAGGTTCGGACCCACGGAGACGTTGGCGAGGTCGACGGTGGCAATACTGCCGCCGGCTATGCCTACCTGGAGCGCACGCTCGGTGAAGGTGCCTCCGTTGCTTTCCTGTACGTTGACCTTCGCCGAGACCAATGCGGTCAAAGCGTTGGATAACGGGGTCACGATGGTAGAGGACACTCCGGAGACGACGCCGTTCAGGGCGGCGGTCAGAACGGCCAGGGCGGGGCCGGCAGTTATCTGCGCAATCGGTCCGAGCGCGTTGACTGCGGCGGTCGCGCTGGCGAGCGTGGAGTTGACCACGCTGGTGATCTTGGCGGCAACAGCCTGCGGCAGGAACGAAACGAAGTCCGTGCCAGGGGGCAGGGCGTTGAGGCTCGGCACACCGGCAACGGCCAGGAGGTCTGCCTCGGTGATGGAGATCGTGCCGCCTGCAAGAGGATTCGCCACAGTGACGCCCAAGGGACCCAGGACAAGGTTGGCAGTGTTGATGGCTGTGCCAACCGTGCCGGCAACTCCGCCAATGACCGTTCCGCCAAGATCAGCAGATACGCCGGCAATCGAGTAGGCACCGGCGGGAGCCGCCCCTTGGTCCTGCTTGGCGGCGGCGGCCAGAGTGGTGATCTTCAGGTCCAGATTCACGAGATCGGCGCCACCAAGGATGTTGGCCGTGCCCGCTTTGATTTCAGCCGCCGGGATACTGGGGCTTCCCGACGTCGGCAGGCCGCCGGGCAGGGTGACGAGGCCCGGTGCTCCCGAGACAGTACCTGAGAACGCCGCGGAGGATCCGTCATTGACGGCCTTTCCATACTGGCTGACCGCGCCCAGCTGGATGATGCCGTTGTTGCCCAGCAGCGGAATGTTTCCCGCACCGACGTTCACTATGCCGAAGGCGGCGGAAAGATCGAGCGGAGTGCTGTTTTCAATGACGGCCGGGCCGGATGGCGGGGTGCCGATCTGCCGGGCAGTTGCCGCGCCGTTGGATGCCACGCCGGCGAAGTTCGGTATCGCAAGGACGCTGCCGTCAATGATTTGTCCGCTGCCCGAAGAAATAGCGTCAGTCGGTCCGGCTGTTGCTGCTGGTGCCGCTACCAGGCCGAAACCCAGCGCTACGATAGCGCTGACGCCCACCGCGGCGGACCATGTCCTGTGTCTCGTATTCAAGTTTTGCCCCCTCGTAAGAGTTGCAATCACGCCGGGCGCGTTGCAACGGAAACCTTGGAGGACAGACGTCCCCCGTGGAGAAAGTAAACAAGGCCCTCGGCGAGCGCTTCCTGAAGGTACCCGAATGGGTTAAGCGACGAAGTCGGGGCGTCGCTTACCCATCCTCAACATGGAGTCGATGGCCGCCACGGCACGGTCGGCCGCGCCGCCGTCGCCGTAGGGGTTCACTGCCGTGGCCATCGCCGAATACAGCGCCTCGTCCGTCATCAAGGCGTGGACGGCGTCCACGATGGTTTGCTCGTCAGTCCCGATGAGCCGTGCCGTGCCTGCCGCCACGGCCTCGGGGCGTTCGGTGTTGTCACGCATGACCAGGACAGGTTTCCCGAGGGCCGGCGCTTCTTCCTGGACCCCGCCCGAGTCAGTGAGGACCACGTGGCACAGGCTCAGGAGCTTGGTGAATTGCACGTAGTCGAGGGGTTCCGTAATGGTGATGTTCTGGACACCTGCCACTTCGGGCAGGACGGCCTCCCGCACAGCTGGATTCCGATGCATCGGAAGGACGATTTCCACCTCGGGGCACTGGGCCGCGATCCGCGCGAGCGCCTTGCCCACGCCCACCATGGCCTGGCCCAGGTTTTCTCGTCGGTGGAGAGTGACCAACAGGATTCTGCGGCCTGAATCCGTGATGGCCCGGAGTGCGGATTCCGCAAACTCAACGTCCCTTTTGACAGTCCCCAACAGCGCGTCGATGACCGTATTTCCGGTGACCGCGATGTTCTCCGCCGAAATGCCCTCGGACAGCAGATTGTCCCGGCCTGTGGAGGTGGGCGCCAGATGCAGTGTGGCGATTTGCCCAAGCAAACGGCGGTTCGCTTCCTCCGGAAAAGGTGAATTCAGGTTGCCGCTGCGCAGTCCGGCCTCAAGGTGGACCACCGGAATTCCCTGGTAGAACGCTGCCAGCCCCGCGGCCATGGCGGTGGTGGTGTCTCCCTGGACCACCACCGCGTCCGGCCTGACGTCGTGGAGGACTTCCGTAACTCCCCGCAAGGTCTTTTCCGTGATCCCGGCAAGGGTTTGGCGGCGCTGAATGATGTTCAGGTCATGCTCGGGGTGGACGTCGAAGAGCGCATTGACCTGGTCCAGCATTTCCCGGTGCTGACCGGTTACTGCCACAGGCGCCTTGTAACGGCCGGTTGCGCGCAAGGCATGGACCAGCGGCGCCATTTTGATGGCCTCCGGACGGGTGCCGTAAACGAGCAGGACGGTGCGGTTGTCCAATTATTCCCCCTGGGCTTGAGCTGCCGTCCGGAGATTAGCAACTGCCCAGCGCCCTGTTCGGGGTACTCCCCAATAGGGTCAATCCCCCCAGGGGACATGCCCCCTCTTTGCTTGAACCACTGGACATATCAGCACTATGTCCATTCCTCACGCCAAAGAATGCGCATGCTCACAGGAACCAAAGCACTATGTCCACTCCCCAAGCCAAAGAATGCGCATGCTCACAGGAAGCGCAGCACTATGTCCACTCCTCCAGCCAAGGACAGCTCATGCTCAGGCGAATTGCGGCACCGAGGTGAGCGCCGCACGCAACTCGCGGACCGCCGTCGGGCCTCCCGCGAGGAACCAGTCCAGGCCGTTGACGCGCACGACGTCGGTGTCCCCGCCTGCCGCGCGGACGATCGCCTTGCCGGGGAGCCAGTCCCACTCGGGGCAGCTGTGCTGGAACCAGCAGCCCAGTTCACCGTCGGCCACCCGGCCGAGATCGCAGGAGCCGGAACCGAACATGCGCAATGACGCTGCGGACACCGCTGCAGCGTGCCAGGGCATGGCGGCGCGGGGATCGGCAAGCCAGGTGGGGTGGATGTAGGTCGCGGCACCGAGTTGACTGAGGGCAGCCCCCGACGGCCCCGGGATCCGTTCGTCGTTGAGGGTGGCGGGGTGGCCTTCACCGCCGGTCCAGAGCTTGTCCAGCTCCGGCTGATAGATGGCCCCGAGGATCACGTCCGCATCCGAGGCGACCCCATGTGTGGCCGGACGGTCGTGCTTCAAGGCGATCGCCGAGGACCAATAGGTGGAGCCGTGCAGGAAATTGTAGGTACCGTCCACGGGATCGATCACCCAGGTGCGGCCGCTGCTTCCTGCCACCGAGCTTCCTTCTTCACCTAGGATGCCGTCGTCCGGCCGGCAACGGCGCAGTTGCTCAAGGACGTAGGCCTCAGCCGCATGGTCCGCGGCGGTCACCACGTCAGAAACCGAAGTCTTCCGTTCTCCTTGCAACCCGCCCATCCGCATCAGCAGGGCAAGCTGCCCGGCTTCCCGGACCAGGGCCGCAGCGAGTTCGTAGTCGTCGAGCGATGGATCAAGTTCTGTGGCGGAGTGCCTGCCAGTGGTCATGGGTCCAGCTTATGTGGCGGGATAATGAATGACATGGCCAAGACCCCAGCCCAACGCATCAAAAAGCACGGCGCCAATGCCGCTGTCCCCCAGCACCACTTGCCGTCGGTGATCAATCCCACCACCCAGCGGTCCCCGGAGAAGGCGCAGAACAACGGGCGCCTCATTGTGATTGCCGGGGTTGTGGCCAGCCTTTTCCTGTTCTGGTACGTGCATCTGCTGACCCTCAACCAAATGACCCAGTTGTCCGGCGGTATGTCCATGCCCGATTCCCTCATCGGCGGGTTCTCTACCGACTACGTCCATCAATTGCATGGCGCCATGACGGACGATGCCCGCGGACAGCTCAGCTACATCCACAAAACCGCCGGAACCCTGTTTCCGCTGATCTTCGGCTTCACTTGGCTTCTGCTCATCGGCACCAATGTGGCCGGAAAGGCACTGCGCTGGGCTCTGTGGGCTGCCCCCCTGCTATTCGCGGTGGTCCGTTTGTGGAGCAACGTGGCGGTTGACGCTGCGCTCGGATCTGCAACGCCCGACGCCGGCCAGGTGGCTTTGGCTTCCACGCTCACCATTGTGGGCTGGGTACTGTTCCTGCTGAGCCTCTTGGCTGGCGGCGCGGCTGTGTTCCTTGGCCGGCGTTCCAAGAAGAGCGCCTAACTGGGCCAACGCCCTTTAGGCGCGACTCCTGATCAGAATCAGTCTTCCGAATCGGGCCCCGGAGCGAGCATCTCCCGCGCTTGGAGGGCACGCTGGTGCGCGCCGGCTTTGTCGAAGCGATCGGCCGCTTCGACTAAGCTTTCTTTCGCCGCCTGCGTGCTCCCGGTATCGGCTTGGGCGCGCGCCATCAAAAGGAATATCTCGCCAGCGATCTGCGAAGGCAACTGGTCGGCACTGCCACTGATTTCGTCCAGCAGCTCAAGTGCCGCCCTGGCGTCTCCTGCCAGGTAGTTCCAATGCGCGCGGTTGAGGCGAAGCAGGAGAATCTCCTCGTCGCTGCCCCCGACGACATCCGTGGCAAGTTCGGCACGTTCGATGCACCGCAGGGTGGCGGCATCTGCCACTTCCGCCGCCAGCCTCATCGCGGCGGACGCCTTGTTGAACTTGGCCCACACATCAAGGTTCCGCGAAGGGGAAAAGGTTTCTGCGGCAAGCTCATGGTAGTGGAGGCCCTCATCGATCTTGTCGCAAAGGAAGGCCACATTGCCGATGACCCAGTATGCCTTGCCGGCCAACTGGTCATCCATTTCATCGGAGATTCTTTCCGAGAGGGACAGGCATTCCTCCCATGCGTCCTCAAGTTTTCCGGATTCGCCGAACGCCGCGATCAGTGCCTGCCGTGCATGGACGTCGATTTCCATGTCTGCGTCATCATCGACCAATCCAACTGCCGACCCCGCAGCCGAGGTGGCCATCTCCAGGAGCCCTTCACCCCGCAGGGAGTTCGCCATCAAGATGAGTGCCCGGGCCCGGTGTTGGGGTGAAGCCACAGCCAACGATGCCTCGGAAAGGGATCTCGCCAGCGCAGTGCTCGCAGCGAAATCACCTGCGTCGAGAAGATTCTCTGCTTGAAGGAAAGTCATGTTCCACCATCCGGCGGAATCGCCCTCATCAAGGGCAATATCGGCGGCCGAGCGCGCACCATCGGCAGCCTTGGCGAAGTCGTGGCTAGCCCGGTGTCCTCTCGCCTGCAGTTCCGCGGAGGCGTATGACGGCGCAACCTTCTTTTCTCCCATGGCTCCATTATGTCCCTGAGACACTTCGTCGAGATGCGGGCGGGCGATTAGCACGATTTTGGGAGATGTGGACAAAGCATTGATGACACGGCGTGTCGTTACTCTTATAATGAGCGTGCTTCACTTCGTTCACTCCAGTCGCATCAGTCACATATCACCAGGAGCTTTCGCATGAAAAGAACTCTCGCCGCCCTCCTCGCGGCAGCAGCAATCTTGCTCGCAGGAATTACCGGCTCGGCAGCAGTGTCCGCCAGCAGCCAGAGCCCCTCGCAGGATTCGTCCATAGCCATTGGCTGGTGGCCGAACTTTGCGCAGGATTCGGCCCAGGCCATTGGCTGGTGGCCCAACGCCGCCACCCAGGGTTCACCTGAGGCCATCGGCTGGTGGCCCAACTCCACCACCCAGGGTTCACCTGAGGCCATCGGCTGGTGGCCCAACGCCGCCACCAACTCCACACCCTCCAACTAGCTACAACGGAAAGGCACCGGACCTAAGGTCCGGTGCCTTTCGGTTACCTGTCTTCCATTACCGGGAAGAGGCATGCTCACGTGCCTCGCAACAGTTCCGCGAATTTATCCGCTGCCATGGGCCGGCCAAAGTAATACCCCTGGCCACTGGCGCAGCCCAGTCGGGCAAGCTCAGCCGCCTGCTCCGCCGTTTCGATGCCCTCGGCAACGGCCTGCATTCCGCATGCATGAATGAGCTGGAGAACAGCCGCCACAAAGTCGCGTTCCTTTTCGTCCGTGCCCAGGCCTTGGATAAGCGAGCGGTCGATCTTGACCACGTTGACGGGAAGGCTGCGCAGGTAGCTGATGGACGAATAGCCGGTGCCGAAGTCGTCGATTTCCAAGCGGATACCCAGACGCCGGAGGCCGGTCAGGGAGTATTTGTCGATGTCGCTTCCGTTCACGGCCATTGACTCCGTCAGCTCGATGACCAGCTTGGATGCCTCCACTCCGGTTTCGGCGAGCACTTCCCGCACATGCTCGATCAATTCCAGGCTTTGCAGTTCGGTTGTCGAAATATTGACGCGCATGCTGAAGTCTTCGTCCACGCCCGGGCCGTCCTGCCACTCGCGCAATTGCTGCATCGCCCGCCGTAGAACCCAATAGCCGAGATCGATGATGATTCCGGTTTCCTCAGCCAGCGGGATGAATGCATCCGGCATCAACAATCCCCTCTCGGGGTGGTTCCACCGCACCAGCGCTTCAGCGCCTTCAATCCTGCCCGAGGCCAGCTCGACAACAGGCTGGAAGTGGAGGACCAGCTGATCTGTCCGGATGGCTTCACGCAGCTCGGAGATCATGAGTCCTTGGAGCCGGCGCGCGTACAACAAAGCCGGCTCGAAAACCCTGACGCTGCTCCCCTGCTCGGCCTTTGCCGCATACATGGCCGTATCGGCTTCCATCACGAGGTCGTCCACGGACTGTCCCGGCTCGGCGACCCGGAGCCCGATGCTGGTTCCACAGATGATCCGGACTTCGCCAATGTCGATGCTCTCACCGACCGCCCGGAGGATCCGCTTGGCAACGCCCCGTGCATGTGCGGCATTGGATTTGGGCATCATGACGGCAAATTCGTCCCCGCCGAGCCTGGCCACCATGTCAGTGTCGCGGACCGCGGCGAGCAGGCGCCTGGCAGTGACCTTCAAGACGGTGTCCCCAGCGCCGTGCCCCAAGGTGTCGTTGATCCCCTTGAATGAGTTCAAGTCCAAAACGAGCAGTGCAGGTGGGAGCTCGCCCCGCTCGGATTCGACGAGTTCATGGTTCAGCGCCCTTTCGAGAGCCGTGCGGTTGGCCAACTGGGTCAGTGGATCAGTGAGCGCCATCCTTTCGAGTTCGATTTGGGCCTCGCGCAGCATGGCAGTCCGGCTTTCGACCCGTTCTTCGAGCTCCTGGTAGATGGCTTGGAGATCGTCCGCCATGAGGTTGATCCCGGTAATGACAGCAGCCACTTCGTCCCGCGGGCCGGAGACCGGGATCCTGGTGCTGAGGTCGCCGTCCGCAATCCGGACTACGCCTTCAACAAGGGCAAGGAGCCGAGGGTCCTGGGGCTCATGATCCACGGTGGTGCTCTCTCAACCAGTCGCGGGCTTCCGCCTCGGAGGTGAAGAACCGGGCCGGAACTGAATCCGACCTCGAACGCAGGAGGTAATGTGCGATCACCCGATCCACGGGACTCTCGCCCAGCAGGGCACATGCCGAAACAACCACGGAATTCGTGTAGGTCAGGCGCGCGTCGTTCGTGACGGACAGTACGCCGGTCACGGTGAGCAGCAGCGGCAGCCGCCGTCCATCCGCAAAAGCACGGACGGCCGCGGCGGCAGCGTGGGCTTCCGGTGAACGGACCACAGTGTTGGGCGGCAGAATGACCTCAACAATGCCATCTTCCGACAAATCGACGGTGATCTGTTCCGGAACATCGAAAACTGGTTCCGAGGAAGTATTCAAGGCATCATCGGGGAGCGTGGAATCCCGGGCGGGCAGTGTCTGGGCGCTCATCGCTGCGTCGCCTGCCGGCGTCGGACGATCGGAGCGTAAGAGTCCCGAAGGGCGCAACCCGAGAGCCCGGAAGCTGCCCTTACGGGGAATATTTCGGCTGCGTGTCCCGGACGACGCAGAACAAGCTGATGAGTCATGGGTCCTATGTTCTGCTGTGTCGGTCAATCTAATCTGCGCCAAGACTGCGTGGAACCCTCAGCCCGGCGCCATTCCGGTGAGTGCACTCATGATAATGCAAAGACTACCCACCCGCTGACATGAGGCTACCCGCGAAAACTCAGCGTTTTGCAAGCCGCGCCGCCGTCCGCCGTACTTGCCGGACCCTTTGCGCCACCACTAGCCCCGCAGCGGAAAATCCGATCGTCACCGGATAGGCCATCAGGCGTTCCAGGGTTCCAGGCTCGGGGACATCCATCCGTGTCAGGCCGCCGACCACGAGGGCGCCCAGTGTCAACGTTCCGCACGCCACGATGAACCAGCTCACAGGGGTATGCGGCAGCCAAAGCAGTCCGAGGAGCAACAGGGCGGATGCTCCACCGATGAAGAACATGAGGGCGCCCACAAGGTGGAAGGGAGACCCAAGGTCTTCCGGCACGAAACCAACAACCACAGTCCCCAGCCCGGAGATACCCGTCAGGACCCGGACCGCGACGGCGGCGGGCCTCGCTTTGCGGTACGCGGCACCCTGCAGGATGCGCACGCCGGGACGGGCCGCGATGCACAGGAGCGCCGAACTCAGCAACAGCGCCCCGAAAAGCATGCCCAGTCCCTGCAACACAAACGAGGCATTCATGAGCAGATGCAGGGGCGAGCAGACATCGCGGTGCTCGTAGATCCCGCACTTGAGCGCGCCAAGGTCGCTGATGAAACCGGTCCGGCGATCGTAGGGTTCGGGTCCCCGCCAGGCTTCGATCACCGCCGATTCGGCAACGAAATACTGCACCACGCTCAACTGGGCCCAGCCGCCGATGTTCGAGCGGATGGTGCCCAGCTCCGGGAGGTGGTCGCCGGGGGCGGCGGGCGCCGTCATCTGCTCTCTCATGCGGGCCAGCCTAGCGCGCGGCGTTCGGGGGCGCGGGCCGTCGGTGTTCGAGGGCCGCCCCGGCAGCTTGTATGCTTGTATGCGTGCCCAGCCAGCGGCTCCCCGGAGCTTCCAGCACGTGCACAGGCCCTCGTAGCTCAGTGGATAGAGCACGGCTCTCCTAAAGCCGGTGTCGTTGGTTCGATTCCAATCGAGGGCACTTGAAAGACCAGCTGCGCGAATCGTCTCCGACGCAAGACCTGCGGGCCTACCTGCTGGGCAGCTGGACCGTGGAACGGTCCCTGTGGGACCGGGCGGGCGGCACCCGCGGTTCGTTTACCGGCGTCGTGCGCTATTCAGCAACGCTCGACGGCGGCCTCCTCCTTCGCGAAGACGGCACCATGACCTGGCCCACCCACACAGGGCCGGCCTTCCGCGAATACCTCCTGCGGCCCTCAGACTCCCCCGCCGCTATGGATGTCTACTTCCCGGACGGGAAACCGTTCCACCGCATGAGCTTCCGCGACCACGCCAACGAGGACAGCCACTGGTGCGATCCCGATGACTACAGAGTCAATTACTTCTGGGGCGGGCAGGATGCATTCAGCTTCGCCTGGGACGTCCACGGACCGGCCAAGGATTTGCTGCTCGAATCACGGCTAAGGAGAGAGCAATGACCCCCAACAGTCCATCCAAGGACCTGATAGTCGTCAGCGCTGTCTGCGTATACGACGACGCCGGACGGCTGTTGACGGTGCGCAAGCGCGGCACCGACAAGTTCATGCACCCGGGTGGCAAGCCCGAACCGGGTGAAACGGCGGCGGAGACTGCATCCCGCGAGCTGGCCGAGGAGGTCGGAATCGACGTCGACCCGGCCAAGCTGGAACCCTTGGGGAGTTGGCTCGCCGTCGCCGCCAACGAGGCCGCGACGGACATCGAAGCCACTGTCTTCACCGCACCGGGCACGTGGGAAGCCCACCCTTCCGCCGAGATCGCAGAAATCCGCTGGCTGGATCTCTCTGCTGAACTTCCGGACGATTTGGCTCCGCTCCTGACGGACCACGTCCTGCCCCTGCTCGCGAAAAAATAGGGCCTCCCCACGCCGGGAGAACGCTGCGCGTATCAGTGCCTGAACTTCCCTGTTTTCCCATGAAAATCCGGTGAGAACTGGCTATAGTGATCGCACAGTTTGTTTTAACTTGATACAGGCTGCATTGTCAGATCCAGCTGGGGGATCGCATGCAATCTCTTGAACAACGCCGACGCGCCCGGGGAGACGTCGGCGGGGAATCCGGCGCGGAAGTCCGCCGGGAACCGACGCAGTTCCGTGACACTCCTGTGGAGGTCAAGGCCTACTCGACGGCGGGAATCGCCGGCTGGGCCGCGCAACTGGGTTCTCCCGCGCCCGAGGCTCCGCGTTCCCGCAGAATGGCCAGGACCAGTGGGATAGCTGCGATCGCAGCATTGTTTCTCTACCTGACGTGGCGGATCGCATTTACCATGCCGCTTGGCGGCGGGGATCTTGTCATCGCGTGGACGCTGGTGACGTTTGAGGCCCTTCCGATGATAGGGCTGGTCCTGAAGTCCATCACGCTGTGGAACATCGGCTGTTTTGCGCCCGAGCCGGTTGCCGAAGCTCCCAATGGCATGAAGGTCGCAGTACTGATCCCGACGTACAACGAACCGGTAGAGGTCCTTGCCCCCACCATCGCCGCGGCTTGCGCGCTTCAACCGAACCACGAAACGTGGGTGCTGGATGACGGTAGCCGCCCGTGGGTTGCGGAGATGTGCGCATCCTTCGGCGCCCGGGTTGTCACCCGCACCGAGCATGACCATGCCCAGGCGGGCAACATGAACCACGCACTGGAGCTCATGGCCGCAGAGGAAGCGGCCGGCAAGGACGCAATAGACATCATTGCCGTGCTGGACTGCGACCACGTACCGCTTCCGACATTCCTGACAGCCACCTTGGGATGGTTCGCCGACGAGGAAGTGGCCCTGATCCAGGGGCCTCAGGCGTTCTACAACTCTGGAGCCTTCGACGACGACGGCATCTCAGGCGAACAGGGTTTGTTCTTCAACGTCCTGATGCCTTCGCGCAACGTTCCCGGCGCAGGGCCGTTCTGGTGCGAATCAACCTCGCTGCTCCGCATGAAGGCGCTTCGCGAAGTAGGCGGAGTGGCCACCGAGACCATAACCGAGGACATGCACACGACCCTCAAACTCATCCGGAACGGATGGAAGACCGTCTACCACCACCAGACCCTGGCTGTGGGCCTGGCCCCGGCAACAGCCGATCAATACCTGCTGCAGCGCCGACGCTGGGGCATGGGCGCGATGCAGATCCTGACCTACGAGCGCCTCTGGGCGGCTAAGAGCTGGATGACCTGGCGAAACTTCCACGAATACATCAACGGAACTTTATGGTGGCTGGAGGGCATTGCCACTTTGATTGCCTTCATCATCCCCATGGCGGTCATGGTCTCGGGAGCCCAGACTTCCACGGCCGGTCCGGTGGAGTTCACCCTTGCCTTCGCAGCCATGTTCTGGGTCCGTTTGTGGGGCGCCAAGAGACTCATGCGCCACCAGATCCACTGGCCGACGGCGTTCGCCCTGCGGATTTTCCGGGTTCCCGTGGGCATGGCTTGCCTTTGGTGGCTCGTTTCGCGGAAGGCCTTGGAGTTTCAAGTCACCCCGAAAGGCGCTGCGGAACTTCGACTCCGCGGACGGGCCCCGGTGATCCTCATTGTGCTGATCGTCATTGTGGCCGCGATTATTCTCTATGCGACCGCCGGAGTCCTGGGTTGGGTGCCTTGGCGGACAAGTCCGGGCTCCACGATTGCCGCGGGCGTCTGGCTGGTTCTGGCCGGGGTTGTCTTGGTGCTGGGAACACTCCGGATCAGGGCCGCCGAATTCGCCACATCACGCAGGAGCGCCCACAGGGTCACAGTCAAGGTACCTGTCACGATCGAGGGCGTCGCTGGAGAATTGCTTGACTGGAACGCGTATCGAGGCCTCTCACTCTGGCTGTTCCATACTCCCGATGATGTCCTGCCGGGCTTTCCCCCTGGCGTCCCTGCCGTTGCAACCCGCGAGTCGGCATGAGCGGCCACACCTTGCGAAAGCCCGCCTTGGCCTGGACGGTGGCCGCCACCGCGGTGACCGTGGTCATCCTGGCGATGGTCCTCGGGGCAAACCAAGGGTCGTCCGCGGCGCAGTCAGCCGGGGACCTCGCCATCCTGGCAGCCGCGCTGCTCGCCACAGTCAGTTGTGCCCGGGCAGCACGGCGCAAAGACGAAAGCTCCCGTGCGTGGCGGGTCATGGCTCTTGCCACCTTGCTCTGGACCATCGGTCAAGCAATCTGGACCTTCTATGGGTTGACGCTCGACCATGACTATCCCTATCCCTCCCTAGCCGACGCCGCTTTCGTCGGCTATTCGATCCCGGCCGCGATTGCCCTCTACTTGTTCCCGCGTCCCCGGGTTTCCCGGGTTGCTTTCGTGCGCGCACTCCTGGATTCGGCAGTGATCGCCTCCGCCGTGCTGTTCATGAGCTGGGCCACTGTCCTCGGTTCCATGTACAGGGCGGAAGGCCATGAAACCCTCGCCCATCTCACCGGCCTGGCCTATCCCGTTGCCGATATCGTGATGGTCTCCATAGTCCTCATGCTCACGATGCGGAGAGCACCGGGAGAACGCCTCAGATGGGTCTGCCTGGGTGGCGGGCTCCTCGTCCTGGCGATCACTGACAGTACCTATGTGAAGCTGACCTCCGACAACATCACGGGGCTCACCGGGACTCCCCTGGCGGCTGGCTGGATCGCGGCCTTCCTGCTGATCGCCCTCGCCCCTCTGGTCCCCTACGCCCCCCGTCCCCGGACGGACCGGCGCCTCTACACCCTTGCGTTGGAGCTCCTCCCCTACGTCCCCGTCTTCGGTGCAGTCATGGTGGCGCCCATACGCGTCGGGCGTCCCAGCGACCCCTTCCTCCAAACCGTAGGCCTTACGGTGCTGGCCCTGGCCATCACCCGCCAGATCCTCATGATCCTGGAGAACATCAACCTCACGCGGGATCTTGAATCCAAAGTTGCCGAGCGCACGTCGGAACTCGAAGGCTTGGGCGCGATCGTCAACTCTTCGGCAGATGCCATTGTGGGCAAGACCCTGGACGGTGTCATCACCAGCTGGAATCCCGGAGCCGAACGGATCTACGGATACAGCGCCGCGGAGGCAATCGGCAGGAATGTTTCCTTCATCATTCCGGACGAGCTTCAGGACGAGGAAAAAGAACTCTTGGCAGCCATCAGGGCCGGCGGGGAAACCCACAGCTACGAAACAGCACGGGTCCGCATCGACGGTTCGATCGTTCCGGTCTCGCTGACGATGTCCCCGATCCGCGGAACGGACGGCATCCGAGGAGTCGCCACGATCGCCCAGGACATCACGGAACGCAGGATCGCCCAGGCCGAGTTGGTGACCGCCCGGGAAGCCGCCGAGGAAGCCAGCCGCTTGAAGTCGGAGTTCCTCGCGACCATGAGCCATGAGATCCGCACACCGATGAACGGTGTGATCGGGCTGACCGGATTGTTGCTGGACACTACCTTGGAGGAAACCCAGCGCCAATATGCCGAGGGCGTCAAGGGCGCGGGCGAAGCCCTGCTGACCCTGATCAATGACATTCTGGACTTCTCAAAACTCGAAGCCGGCAAGGTCGATCTGGACCCCGCGCCCTTCAATCCACGCACCCTGGTGGAGGAACTCGCAGTCCTCCTCGCCGAAACCGCACAGGCCAAAGGCCTGGAGCTGATTGCGTACTGCCGGCCGGAAGTTCCGGCGATGCTGGTGGGTGACGCCGGCCGCATCAGGCAGATCCTGCTCAATCTGGCCTCAAACGCAGTGAAGTTCACTCCCTCAGGAGAAGTCGTCATTAGCGTGAAGCTCGTGGAGCAAGAATCCGCAAACGCGCGGGTACGCTTCGAAGTCCGTGACACCGGGATCGGGATCGAGCCGGCAGACCATCTCAGGCTCTTCGAATCGTTCTCGCAGGCCGACGCCTCAACCACCCGCCGGTACGGCGGAACCGGCCTCGGACTGGCGATCTCGCGGAGGCTTACCGAGGTGATGGGCGGCGAGATCGGGGTGGACAGCTCCTTGGGCAACGGCAGCACCTTCTGGGCCACCCTTCCCCTGGCAGTGAGCGGACCCGCCGCAACTCCGCCGTCGATCTCGCCCGACCAGCTCACGGGACTCCGGGTCCTGGTAGTGGACGACAACTCGACCAACCGGCTAGTGCTGCAGGCACAATTGGCGGGCTGGCGGATGAAACCGGAGGCTGTCGGCGACGCCCAACAGGGCTTGGACCGTTGCCGCCAAGAGGCCGCCGCCGGACGTCCCTTCGACATTGCGGTGCTGGACATGTGCATGCCCGACATGAACGGCTTGGAGCTGGCCCACAAGCTGAGCACCGACGTCGCGCTCGCATCCACGCGGATCATCATGCTGACATCCACCATGAATGTGGACAAAGCCGAACTCGTGGCCGCCGGGGTCCAGGAATGGTTGACAAAGCCCGTGCGCAGCTCCGAGTTCTACGACCGCCTCATGCGTCTCGTCGCGACGCGCCCGATCGCGGCTCCCGCGGTCTCTCCCGCAATCCCGGTGACCATCAGCCAACCTTCGCGCGGCCTGATTCTGGTCGTCGAGGACAACGAGGTCAACCAGCTCGTAGCCCGCAGCATGGTCGCGAAGCTCGGGTACGAGGCCGACGTCGTAGCCGACGGCAGCGAGGCAGTCGCCGCTACCGCGGCCACCGAGTACGCCGCGGTCCTGATGGACTGCCATATGCCCGTCATGGACGGGTTCGAGGCCACCAAGGCCATCCGGGCACGGAACGATGGCCGCAAGCGGCTCCCCGTCATTGCCATGACCGCAGGCGCCCTGGATGAGGACCGTGAGCGCTGCCTTGCGGCCGGCATGGACGACTATCTGACCAAACCGGTGGACGTAGACAAATTGGACCAGGTCCTCTCGCGATGGATACCCGAAACACCGCAGGAAAGTGCCGGACCCGCACTCGACCCCGCGAGGCTGGAAACCCTGCGTGACCTCGGCCCGGCCGACGGATTGGGGTTGCTTCCTGCCGCGGCCCAAGCCTTCAGGCAAGACATCCAACCGAGCCTGCAAGCACTCCGCCGGGCGTTGGACAACGGAAGCGGAGACACTTTCAGGCAAGTGGCCCACAAATTGAAAGGCGCCGCAGCCAACATCGGAGCCGCCCGCGCAGCCCGGATGTGCGAGGAATTGGAACGCAGCTCATCAAGCGGCAAGCCTGTCGATCCCGCACTCCTGGCGGCGCTCGAAGCCGAACTTGACCTCGTTGACAAAGCGTTGGACCACGCCCTGTCGGTGGCCTCGTGAAGGTCCTGGTGGCGGACGACGACTTCGGTTCGCGCCTGGTCGCGAAGGCGGCGGTGGAGCAGTCCGGCCATGAATGCATCGTTGCCGCGGACGGCAGCTCCGCCTGGGAGATGTACAGGCAACACCGGCCGCAAGTCGTCGTGACTGACCTGATGATGCCCGGACTCAACGGACTGGAGCTGTGCCGCGCCATCCGCAGCGCCGAAGAAGACTCCTACACCTATCTTGTCCTTGTCACCTCGAAGGATTCACGGGAAGACGTCGTCGCCGGCATGCAGGCCGGAGCTGATGATTACGTGGCCAAGCCGCTTGATCCGTTCGCCCTGCATACCCGGCTGTTGGTGGCACAAAGGGTGACTTCGCTGCATACGGATCTTGCCCGCTACCGTGCCGCGCTCGCGGAGCAAGCGCGCACCGATCCCCTGACGCAGCTGCACAACCGGCTGAAGCTCTCGGAGGACCTGGAACAGCTGCACCACAGAAGCGCCCGCTACGGAACGGACTACAGCCTGGCGATCTGCGACGTAGACAATTTCAAGAGATACAACGATCTTTACGGCCACCAGGCCGGTGACCTGGCCTTGCAGTCGGTTGCGGCCGCCCTTGCCGGCCAAGGGCGGGAAAGCGACGGAATCTACCGCTTCGGCGGGGAAGAGTTCCTCTTCCTGCTGCCCGGCCAGTCGGTATCCGGCGCAGAAACCAGGCTCACACGCGCGCTCGAGGCCGTGCGGGACCTGGGCATTGCGCATTCAGGAAACCCCTCGGGCACCCTGACCTTGAGCGCTGGTCTCTCGGCCTTTGTGCCCGACCACCGTGTCAGCAGCGAACGGCTCCTCAAGGAAGCCGACATGGCGTTGTACACCGCCAAGTCCGCCGGCCGCAACCGCGTGGAAGTTGCGCCGGAAGTTCGCCAACACACCCGGAGCTGAGCGGCGTCGACACCATTGGCGTCACGTGGCGCAGGTTTTCGGCCGTGGCCGACTCCCGAATCGCCTAGTTTCCGGGGTTCCCTCCGGCGCTGCGCGCTAAAAAGTTGCTTAGCGTGACACCGTCGAACTGCCGGCACCGCGCCTACAGCTCCGGAACAGCTTCCTGTGCCACAGCCGTCGCCTCCGCGAACTGGGTGTTGTACAGCTCGGCGTAGCGACCGTCCGCGGCGAGGAGCTCTGCGTGTGTGCCGCGCTCAACGATCGATCCGTCCTCCACCACCAGGATGACATCGGCCGCCCGGATGGTAGAGAGGCGGTGGGCGATCACGACGGCGGTGCGTCCCTCGAGTGCCTCGCCCAAGGCCGCCTGGACGGCGGCTTCGTTCGTGGAATCCAGCGCCGCCGTGGCTTCGTCGAGGATGACGACCCTCGGTTGGGCGATGAGGAGGCGCGCGATGGTGAGCCGCTGGCGTTCCCCGCCGGAAAGGCGGTAGCCGCGCTCACCCACGACGGTCTCCAGGCCATCCGGCAAGGAGCGGACCATCGCTTCGAGCCGGGCGCGCCGAAGCACGTCCCACATTTCCGCGTCCGTCGCTCCTGGCCGGGCCAACCGCAAGTTGGAGGCGATGCTTTCATGGAAGAGGTGGCCATCCTGGGTGACCATGCCCAGGGTCGCCCGGAGGGAGTCGAACGTTGCGTCCCGGACATCCAGGCCGGTACCTCGCCCGTGCCCGCCCAATCGCACGGCGCCGGAGTCGACGTCGTACAGGCGGGACAGCAGTTGGGCCACGGTTGACTTGCCCGCGCCCGAGGACCCTACGAGCGCCACGGTTTGCCCAGGCTCCACGCGGAAGCTGATTCCATGCAGGACCTCTTCGCCGCCGCGGGTATCAAGCGTCGCCACATCCTCCAGCGACGCAAGGGACACCTTCTCCGCGGACGGATAGCCGAAGCGGACGTCGTCGAACTCCACGGCAACAGGTCCCGAAGGCACGGCGACAGCGTCGGGCTTCTCCTGGATGAGCGGCTTAAGGTCCAGGATCTCGAAGACCCGCTCGAAGCTGACCAGCGCGCTCATGACCTCAACGTGGGCACTCGACAACGCGGTGAGCGGCGCATAGAGGCGGGTGAGCAGCAGCGCCAGCACGACGACGTCGCCCGCTGCAAGCTGCCCGCTCAGCGCAAGCCAACCGCCCAGTCCGTAAACGAGCGAGAGGGCCAGTGCGGAAACCAGTGTCAATGCGGTGATGAACGTGAACTGCAACATGGCGGTGCGGACACCGATGTCCCGCACACGGCCGGCGCGCAGGGCGAACTCGGCGGACTCTTCATCCGGGCGGCCGAACAGTTTGACGAGCGTGGCGCCGGGCGCGGAGAAACGCTCTGTCATTTGGGTTCCCATGGCCGCGTTGTGGGACGCGGCCTCACGCCGGAGGTCGGCCAGCTTGGAGCCCATGCGGCGTGCGGGGATGAGGAAGATCGGCAGCAGCACCATCGCCAGGACGGTGACCAGCCAGGACGTGTTGAGCATGACCACGAGGGTCAGGACCAAGGACACGACGTTGCTGACCACTCCGGAGAGCGTGCCGGCGAAAGCCGACTGGGCTCCGATGACGTCGTTGTTGAGCCGGCTGACGAGGGCTCCGGTGCGGGTCCGGGTGAAGAAGGCGATGGGCATGCGCTGCACATGGTCGAACACCCGTGTCCGCAGGTCAACGATCACGCCTTCGCCGATCACGGAAGACAGCCACCGGGTCAGCAGTCCCACCCCGGCGTCGGCAACGGCCACGGCAGCGATGAGCGCGGCCAGCCCGATCACAACGTCCACGCCTGCATGGGCGATGAGCGCGTTCACCACCTTGCCGGCCAGCACCGGGGTGGCCACCGCAAGGAATGCGCCGGCGATGGAGGCCAGTACGAAGGCAATCAGCTTGTTACGGTAGGGTTTCGCGAAAGCGAGCACGCGCTTGATGGTTTCCCGCGAAAACGGCTGGGAGCCGCTCTTGGCGCGGGTGATGTTGTAGAGCGAGCGCCAGGCGACGCCATCCATGCTCATGGCTTGTGATTCCCCATTCCGGAAGTGTGGTGCAGTTCGGTCACGGTGCCGTTGTCAAGGTGCCAGCGGGAATCGAGCCGGACGTTTTCAAGCAAGCGGCGGTCGTGCGTGACCAGAAGGAGCGCGCCTTCGTAGCCGTCGAGCGCATCCTCAAGCTGCTCGATCGCCGGCAGGTCGAGGTGGTTGGTGGGTTCGTCGAGGACCAGCAGGTTGACGCCGCGGGCCTGCAGCAGCGCGAGCGCCGCGCGGGTGCGTTCGCCCGGGGACAAGGAATCCACGGTCCGGGAGGTGTGGTCCGCCTTGAGGCCGAACTTGGCCAGCAGGGTGCGGACATCCGCGGAGTTCCATTCGATCAGGACGGATTCGACGGCGTCTGCCAGGGTGAGGTGCCCCGCCAGCAGTCCGCGGGCTTGGTCGATCTCGCCGATCGCCACGGACGCACCCATCGAGGCGTCTCCGGCGTCGGGCTGTTGAAGCCCCAGCAGCAGCCGCAGGAGGGTGGACTTTCCTGCGCCGTTGGGTCCGGTGATGCCAATGCGTTCGCCGGCGTTGAGCTGGAGATTGACCGGTCCCAGCGTGAAGTCGCCTTGATGTGCCACGACGTCGCGCAAGGTTGCGACGACCGAGCTGGAGCGCGGAGCCTGGCCGATGCTGAACTGCAACTGCCATTCCTTGCGCGGCTCTTCCACCTCGTCAAGCCGGGCGATGCGGGACTCCATCTGTCGGACTTTCTGGGCCTGCTTCTCTGAGGACTCCACGCTCGCGGCCCTGCGGATTTTGTCGTTGTCCGGGCTCTTCTTCATGGCGTTGCGGACGCCCTGTGAGCTCCATTCGCGCTGCGTCCGGGCCCGGGACACGAGATCAGCCTTGGTGTTGGCGAATTCCTCGTAGCGTTCGCGGGCGTGCCGTTTTGCCACCGCCCGCTCTTCGAGGAAGGAATCGTAACCGCCGTCGTAGACCGCCACGCTGTTCTGGGCCAGGTCCAGTTCCAGCACCTTGGTGATGCAGCGTGCCAGGAACTCCCGGTCATGCGAGACCAATACGGCGCCACCGCGAAGGCCCTGGACGAATGATTCAAGCCGGGCGAGTCCGTCGAGGTCCAGGTCATTGGTTGGTTCGTCGAGGAGCACGACGTCGAAGCGGCTCAGCAGGAGCGCCGCCAAGGCAACGCGCGCGGCCTGCCCACCGGACAGGCCCGTCATGAGCGCATCCGGACCGGATTCCAGGCCAAGTTCCGCCAATACCGCGGGGATCCGGTCCTCCAAGTCCGCGGCACCCGATGCCATCCAGCGGTCAAAAGCCAAGGAATACGCGTCGTCGGCATCCGGGGTCCCGGCCGCGAGCCCCTCGGCGCCGGCTTCCATCTCGGCCGTGGCCTGGGCGCAACCCGTGCGGCGCGCAATGTAGGCGGCCACGGTTTCGCCGGGGGTGCGTTCGTGTTCCTGGGGCAGCCAGCCCACAAAGGCGTCGCTGGGAGCGAGGCTGACCGAGCCCTCTTGGGGGCGGTCAGCTCCTGCGAGGATGCGCAGCAGGGTGGATTTCCCGGCGCCGTTGGCGCCGACGACACCCACGACGTCTCCTGGCGCGACAGTGAGGGACAGCTTCGAGAACAAGGTGCGGTGACCGTGGCCGCCGGAGAGCTCTTTGGCGACAAGCGTTGCAGTCATTGGTCTATCCTCTCACTGCTCCGCCCTTGAGCGGAAAGACCGGGGCATGGAAGAACCCGCTGGTCCGTACTTGGGGGGTGTGCGGACCAGCGGGTTCGAGAATCAAGCATAATTCAATGTGCGCGCATCGTAAAATCGACCTCGCAGTCCTCGCAGGTACCGTCTTCCAGAAACCTCCTGCGGGAACCGTCTATCAGAAAGTGGTTCATGTCCCTCCCCTCCAAGGCGTTCCAACGCTGGCTGCACGGGATCGCCCCGAACACCAGCACGGCCGATGTCTGCCGCACTTCGGGAGTGAAACGCACCACGCTGGCCCAGCAATTGGTCCGCGGCAAGGTGGCCGAGAGTTCGCTCGTGAGCATCAGCCGGGCCTTCGACTTGAATCCCTTCGACGCATTGGCACAATTCGAGGCGTACGCGGCGCTTCGCGGGACCCCGGTTCCCCCCACTGATGCGGAACTCGTCAGCCAGGTCTCCACCATGGACCTGCTTCGTGCAGTCGTCGAGCGCTCGGACCCCCGGGACGGCGTCCCGTCGTTGGTCCTGGCGGAGACCCCGCACCCGAGTTCAGTCAGGAACTGGGTGGATGCGATCGACGACGGTGAGCTGCGCCACCGGGTGAGCGGCGCCACCGGGATCGCACCGCAGAACTTCTCCGCGCACCTGACAGCCAACCGCCTGCCCCCGGAACTGGCCTTGGCAACGTCCCGGGCGGCCGGCGTCGGACCGGCCGGAGGCCTCGTGGCCAGCGGCCTCGTCACCGAGGCGGAGGCGGGATGGCCCCCTGGTGCGCGGAGGGACGCCCTGGACCGGATGACCGAAGGCGAACTGGCACTGTTGGCCGGAGAGCGGCTGCAGGCCCTGGGCAAGGCCCTGCGCCGCCATGAGCATGAGCTCGACCACACGAACAGAATCTGGGAGAACCTGGGATGACCACCGTGTTGGCGTGGGCCACCCTCTCCATTTGCCTCGTCTTGACGGCCATTCGCATTCCCAGCGCCGTCCGGGGCGAGAACCGGATGATGTTCGTCCTGTTCGCATTGATTTCCCTCGACATCCTGCTGAGCATCGAGGGTCCTTATTTGTTGATCGACGCGTGGCTGGGCAGCTTCAACCTCTGTAACCTGCTGCTTCGGTTCATGCTGTACGGAACGTTCCTGCTCATGGGCATCAAGGTGGCGAGGGCCTTCGCTTCACCCGGCGGCGAACGAGCCATCCGTGGCCCCGTTGGCTTGGCCGTTTTGGGAGCAACCGCGGTCCTCACGGCGTTCTTCTTCTTCTCGATGGACACCTCGGGCTCCACCGTGGGCCTGGCCGGACTGGATCGGGGTCCGTCCCTCGAGGTCTACGCGGCTTTGGGCAGGTTCTACCCGGGCTACGTTGCCGTATGCCTCATCCCGGGGATCTGGCGATCCATTCGAGGTTCGGGTCCCGTTTTGCTCCGGGTCGCCTCCGCGACATTGCTCCTGGGCCTTGGGTTGCTGATCGTTTCGCAGGTCTTTCCGCTCATCCCGCTATCCAATACGTGGTTGCGGCCCCTCATCAACTACTCTGCCGCTCTGGCGACAGCGCTTGGCTTGGGAGGCATCTGGCTGTCCAAAATCGTTGCAAGCCGGACTCGCCGCACGGTAACGTAAAAACATACCGCGTAACCTCTTTCATAAATCCATTATATCGTGCCATAATTATGAATGTGTGAAGGCGACGCAGCCTGACCTTTGAATCAATGAACGGGTTTCCAAGGTTCGTGGCGCGTGCGGAAGCACTTTTGGGGGGATGAGTGGTGGCGGGCTGTTGGGGACCGCCCCCACTCAGCCTTTTTAAGCGTCCTCCCGTGTACGCCCGCAGCACCCGGGTACGGTCCCGTGACTAAGATGGCTTTCATGAAGAGCCTGCTTACCCGCCGCACAGCACTGTCCGCAACCCTTGCCGCCGTCGCGCTGGCACTGACCGCTTGCGGCGGCGGGTCCTCGCCGTCGTCGACGTCGGGTGGAGACACCTCGCTGTCGGCCATCAAGTCCAAGGGCGAGATCGTCATCGCCACGGAAGGCACGTACCGGCCGTTCAGCTTCCATGAGAACGGGGCCGGTCCACTCACGGGCTTCGACGTCGAAATCGCCCAGGCCGTGGCCGCCAAGCTCGGGGTAAAGGCGACCTTCCAGGAAACCCAGTTCGATGGCATCTTCGCGGGCCTGGATTCCAAGCGCTTCGACACTATTGCCAACCAGATTTCCATCAACCCCGAGCGCACGGCCAAGTATGACTTCTCGGCGCCTTACACGATCTCCAATGGCGTCGTCGTGACCAAGTCCGACAACAACTCCATCAACAGCTTCGCCGATCTCAAAGGCAAGACCACCGCCCAGTCGCTGACCAGCAACTTCTACAAGATGGCAGTTGACGCAGGCGCAAACGTCCAGTCCGTCGAAGGCTGGGCGCAGGCCGCCACACTGGTGCGCCAAGGCCGCGTCGACGCAACCGTCAACGACAAGCTGACCTACCTCGACTACGCCAAGAGCACCCCGGACTCCGGCTTGAAGATCGCCGCAGAAACCACCGACAAGACGCAGAGCGCCATGGTCTTCCGCAAGGGATCCACCGAACTCAAGAGCGCAGTGGACAAAGCGCTCACGGACCTTCGAGCCGACGGCACCCTCGCCAAGATCTCCCAGAAGTACTTCGGCGCAGACGTTACCAAGTAGCCGGCGGCCAAGCAGATGACCTTCAACTGGGACCTCGTCTGGAGTTCCTTCGGGCCAATCATCGGCGGCGCCGTCACAGGAACCATCCCCTTGACCCTGGCCTCGTTCGCGTTTGGCCTGGCGTTGGCGCTGCTCGTCGCCCTCTTGCGCCTGAGCCCCAACAGGCTGCTCTCCGGCGTCGCGCGCTTCTACGTCTCCGTGATCCGCGGGACTCCACTCCTGGTGCAGTTGTTCGTGATCTTCTATGGCCTCCCGAGCCTCGGCGTGAAGCTGGAGCCGTGGCCGAGCGCCATCATCGCGTTTTCCCTCAACGTGGGCGGCTACGCTGCCGAGGTCATCCGCGCCGCGATCCTGTCGGTGCCGAAGGGCCAATGGGAGGCCGGCCACACGATCGGCATGTCGCGGCCGCAAACGCTCGTGCGGATCATCCTCCCGCAAGCGGCCAGGGTCTCGGTACCTCCACTGTCCAACACCTTCATTTCGCTTGTGAAGGACACCTCGCTGGCTTCACTCATCCTGGTCACCGAGCTTTTCCGCAACGCCCAGCAGATCGCCGCGTTCAGCCAGGAATTCATGATCCTGTACCTCGAATCCGCACTGGTCTACTGGGTCATTTGCCTCGTCCTCTCCACGGGCCAATCCGCCCTGGAGCGCAGATTGGACCGTTATGTCGCCCACTGAGCCAAGCAACGCCCCCCAAGGGAACTCCGCGCTGGTGCTGTCCGCGCGGGACCTCGCCAAAGCCTTCGGCAGCAACGAGGTGCTGCGCGGCATCGACGTCGACGTCCGCCGCGGACAAGTGGTCGCCTTGATCGGGCCCTCGGGTTCGGGAAAGACGACGGTCCTGCGCTCGCTCAACGGCCTCGAAGTGCCCGACGCCGGCACGGTCACCTTCGGGGACGCCGACGCCGGTACGGTCCGGGGGTCCGGCGCAGGACTGACCCTCGATTTCGCCGGCACAGTGGGCAAACGGGAGATCGCCGCCCTCCGGGACCGCAGTGCCATGGTGTTCCAGCACTACAACCTGTTCCCGCACATGACTGTGCTCAAGAACATCATCGAAGGACCACTCCAAGTCCAGAAACGGCCCCGGGCTGAGGTCGTGGCAGAGGCGGAGCGGCTCCTCGCCCGGGTAGGCCTCGCAGACAAACGCGACGCGTACCCCTTCGAGCTGTCAGGCGGCCAGCAACAACGCGTGGGAATCGTGCGTGCCTTGGCCCTCAAACCCCAACTGCTGCTCTTCGACGAGCCCACCTCTGCCCTGGACCCGGAACTCGTGGGTGAAGTGCTCGGTGTCATCAAGGAGCTTGCCGACGAAGGGTGGACCATGGTGATCGTGACGCACGAACTCGCCTTCGCCGGCCAAGTTGCCGACGAAGTCATCTTCATGGACGGCGGAGTGGTGGTCGAGCGAGGACCCGCCGCGGAGGTCTTGCGGGAGCCGCGCGAGGAACGGACCAAGCAATTCGTCAAACGCCTCCAGCACGACGTCTGACCCCCAACTGATCCCCACCGCCACCCTCGCCTCGCAAGCTCGGCCAGGGAACCCTGGCGGCGTGGGCCCACGCGTTTGTTGTCGTTTTGGGCTTCCAAAACGACATTAACTGCGAGTTAGTTGGGTCGGCGGGAGTGCACAAGCTCAGCGGCTGAAACGCAAGGTCACCAACTGGAACGGGCGCAGGGTCAGTTCGGCGGCACCCGCTCCGGGCGTCACACCGGTAGCCTCAACGGGGCGCTCCAGGAGGTCCACCGATTGCACCATCCGGGAATCGAAGTTCGCCGTGATGAGGCCCGTGGAGCGTTCTCCCAGCGATTCATAAAGCCGCACGATCACATCTCCAGAGCCGTCCTCGGCAAGCTTGACGGCTTCGATGACCAGCGCCTGGTTGAACACCGTGAAAAGCGGCTCCACGGGGTTCGCCCCTGCCAGCAACCTCGGTTTCAGGTTGGTCCGATAGCCCTCTTCCACGGCCCCGCCGATGCTGGCGCCGGGCCGGATGCTCAGATCCAGGACGTGCACACCAAGGTCGGCCTGGGGGTCCGGGAACTTGGGCGCCCGCAGCAGTGAAACACGGACGTTGGTGGTGGTTCCGCCGTCGTCGCGGATGCTCCGGGTAACGTCGTGCCCGTAGCTTGCCGCGTTGGAGATGGCGACGCCGTAACCCGGCTCTGCCACGTGGATCCAGCGATGGGCGCAGAATTCGAACTTGGCAGCTTCCCAGGACGTGTTGGTGTGCGTCGCCCGGAATACGTGCCCGAACTGGGTCTCCGAGGCGGAACGGTCAGCACGGACATCCAGCGGGAAACCGATCTTCAGCAGTTTCTCGTGTTCCTGCCAGTCCACCGCGGTGGAAATGCCGAGGGACTCCGCGCCCGCTTCGAGGGAGATGCGCTGCGTGATGGTGGAGGACCCCACAGTCCGCTCCACCACGACGACGGCGTCCCAGCCCGCGCTTTCCAGCGTCACCGATCGCGCCTCGACTACCGAGACGACGTTCCGGCGGTAGAACTCGTCGATGTCCCAGGCATCCCATTCGTTGGGCGTGTCCCGGTGGAGCTCAAGGTGGTTGCCGAACATCCCGGGCGCAATGGCTTCGCGGCCGGTTGCGTAATCCGAGAGGGACGTCAGCAATCCGTTGGCGTCCAGCACCGCGCGGACGATGCCGTTGTCCAAAACATAGCCGCCGGCGCGTTCTGCGACGTTGACCGGACTATCCGGGTGGACCGCTTCCGCAGCGGCGAGAGCCGGAACACCGGTGCGCTCATGCGGGGCCGCATTGAGCAGGAACATCGTGTCCCCCTCGCCAAGGAGGGCCGACGCGGCACCCGCAATGATGCCTTCCAGCTCCCGGGCGATCGCGGCATAGTTCCGCTCCGCATCCTGGTGGACCCACGCGATGGAACTGCCCGGCAGGATGTCGTGGAACTGCTGCAGCAGTACAAGTCGCCACAATCGCTTGAGGTCCGCCGCGGGATAGGTGAACGAACCTGCAGTCCGTACTGCCGCCGTCGAGCACCAAAGCTCGGCCTCGCGCAGCAGGTGTTCCGAGCGGCGGTTCCCCTGTTTGGTGTTGGCTTGGCTCGTGTATGTTCCTCTGTGCAGCTCGAGGTACATTTCCCCCACCCAGACCGGGAGATTGCGGTACTCGCCCTCGGCCTGCGTGAAGAACTCCTTTGCGGTTCCCATGCGCACCTTCGGCGAGCCTTCCAGGTCCGCCGTCCGGTGCGCTGCGGCAACCATTTCGCGCGTGGGTCCGCCACCGCCGTCGCCGTAACCGAAGGGAACCAGGGATATGGTTCCGCGGCCGTGCTCCCGGTAGTTGCGCTGGGCATGGGCGAGTTCGCGGCCGTGAAGCTCGGAATTGTAGGTGTCCACGGGCGGGAAGTGGGTGAAAAGCCGCGTGCCGTCGATGCCTTCCCAATTGAAGGTGTGGTGCGGCATCTTATTGACCTGGTTCCAGGAGATCTTCTGGGTCAGGAACCACCGGGAACCAGCGGACTTGACGATCTGCGGGAGGGCCCCTGAATATCCGAAGGAGTCAGGCAGCCAGGCCTCCTGGCAGTCGATGCCGAACTCCTGCAGGAAGAAGCTCTTGCCCTCCACGAATTGCCGGGCCATTGCCTCGCCGCCGGGCATGTTGGTGTCCGATTCCACCCACATGCCGCCGACCGGCACGAACTGCCCTGCTGTGACCTTCTCCCGGATCCGGATGAACAGCTCGGGATAGAACTCATTCATCCACGCCAATTGCTGCGCCGAGGAGCAGGAGAAGACGAAATCGGGGTTCTCGTCCATGAGGGCCACAACGTTGGAGAACGTGCGGGCGCATTTGCGGATGGTTTCACGGACCGGCCATAGCCAGGCCGAGTCGATGTGTGCGTGGCCGGTGGCCAGTAGTTCGTGGGCCGAGGCGTAAGCTGGCCGGCTCAAGACCTCGGCAAGGGCTTCCCTGCCGGCGACTGCTGTCCCGGCGACATCGTCCGGGTCCATGATGTCCAGCATGCGCTCAAAGGCGCGAAGGATCTCATGCCGCCGCGGCAGTTCGAAGGGTAGCTCGTGCATCAGCCCGCTGAGGGTCCAGATGTCTTGGTGGAGCTCCCACACCACCTCGTTGAGTTCGGCTATGGCTATGCGTCCAAGCCGGTAGTGAGGCTCGTCTCCGGAGGTGGACTTGTCCCCGAGCGGGGTTGCCGCGAAGCTCCACCCCTGGCTGAGATCCGGATTGGCCGCGGCTTCCACGTAGAAGTCCACCGAGAGTCCGCCACCCAGAAGCTTCAACGGGACATGCTGGTTGCGCGGAGAGATGGCCTTGATGATGGTGCCGTCCGGCCGCCAGGCGATGCCTTCGCACTGGAATCCGGGGGCGTCGATGCTGAAACCGAGATCGACGACGATCTCCACCGTGGTGCCATCGGCGACTCCCCAGCCCTCCGGGACCTCGCCCCGAAGCCGAAGCCATTTGGTGCTCCAGGCCTTGCCCCACGCAGCGCCGTGTTCCTGGGGTTCAAAGACCTGGCGGAGCGCTTCGGAGACCGGGACCGGCTCTCCCGGGGCATCCCAGCTGCTCAGTTCAAGAGGCAGTGCGCGGCCATAGATGGCGGGAGCTACCCGCTCCCGGACAAAACGTTCGAGCCGCTTCTCGGTGATCCGGCGGTCGTCGTGCAATTGAAGTCCCCTTTGGCGGTGGGCTGGGTTGATTGCTTCCTTACCGTTACGAGCAGCTTAGTTAGCAAGGCCACTGTCCGGAGGAAATAGATTCCATTCGATGGATAAAATCTACGTTGTTCCTGGACAATAGCCAAGTGATTGGCGGCTATCCCTACAAGTCCCTATATGTTGGCCGGAACACCCACCCGGTCACTGCCCGCGTAGACGTTGAGGCTGGTCCCCCGGCTGAAGCCCACCAGGGTCAAACCGGTCTCCTGCGCGAGCTCCACGGCAAGGCTGGACGGTGCGCTGACGGCGGCCAGAACCGGGATTCCTGCGAGCGCGGCCTTCTGGACCAGTTCAAAGGATGCCCTCCCCGAGACCTGCAGGACGGTGCCGCGCAGGGGCAACATTCCTTCGCGCAGCGCCCAGCCCACCACCTTGTCCACGGCGTTGTGCCTGCCGACGTCTTCCCGCAGGCACAGTAGCTCGGCAGCACTGCCGGTGCCGTCGTCGTGGATTCTGAAGAGGCCGGCGGCATGCACTCCCCCGGTCTTGTCGAAGACCGCTTGTGCTTCGCGGAGACGGTCAGGCAGGGAGGCCAGAACCTCGACCGGGACGCTCAGGGCGTCATCCGCTGGGTTGAAGTGGGAGGATTTGCGCACTGCCTCGATGGAGTCGGTGCCGCAGATCCCGCACGAGCTGGAGGTGTAGACGTTGCGGCCGGTCTCGGGAAGGACGACTTCGGGACGCAACTGCGCCTCCACGACGTTGAAGGTCTGAACGCCGTTCTCGTCCTCACCTGCGCAGAAGCGCAGCGAAATGAGCTGGGCCGGGTCCCAGATGACACCTTCGGAGACCAGGAAGCCCGCCACGAGGTCGAAATCGTCGCCAGGAGTCCGCATGGTCACCGAGAAGGACATGTGCCCCAGGCGCACCTCGAGCGGTTCCTCGACGGCCAGGAAGTCCTCGCGGTAGCGGACCGGGTGCTCCAGCGCCTGGGCGGAGCCATCCAGGACAAATTTGTGCACCTTGCGGCGCTGGGTCACCCGTCCCATCTCAGATACCCACCGTCCCGGCAGCTTCCTTGTGTTCGGCAGCTTCACCGTGCTTGACGAACCGCACCGTCATGGCCTTGTAGCCGGGCGTGTTGGATTCGCGGGCAACGAGTTCCCGGTGGACCAGGGCGTTGGCCTCCGGGAAGTACGCGGCTGCGCAACCCTTGGCCGTGGGGTAGGCAACCAGCCGGAACTTGTCCGCCCGGCGTTCCGTTCCACCGAAAGTGGAGATGACGTCCACCATGTCCCTGTCCTCGAAGCCGAGTTCGCTGAGATCGTCCTCGTGGACCAGGATGACCCGGCGGCCTTCGGAAATGCCCCGGTAGCGGTCGTCCAAGCCGTAGAACGTGGTGTTGTACTGGTCGTGGCTGCGGACCGTCTGGAGGATCAGGTGGCCGGCCGGGGCTTCAAGGTACTCCAGCGGGCTCACGGTGAATCGTGCCTTCCCGATGTCCGTGGCGAACGTGCGGGTGTCGCGTGGTGGATTGGGCAGGACGAAGCCGTTCTTGGTCCGCACCCTTGCGTTGAAGTCCTCGAAACCGGGGATCACCCTGGAGATGTGGTCCCGGATGACGTCGTAGTCCTCGGCCATGGCACGCCAATCCACAGGGTGGTTGTCCCCGAGGACCGCCTGTGCCATGCGTGCGACGATGACAGGTTCGCTGAGCAAATGCTCCGAGATCGGAGTCAAGCGGCCTTGGGTGGAGTGGATGACGGACATGGAGTCTTCCACGGAGAGGATCTGCCGTCCGCCCGGGTGTTTGTCGTCCGTGTCCGTTCGGCCCAGGGTAGGCAGGATCAGGGAGGTCTTGCCGTGCACCACGTGGGCACGGTTGGGCTTGGTGGAAATGTGCACCGTCAACCGGGCCCTCTTGAGCCCTTCCTCCAGCGCGACGGTGTCCGAGCCTGCCGCGGCGAAGTTGCCGCCCATGGAAACGAACACGTCCACCTCACCCTTCTCCAAGGCGTGTTGGGTTTCCACGGAGTCGTACCCGTGCGCCCGGGGCGTCGTGAATCCAAACTCTTTGTCCAAGGCTGCCAGGAAGCCCTCGGAAGGCTTCTCCCAGATGCCCATGGTGCGGTCGCCCTGCACGTTGGAGTGGCCGCGGACGGGACAGGCGCCGGCGCCACGCTTGCCGAAGTTTCCCTGCAAGAGCAGCAGGTTGATGATTTCCCGCAAGGTATCCACGGAGTGGGGCTGCTGGGTCAGGCCCAGCGCCCAGCAAATGATGGTGCCCTTCGAAGCGGCCAGCATGCCGGCCACCTTGGTGATTTCAATGCGGCTCAAGCCCGTGGCGCGTTCCGTCTCGACCCAATCCAGCGCCGCCCGGGCCTCGGCGTAGGCCTCGAAGCCGTCGGTCTGCGCCTCGATGAAGGCGCGATCAACCACTGTTCCCGGCTGCCGCTTCTCCTCCTCCAGCAGGAGGTGGCCCAGCGCCTGGAACAAGGCAAGGTCGCCGCCCACCTTGATCTGCAGGAATTCATCGGCGATGTCCGTGCCACCACCCACCACGCCGTTGAGCGACTGGGGATCCTTGAAGTTCAAGAGCCCGGCTTCCGGCAGAGGATTGACGGCGACGACCTTGCCGCCGTTGTTCTTGCAATCACGCAAGGCGGAGAGCATGCGCGGATGGTTCGTGCCCGGGTTCTGGCCCACGACGAGCACCAGTTGCGCTTCGTGGATGTCTTCCAGCGAGACTGTGCCCTTGCCGATCCCGATGGTCGGGTTGAGGGCGCTCCCAGAGGACTCGTGGCACATGTTCGAGCAGTCGGGCAGGTTGTTGGTGCCCAGGCTGCGGGCAAACAGCTGGTACATGAACGCGGTCTCGTTGGCCGTGCGCCCCGAGGTGTAGAAAACACAGCGGTCCGGCGTCGTGGCATTCACGTGCTCGCCGATCAAGGCGAAAGCATCTGTCCAGCTGATCGGCGAATAGTGTGTGTCGCCAGGGCGGATGACGACCGGCTCGGCAATGCGGCCTTGGCTGCCGAGCCAGTATTCGGTCTTGTCCTCAAGTTCGGCCAGGGAGTGCCGTGCCCAGAACTCCGCATCGACCACGCGAGTGGTGCTCTCCTCGGCGATTGCCTTGGCACCGTTTTCGCAGAACTCGGCCGGACTGCGTTTGCCGGTGATGGACTCCGGCCAGGCGCAGCCGGGACAGTCGAAACCGTCCCGTTGGTTGACGCGGAGCATTGACTTGACGGTCCGGCTGACGCCCGCTTGGGCCCAACCGCGTTCCAATGCCACGGTGACTGCCTTGACGCCCGCAGCGGAGCGCTTTGGTGGGTGGATCTGGAGGTCATCTTCGTTGATGTCCTGCTCGGGTGCATGCCTGTTCATGCCCCCATCATTGCAAGGCCTGACTCTCTAATCCACCCGCGTCCATTCGGCAGCGGAAACTCTCAGCCTGTCAGGGCGCTCCAGTCGACCGGCCCGGACGAAACCTTGCGGGCCGGCTTGGCAGGAGTCTTCTTGGCCTTGTCTTCCGAGGACTTCGGCAGGGGAAGCGGCTGGCCCCACGGCAACGGAAAAGCGGGCACTGCCTCGCCCAGTTGCACGCCGTGCGGCGGCACCACCATGACTCCGTCCGCACTGGCGAGGCCGCGCATCATCCCGGGCCCCGCATGCTGGGCCGGCGACGCCAGGCCGTACACGAACCTGAAGGGAAGCAAGCGCGTGCGTCCGGGATCGGCGTCGAGCATAGCACCGCAAGGAACCTCGCCGACCTCGGGCAGCGCCCTGTGCCCCAGCCCCGCGAGAAGCGGTGCACCGATCGTGAAGAGGACCATCATGGCCGCGAGCGGATTGCCGGGGAGACCCAGCACGAAGCGCCCGTCGGGCAGTTCGGCCAGCACGCCAGGATGTCCCGGACGCATCGCAATTCCGTCAATCAGCAAGCGTCCGCCGAGATCCGCAATGGCCCGCCGGAAGTGGTCGGTCCCCGAGCGGCCGGTTCCACCGGTGGTGATGACGACGTCGGCGGGTGGCGCGTCCGGCGACAGCTCGCCTTCTTCAAGGCCCGAGAGCCATTCTTCATAGGAGTCGCCCACCTTGATTTGCTCGCCGCGGATCCCGCCAAGGAGCTCGACGACGGCGCCAAGCTGGGGACCGAAGGTATCCCTCACCCGCCCGGGGACCGGGACACCCGCGGTCACCACTTCGGAACCGGTCAGGAGCATTTTCACGAGGGGCTTGCCCAGCACGTCGAGTTCATCGCGCCCGGCCAAGGCAGCCAGGGCGAGATGGGCCGGGTTCAGCACGACGCCCGATTTGATCAGCAGCTCGCCCGCCGCAGCTTCTTCTCCCGCGTTGCGGATGTGTTGACCGTTGCGCGGTTCGCCCGGCTTCGCGTTCCCGCCGAGCGCGAGCAGCGGCAAGCCATCTTCGTCCGCGGCCAGGACCCCGCTCTCGCTCCGCAGCACGGCCTTGGCCCCCGGCGGGATCAGGCCACCGGTGGCGATAGGACTCGCTTGGTGCGGTGCCAGCCGCTGGCCGGGTTCGGCGAGGATCCATGGGCCGCTGCCGTTGACCGCCCAGCCATCCATCGCAGAGGACGCATAGTGCGGCAAGTCCTGCAGGGCGTGGACATCCGCGGCCAGGGTCCTGCCGATGGCGTCCTTAAGGGCAACGGGTGCGGCGGGAATGGGCGTGGCGCTATCGAAGGCAAGTTGCCGCGCCTCGGCCCACAAGTGGTCGGCATGCGGGACATGCCCGGGGGCTTCCGTCATCCGGCGTCGGTTCCGGGGTTCGTATAGTCCTTCGCGAGCGTGCGTGCCAGGCCCATGGCGGCATCCATCGACGCAGCTTCAGTGGCTTGTCCCGAACCCGCAGCAAGTCCGGCGGCGAAGCCCGCAATGAAGGTGGTCAAGGGAGCCGCCGGCCGGACCACTGAATGGGCTGCAACGCCTGCCAGGGATAGGATCTCGTTGATGTCGATCTCGACGTCTTCCAGCTCATATGCTTGCAGCAGGCTCCTGCACCATTCCTCGAGCGTTTCTTCCTGGCTCTTCACGATCCGCCTCCACTGTCCGGTACAGCTGTTGTCACGGCAGGTCGCCGTCCACTCCAAGCGCCGCGGCATCGTCCCAGGTATCCACGTCATCGGTGGACCCTGTGGGGACAGGCACGGCCAGCAGATCAAGCCTAGCAAGCAGTCGGAAAACCGCGGCGTTGGCCAGGCCGCCTTGTTCTGCCGCAGCCTGCACTTCCCGTTGTAGAGCGGACACCTGGTAGATCCCGAGCAGCGGCTGTTTCCGGCCATCGGCGGAAATGGACATGGCCCCTTCCGTTTCTTCGTGGCCCGCAAGTTCCTGGAGCAGGACCGGAACGGCGGCGGCGGCCAGGGGCATATCGCAGGCAAGGACGAGGACCCAAGGCGCGTGCTCCGGGGACGGGACCACGCCTTCTTGCGCTTCGCGATCTTGCCCTTCGCCGTCTTGAACTTCTCTGTCTTGCCCCAGGGCGAGGAGTCCGGCTGCGATCGCCGCTGCTGGTCCGGCGTAGGGCGGGTCCTCCCGTGCGGTCAATGTGCCGTCCGGCAAAGTGCCGGGATCCGGCCCGACGACGACGACCCTCCCGGCGCCGCGCGAAGCCGCGACGGCACGCTGAAGGAGGGTGGCGCCGTCGTACTTCAACTGGGCTTTGGGCACGCCGCCGAGGCGGGAGGACTTGCCACCCGCCAATATCACCGCATCAAAGTCCACCCGCCCAGATTACCCGGGAAGCAGGCTCAATTTCCGGTTAGGCCGCCGATTCGGGCAGGAGGAAGGGATCCCATGCCGGCGCAGGTTTCTCAAGCTCCTTGATCTGCCAGATAGTCCCGGTGGGCGCCGCCGGAGTGAACCTCAGTTTCCAGCCCATCTCGGCTGGGGTGTGGTCACTCTTGGCGTTGTTGCAGCGCAAGCACGCTGCCACCAGGTTTTCCCAGGAATCCGCGCCGCCCCTGGATTTGGGGTGGACGTGGTCAATGGTGTGCGCTGCTTTCCCGCAATAGGCGCAACGGTGACCGTCGCGGCGCAAGACGCCGCGGCGTGTAACCGCCGTCATGGTGTTGTACCTCGGCCGGATGTAGCGATTGAGCAGAATCACGGAGGGACGTCCGAGAATCTCCTGTGGCCCGACGACAGGCTCGTCGCCTTCGGCCACTACGCTCGCTTTTCCGGTGAGCACAAGGACCAGCGCCCGGCGGAAGGTCACTACCGCCAGCGGTTCATATCCAGCATTCAGAACGAGTGTGCGCATGCACGTACCTCTTCACGGCCGCACCCGTCAGGGGCGCGAGGGCCGGCTGCCCTCTGCATGTACGGGCTGTGGATCGACAACCTAAGAGTAAACACCCGGAGGCCAGATCAACGAATCCTTGCGGGAGTTCCAGCGCAGTGTCGGTCAAAGTTCATGTGCCGGACACGTAGCCGGAACCTTTCCTAGCACCGAAGGGCTGCTCCTCGAATCGTCCCTTTGAGACTGCCTGGAGCAGTGATTTAGCGCATGCTGGTTAAAACAGAACATCCCCGCCGGCTGACCAGCGGGGATGTTCCAGTGAAGCTATGTAGCCGGAGCTATTTAGCCACCAACGCGGATGAAGACCGGGCCGGAGCCAACGTTGACGCTGTAAAGGGCGGTGGTGCCACCGTTCCAGCCGCCGTGGACTGCCATGCCGTTGCCGACGTAAACGGCGATGTGGGCCATGCCCATGCCACCGTTCTGGTAGTAGACCAAGTCTCCCGGCTGCGCTTCAGCAGCGCTGACCGTACGGCCAAGGGAGAGGTAGTCTGCCGGCCAGCCGTGGAAGTTGATCCCAACAGCGGCCAGGGAGTTCGAAGCCAGGGCGGTGCAGTCCTGGGCAACGCCAAGCTGAGCGTAAGCTGCGGCAGCAATCGCTGCGCCCTTGCCGCTGGCAACCTTCGTGGCGGGTGAAACAGCAGCGGTGACAGAGAGCGTCGAGGCGCCGGTAGCGGCACCCGTCGCAGCCTGCGTGGCCGGAGCAGCTTCCTGCGTGGCAACCGGAGCTGCGACAACCGGAGCAGCTTCGGTGGAGACCGCCGGGCGCTCGTACTTGATGGCGACGGAGGAGTCGGCCGAAATGCTGGCTTGGGCGATGGACTGGACTTCCAGGGCGGAGGTCGAAGTGGACTCGCGGGGGACGTTGGTTTCTGCAGCGTTGGCTGCGATACCGCTAGTAAGCACCAGACCGGAAGCAGCTGCGATAACCGCTGCCTGACGGCCTACGCCACCGGCGTTGCTGCCGACAGTCTTAGCGATAACGGCAAGCGAGTTGGTCTTGGTGACCGCGGCACGGTGGCGCGCAACAGTAGAGCGTGAAGACACGTTAAGAGGCCTCTCCCTATGCCCGCGAGGTAAGCTGTCGGATTCGGATGGGAGTCATCCGGCCACACTTCTCCCTCTCGGAAGTTGTGCGACTTAACCCCAAGGCCATCCGTGAAGATGACCAAAAGTGGGTCCCCCGCCTCTGCCAGACGATGTTTTGCGAACGGAACCTCGAGCAGTGGCAGAGCTAGGCAATCCACTCGAGTGCATCAACTCTCTAAAAGTTGATGCGTCTTAGACGGTACATGAGTTTTGGCTGAATGTCACATTCAGATCACGGAGCGTGACAAGCATGCGAGAGGCTTCCATCGGATTGGCTACAGCCAGCCCAAGGGGTCAACGACGTCGCCGTTGACCATGACTTCAAAGTGGAGGTGGCAGCCCGTGGAGGCGCCCGTGGTGCCGCTCAAAGCAATGACATCGCCGCGGCTGACCGTTTGGCCCACCTGGACGTTGAACGACGACAAATGGTTGTACGTGGTTTCCAGGCCGTTGCCGTGGTCCACCACAATGCGGTTTCCGCCGCCATACGGATGCCAGCCAGCGAAAGTGACCTTACCGGCCGCGGCAGCATGGACCTGGGTGCCGCACTGGGCCACGAAGTCCTGACCTCGGTGAAACTCTCCCAAGCCGCCCGTGATGGGATTCACGCGGTAGCCGAAAGGCGAGGCCGTTGTCAGGGTGTCCAGCGGCGCCCCCAGGGTGCCCTTGGAGGACGACGTCTTGATGCTACCGACGGACTGCGCACTCAAGAGCTGCTTAAGCTTGGTGTCCGGATCTGCAGTGGTGGAAACCGCAGCACGGCTGAAGTCGATCGTGGCGCTCGCCGCGGCCGGAATCTCAGGCTGGCTGCCCACTGCCAAGGCGGTTTGGTTTGACTCGGGCGTGGCCGTCATAGCGCCGGCGCCCGGCAAGGCGACCGTCAGGATGAGGCCCGTAGCGGCAAGGGCCACTCCGGCCTTCTGTCCTGCTCCGCTTGCGGCGGCGAACTCGGCCATCTGCCGCAAGGGACCCTTGCGGCGGCGAAGTTCGCGATGGGGATCGCGGGGCCGGTCGTGCTCGACGGCGGTTGTGCTCCGCAGCACAGCAGTAGGACCGGACGCGCGCCTGCGGCCCCTGGTGTTCTGCGTGGTCAAGGTTTTCCTCTCTGGCAAGCCTGCGAAGTTAGCTGTCGGATTCGGGCCAGAGAGATCGTGGACCCGGTCCGCGCGAAGGGCACGAAACGCAAGGTACCCGGAGGGGCCTTGCGCCGTTTGCACTTCCGCTACGGACTTCACCCCAAGGCCGTCTTTCGACAGCCGATGGTGGTTCCTCCGTTTCTGCCAGTGAATGGACTAATCCACCTGATCCGCTGGCAGAACTCGGCTTCGGATCAGGTAACGCTTTGGTATCGGCGCCAGTATTTAACTATAGGGGATTAAGCCCCCGCGGTAATAATTTCGTTATCTTTGCCGACCGCATCGGCGGGCCGGCTAGGCGACCGTGACAAACACGTGCGACGCAACCTCGGGCGGCAGCTCCAGCGCGCCGTCGATATTGGGCACGCGAACGGAGATGTACTCCCCCACACGTTCCAGGGAAACCCTGGCGCCGGGGCGGATTCCGCCCTCGTCCAGCTGCACCAGAAGTTCAGGCTCCACCTGGATCGGTTCAGCCAGCCGGCTGACGGTGACCCTGTTTTCAGGTGAGTATTCGTTCATCGCTTCAAGAAGGTTGACCACGCCATCCGTAAAGGCGTGGGAGGCGACTCCACCCAGCGCTTCGAGTCCGGGAATGGGGTTGCCATAGGGCGATTCCGTGGGGTGGTCCAGCAGTTCATAGAGCCGCCGTTCCACGCGCTCACTCATGACATGCTCCCAGCGGCACGCTTCATCGTGGACGTAGGCCCAGTCCAGTCCAATCACATCTGCCAGGAGCCGTTCGGCGAGCCGGTGCTTGCGCATGACCTCGGTGGCGCGTTTCCGGCCCGTTTCAGTCAGCTCAAGGTGCCGGTCATTGGACACAATCACCAGGCCGTCGCGCTCCATCCGCCCGATCGTCTGGGAAACGGTGGGGCCGGAGTGCCGCAAGCGCTCGGCGATGCGTGCGCGAAGAGCCACGATGTTCTCTTCTTCAAGCTCCAAAATGGTCCGAAGATACATCTCAGTGGTATCGATCAGATCCGTCATCCAGCTCAGCTCCTCGAGCGCAGTATCTTGCGTATTTTCGCCAGCTCCAAGCTTAGCTTATTTGGAATTACTCCGGATAATTCCGGCGCTTGTCCAGCGCCAGCCGAACAAGTGCTTTCCACGTGGCGGACTATGACAGCTTCGGTTCTGCCCCCGCCTGCGGCGTCAGGCAGAATTGGGGAGTCGAAGGGGCAGCTTGCCACCTGCCACGACCCATCTAGGCCGCTACTTCACCATTGGAGCATCCCGTGAGCGACAACAGCATCACTATCCCCGCCGATTTGCTGCCCAAGGACGGCCGCTTCGGCGCCGGGCCCTCCAAGGTCCGCCCGGAGCAGATCGAGGCGCTCTCCGCCGCCTCGACAACGATCCTCGGCACCTCCCACCGCCAGGCACCGGTCAAGAACCTGGTGGGCTCCGTCCGCGAGGGACTGAGCCAGTTCTTCCGTGTACCCGAGGGCTACGAGGTGATCCTCGGCGTCGGAGGCTCCACCGCGTTCTGGGACGTCGCCAGCTTCGGCCTGGTCGAGAAGAAGGCCCAGCACCTCTCCTTCGGTGAGTTCGGTTCCAAGTTCGCTTCGGCAACCAACAAGGCACCTTTCCTTGAAGCTTCGTCCATTATCAAGTCCGAGCCTGGCACCCGGCCGATTTCCCAGGCCGAAGCTGGCGTGGATGTATACGCATGGCCGCAGAACGAAACTTCGACGGGCGTGGCCGCTCCGGTCAAGCGCGTTCAGGGCAGTGACGACGGCGCCTTGGTCCTGGTGGATGCGACGTCCGCAGCCGGCGGCCTGGATGTTGATGTTGCCGAAGCTGACGTCTACTACTTCGCCCCGCAAAAGAACTTTGCCTCCGACGGCGGCCTGTGGCTGGGACTCTTTTCCCCCGCCGCCCTGGAGCGCGCGGCCCGCATCAAGGCAAGCGGCCGTTGGATCCCCGATTTCCTCGATCTGCAGACGGCTATCGACAACTCGAAGCTCAACCAGACCTACAACACCCCGTCCCTGTCCACCTTGGTGACGTTGGATGCCCAGGTCCAGTGGCTCAACAAGAATGGCGGCCTGGACTTCGCTTCCGGACGCACCGCGGACTCCGCAGGCCGGATCTACGACTGGGCGGAGGCTTCCGAGTACGCCACCCCGTTCGTCGCGAAGGCCGAGGACCGCTCCAATGTCATTGCCACGATCGATTTCGACGACTCGATCGATGCCGCGGCCATCGCCAAGGTGCTGCGCGCCAACGGGATTGTGGACACCGAGCCGTACCGCAAGCTGGGCCGCAACCAGCTGCGCATCGCTACCTTCGTTGCCATCGAGCCGGACGACGTCTCTGCATTGCTCGCCAGCATCGACTTCGTGGTGGGCGAACTGAAGAAGTAAGGGCCTACCGCGTTCCCGCGGTCAGGACTGGTCGGCGTCGTCCGGGAGAGGATCCCGGGCGGCGCTAGCCTCTTTAACAGCGCTAGCCTCTTTAACAGCGCTAGCCTCATTAACAGCGCCACTGGCGCCTTGGGACTCAATACGGAAGAACCGGATGCCGCGAGCGCTGCTATCGAAACGGAGCCGCAGCTGGCGGGCGCGGATGATCCACACGATGCCGACGACGGCGGTGCTGGCGCCCGCGACGGCGGCCACGCCCACAGCCCATCTGGGTCCGGCCACGTTGGACACCCAGCCGACGAACGGTGCGCCGATGGGCGTTCCACCCATAAAGATGGCCATGTAAAGTGCCATGACCCTGCCTCGCATGACGGGTTCCGTGGTGGACTGCACGTAGCCGTTGGCGCTCGTGATCATGGTCAGGGCAAACAGTCCACAGGGAATCAGCGCCAAGGCAAACATGGCGTAGTTCGGAGCCAGGGCGGCCAGTCCGCTCGCGAGGCCGAACCCGCCCGCCGCCGCGAAGATGAGCCGCATGCGTGGCCGCCCTCGCCGGGCGGAAAGCAGTGCTCCTGCGACGGAGCCGATCGCCATGACCGAGTTGAGCAGCCCGAATGCCCCCGCGTCCATACCGAACTCCGTGCCGACCATGGCCGCGATGAAGAGGACGAAGTTCAGGCCGAACGTGCCCATGATGAAAATCGCGACCAGGACAACCACAATGTCCGGGCGATTGCGGACATAGCGAAGCCCTTCACGGATGCGGCCCTTGCCCGCGGCGGCGCGGGGTTGGACACGCAAGGAGGAAAGGGGAATGGCCCGGATCGCGCCAAGCATGGCAAGGAAGGTCAGGGTATTGATCATGAATACCCAGCCCGGCCCCACCGCGACCGTCAACACGCCGGCCACGGCGGGACCGATCATGCGGGCAACGTTGAAGGACGCGCTGTTCAAAGCGACGGCGTTGGAAAGATAGTCGTCCTTGACCAGCTCCGACACGAAGGTCTGGCGCACCGGGGCGTCAAGTGCCGAGACGACGCCAAGCAACAACGCGAACACATAGACATGCCACAACTGCGCTGCACCGCTCAGGACCAGGAGTCCCAGGCCAGTGCTCAGGACCGCCATGGCCGATTGGGTCATGACCAGGAGCCTGCGCCGGCTGTAGCGGTCGGCAAGCAGTCCGGCCCACGGGGCCAGGAAAAGCTGCGGACCCAGTTGAAGGGCCAAGGTCACGCCCATCGCGCCGGCATCGTGGTTGCTCAGATGGGCGAAAACCAGCCAATCCTGGGCCGTCCGTTGCATCCACGTGCCGATATTGGAAATAAGCGCACCGATGAACCAAATGCGGTAGTTAAGGACACCGAGCGATTTGAAGGTGGACATCAGTTTCCACCTTCGGGGAATTCACTCGCCGGGTCCGCCAAGGGCTAGTCAGCCTCGATGTCGTCGGCGTCGTCGTTCTCTTGTTCGTCACCGGAGGTGGCGACGTCCTCGTCGGAGGGGCCGCCGTCGTCGTCCGCGTCAACGGGAACGCCAGCCTCGTCCGCCAATTCTTCGGCCTCGGTAGCCTCGTCCTCGGGACGGACGCGCTTTGCCCAAGGCACCCATTCGGGAGCGAGGATGGAGTCCTCCGAAGGCAGCAGGCCAAGCTCGCTGACCGTGACCACTTTGGAGCGCGAGTTGCGGGTCACGACGGCGTACCACTGCCAACCGCCGTAGCCGGCCAGCCGCGATTCGAACAGGTGCGTGACCACGCGTTCGCCCTCGGAGCGCGCGGCGATGTGGGGTCCGATTTCGGCCGGTTTTGCAATGGTCTCGACGGCGTTACGGGCGACGTCGACGGCGGCCGCAAGGAAAGCGTCCGGCTTGCCGACGCGCCACACAGGAAGGCCGGTGCGGGGTTTCGCCGTTGATGTCATGGCAGGTTTAGGCTTCCAGCTCGTCGGCAACCTTGCGCAGGGCTGCGGCGATGGCCTTGCCCTTGGCGCCTTCAGGGTACTTACCGGCGGACAACGTGCCGGAGAGGTTGTCCAGGACAGAGACGAGGTCCTGGACTACCGGAGCGAGCTCGCGGGCGTTCATACGCTTGGCTTTGGCGATGGATGGCAACTTATCCAGCACGCGGAGTCCCAGCGCCTGGGCGCCCCGGCGACCGTCGGCGACGCCGAACTCAACCCGGGTGCCCGCCTTGAGATCCGCTACACCTTCGGGCAGTGCGGATTTGGGCAGAAATACTTCCTGGCCGTCCTCTGCTGCGAGGAATCCGAAGCCTTTTTCCTTGTCATACCACTTGACCTTGCCGGTGGGCACGTAATCAACCTTCTTCGTTCTTACTTGCGAGACACGGCCGGCGCCCGCCACCGCATCCGCAGGGTACTGCGGGAATAGGGGTAACTGCCTTGACCGTGTTGGTCTGTTGCTTCAAGGTTATCCTGCCCGGCAGCGGATTCGCGCTTTGAGACCCCCGCAGGCAGGTCCTGCCGCCTTTTGTCCGCAACCGAACTGCACCCTGGCCCGGAACAGGGGATGCGGCCCGGGACTGTTAGCGTTGCTTCCATGATTCCCCACGACTTCCGCCGCCCGCTCACCATCGTTGCCGCAGTCGTCGCAGTCCTTTCCCTGGCGGCCGTCGTCGCCGTCATGGCGGTCGCTTTCGCCGACGGAGTGGCACCGGTCTGGGTCACGTCCACCGCTCTCTACGGGCTGCCGCTCGCCTTCATTTTGATGGCCGCGTTGGTGGTTGACTCTGTCTGGGCACGGCGTCGTCAATGAGCAGCCGGAAAGCCCGACGGCGGACCCGGCTGGCTGTAACGTTGAACTGATGTCCCTCATTCGCGCGCTCAGCAAGGAACTGGAAGCGCGCAGCGATGATTCGCTGCGGGCCCTGTTTGCCGCGCGGCCGGACCTCATCTCCCCCGTGGTCCCGGACTTCGCTGCACTCGCGGCGCGGGCAAGTGCCCGGGTCAGCGTGCAGCGCGCCCTGGAACGGCTCAACAAACCGGAGATGCAAGTACTCGAGACGCTCCACCTGTGCACCAACACCGACACTGGCCACAGCGTCTCCGCGACGGGACTGAAGAAGTGCATCAACGGCGCCACCCTTGCCGCGCTCGAGCCGATCCTGAACAAACTCCAGGAACTGGCCCTCATCCACCGGGCCGATCCGCCGGCTACGGTGCACAATCCAGGCCGGCAGCGTTTCTACTTGCCGGTGGGCAGCCTCAAGGACGTCATCGGCATCTACCCGGCCGGTTTGGGCCGCAGCTACACCGAGTTGGTGCGGCTGCAACCGGCCTTCGCCCAGCGCGTGGTGCACCTCGTTGCCGAACTCCACCAAAGCGGAGCCAATATCCTGGCCGCGACGACGCCCATGGAGGCGGCGCTGGCGCTGCAACGTTGGACATCGACGCCGGAGAACCTTCAGCACATCCTGTCCGAGGCACCTGTACGGACGCGTCCGCTTTTGAACAAGTTCGGCAACTGGGCCATGGGCGCCGTTCCCCAGGCCCAGCGCAAGGCTTCCGTGCTCCATGAAGGCCGCGACGTCGGTCCCGTGGACTGGCTCTTGGCCCGAGGTTTGCTCGTCCCCCTGGACGCCGGCCACGTTGAGCTCCCACACAGCGTCGGCCTATCCCTGCGCGGCGGCGCGATCGTGGACCACTTCACCTTGAAGCCTCCCGTTCCTGAACTGGGCCAGACGAGTGCAGCTTTGCGCCGGAATGCCGCCATGGGTGCCATCGCCGAAGCGCTTCGGCTGGTGGGCGACCTCCTGTACGCGGTCCGCGAGCAGCCGGTGGTTACCCTGCGCAGTGGAGGGGTGGGCGTGCGTGAACTCAAACGCCTGGCCGATAGCCTTCGCCTGGGGTTGTCCGAGACCGCCCTGATCCTCGAGCTCAGTGCCTTGTCAGGATTGTTGCGGCTCGATGTAGACAGTTCCACCTGGGTGCAACCGCCATCGGTGGAATGGCTCACGCTCCCCCGCCAGGAACAGTGGCTCTGGCTCGTCAACGCCTGGCTCGCGAGCGAGCGCGCTCCTTCCCTCGTGGGACAAACCCTCCCCGGGCCTGCCACCACGGCACCCCGATCCGGCTCTCCGGCAAGTTCAATCAACGCCCTTTCCGCCGAGGCCCAACGCCCTGACGCCCCGCTGGTCCGCAAACGGATCCTGGAGATCCTCGAAGAGCTCACCCTCGAAGTAGAAGCACCGGACGGCAAGGCTCCCGTGCTCAACGCCGAAGCCGTCATGGAACGCGCGGAATGGGCCCAGCCCCGGATGTCTCGACGGTTCAGCTCCCTTGTCCGCGGAATCCTGCACGAAGCCGAACTCCTCGGGCTCATGGGCTCCGGCGCCCTGACCCAGCTTGGTTCGGCGATCGCCACCGAACAGCCCGAGCTGGCCCTCAGTATCCTCGGCGAACACCTGCCCGCGGCCGTCAATCATGTCCTGCTCCAAGCCGACCTGACCGCCGTCGCCCCGGGGTACCTGGCACCTGAACTGAGCGAAAAACTGCTCTTGATCGCCGACGCCGAAGGCCAGGGCCCGGCCACGATCTTCCGCTTCTCCGGAGATTCGATCCGCCGCGCGTTGGACGCCGGCCAGGATGCGGAAACCATCCTCGCGTTCCTGCACACCCACTCCGCCACCGATGTTCCCCAACCGCTCCGCTACTTGATCAAGGACATCGCCTCCAGGCACGGCCGGCTGCGTGTCGCCAGCAGCCCCAGTTTCATCCAAAGCGACGACGAGGCCGCCATCGCCGAGCTCGTTCGGGAGCCGGGAGCCGCGAGCCTGGGACTTGTCCGGATCGCCCCCACAGTACTGACCTCCGCCGCGAGCCCCCGGGAGACCGCGAGGGTGCTGCGCGAGCTGGGACTCTCGCCTGCCGTGCAGGAGGCGGAGACCGCCGTCGTGCGCTACAAGAGGACGACGGCCGTGGCCGGGGGCGTCCGCCCCGTTTACACTGCGCCCCGCATTGCACCGCCGGACGACGACGTCGACGCCCAGCTCGCGGTGCTGAGGCACCATCGCGCGGTCCATGGCGAATCGACCGGCGAGGCGGCAACGCAACTAGGACTCGAAACCCTGCAGAGGGCCATCCGACTGAAGCAAGCGGTCACCATGAACGTGGTGGACGGCTTGGGGAATTCCAATACCGAAACCGTCGTTCCGGTATCAGTGTCGGGAGGACGCGTCAGGGTGTTCGACGCCGCCAGGGATACCGAAAGAGTCTTGTCCATCCACCGCATCATCGATGTGGAGCCCGCGGGCGATCCGCACAAGTGAGGAAGCAATAGTGAGCGACGGTCCGCTGATCGTACAGAGCGACAAAACCATCCTGCTGGAAGTCGACCACGAGCTCGCTACCGAGGCACGGCATGCGATTGCGGCGTTCGCCGAGCTGGAGCGTGCCCCCGAACACGTCCACAGCTACCGGCTCACCCCTCTGGGCCTCTGGAATGCGCGCGCCGCAGGACTGGACGCCGAAAAAGTCCTCGACACGCTCCTGCGCTACTCCCGCTTCCCGGTGCCGCACTCTTTGCTGATCGACATCGAAGAGACGATGTCCCGCTACGGCCGCTTGCGCCTCGAAAAGGATCCGCAGCACGGACTGGTCATGCGCACCACCGACTACCCCGTCCTCGAGGAAGTCATCCGGGCCAAGAAAATCGCACCCTTGCTGGGGCCGAGGATCGACGGCGAAACCGTGGTGGTGCATTCCTCCCAGCGGGGACAGCTCAAGCAATTGCTGCTCAAGCTCGGATGGCCGGCCGAGGACCTCGCAGGCTACGTAGACGGCACTCCGCACCTGATCGCCCTGAACGAGGACGGTTGGCACCTGCGGCCATACCAGAAGCTCGCCACGGAGAACTTCTGGGCGGGCGGCAGCGGCGTCGTCGTGCTGCCCTGCGGTGCGGGCAAGACCTTGGTGGGGGCCGCAGCCATGGCTACCAGCTCCACCACCACGCTGATCCTGGTCACCAACACTGTCGCGGCCCGGCAATGGAAGGACGAGCTCCTCAAACGGACGTCACTGACGGAGCAGGAGATCGGCGAGTATTCGGGCGCGGTCAAGGAAGTCCGACCCGTCACGATCGCCACCTACCAGGTCCTGACCACGAAACGCGGAGGCCTTTACCCGCACTTGGAACTCGTGGACGGGCACGACTGGGGACTCATCATCTACGACGAGGTCCATCTTCTGCCGGCTCCGATCTTCCGGATGACGGCGGACCTGCAGGCCCGGAGGCGTCTCGGGCTCACTGCGACCCTTGTGCGTGAGGATGGTCGCGAGGGTGAGGTCTTCAGTTTGATCGGCCCCAAGCGCTACGACGCACCGTGGAAAGACATCGAAGCCCAGGGCTACATTGCGCCGGCGGACTGCGTGGAAGTGCGGGTAGACCTGCCCCGGGACGAGCGCGTGGCCTACGCGATGGCGGAGGATGCGGACAAGTACCGGCTCTGCGCGACGTCGGAGACCAAGACCCACTTGGTGGAGCAGCTCGTCGCCTTGCACCAGGGCGAGCCGCTGCTGGTGATCGGCCAATACATCGACCAGTTGGATGAGATCGGCGAGCGTTTGGACGCTCCCGTGATCAAGGGCGATACAACAGTCAAGGTGCGGCAGAAGCTGTTCGATGCCTTCCGCGCCGGTGACATCAAGACCCTCGTGGTGTCCAAAGTGGCCAACTTCTCGATCGACCTGCCCGAGGCTTCCGTGGCGATCCAGGTATCGGGATCTTTCGGTTCCCGCCAGGAAGAGGCTCAACGATTGGGGCGCTTGCTTCGCCCCAAGCAGGACGGCCGTGCGGCACGCTTCTATTCCTTGGTGGCCAGGGACACCCTCGACCAGGACTTCGCCGCCAAACGGCAACGGTTCCTCGCCGAACAGGGCTACGCCTACCGGATCATGGACGCCAAGGACGTACCCGCCGCGTAGGGGCTGGTCAATTTAAGGGCTAGGCAACCAGCTGTTGCGTGCGCTCCTGGTGCTCCGCTGCTTGCAGCACGACGGCGTCGACCACAGCCCAGGAGTCCTCGTCTTTGAGCTGCGCATCGGCAAAGCGTTCAGCGGCGGAGCGGTCGCTGAACGCCTCGAGCTCGATGCGTTCAGAGTGCGTGTCCAGGTAGCTGACATGGAATTCGACGTTTTGAATTTCAACGCGTGAATCTTGTTTGTTTTCCATGGCTCAAGTGTGAAACGGGGCTCCGACAATTTAGGACTGTGCCCGCGGCGTGTTGGCTTTTGGCCCGCTTGTCAGGCCCTGCGCAGCACTTCCGCAGCGGTGCTCCGGACCGCCTCAGTCACGGCGTCCAGGATCCGCGACGGTGTCCGCCACCGTTGCCAGTACAAGGGCACATCCAAGGGCTGCTCGGGCGCGAGTTCCACCAAGTCTCCGTCGGCTATCTCCCGGCCGCATTGAGGTTCAGGCAGCAGTCCCCACCCGAGCCCCAAGCGAATGGCCTCGGCAAACTCCTGGCTGGACGGAACATAGTGGCGCGGGCCTGCCGGCTCCATCCCACGCCCAGCCCCGCCGAGGAGTTCCAGGAAACGATGTTGGTACTCGTCCTTGCGGTCGAAGTCCACGGCCGGAGCTGCGCCCAGCGCGGCGACATCGACCCCGTCGGGAAGCCACCGCGCCCTGAATTCCGGCGTAGTGACAGCACGGTATCGCATGCTCCCCAGCGGCTCCACCCGGCAGCCCTGTACCGGCTCGGGAGTCGCTGTCACGGCGGCCATCACCGTTCCGGCGCGCAGCATGGACGTGGAATACTGCTCGTCGTCCCGGTGAAGATCGAAGACGGCGTTCAGCTCCGCAGGGACCTTTGTGAGTGCCCTGAGGAACCAGACGGACAAGGAATCCGCGTTGACCACTATCGGGACCGAAACCATCGGCGACTCGCCCGGCAGGCCCAGTTCGAGCTCGGCGTCGGCCTCCAACTGGGCGAGCTGCTGCGCCAATCTGAGCACCACATGTCCCGACTCCGTGGCCTGGACTGGATTGCTGCGCTGCAGCAATACCCTTCCGGACGCTTGTTCAAGCGCCTTGAGACGCTGGGAGACCGCCGACGGCGTGATGTTCAGTGACCGGGCGGCGGCGTCGAGGGTGCCTTCCGTGAGCACGGCGGCGAAGGTGTGCAACTGTTCGGAAGAGAATCTTGACATAAGATGATCTTACGATGCCTAAGAATATTTAGCTGGACTAATGTTGATGGTGAAACTTAGCCTCGAAGAATGAACTCCCACGACGTCTTCCACGCTGCCGGCTTGGGCCTCGGCACAGGCCTGGCCCTCATTGTTGCCATTGGCGCCCAAAATGCTTTCGTCCTGCGGCAAGGAATCCGCGGCGAACATATCGGCGCAATCGTTGCAGTGTGCGCCATCTCGGACGCCGCGCTCATCGCGGCCGGGGTACTCGGCACAGGCGCCCTGCTCACCGCGGCGCCTGCCGCCGTCGTCGTTCTCCGCTATGTCGGCGCGGCATTCCTGGTGACGTACGGCGTGATGGCGGCACGGCGGATCCTCAAGCCGCAAGCCCTCGTGTCCGCGGAGCCCGGGCCTTCGGGTACCGGTCGAAGCGGACTGGCGGCAGCGCTGGCAACCGTCACGGCACTGACATGGCTCAACCCCCATGTCTACCTGGACACTGTCTTGCTCCTGGGATCCGTGGCGAACGCGCAAGGGCCCGGGCTGCAGTGGTGGTTCGGCGGCGGAGCCATGCTGGGCAGCGTTCTGTGGTTCTGTTCACTCGGGTTCGGCGCGAAACTGCTGCGTGGATTCTTTGCGCGGCCGGCGTCCTGGCGGATCCTCGACGGCGGGATTGCCGTCACCATGGTGGGACTCGGCGTCGGGCTCGCTCTCGGCACTTAGCCCGGGCCCACAACCAAGACACCACGATAATTCTCACAACAAGCATCCAGTCAACTCCCAGAAACTGGGAGCATCATGAATGGTATGAAAAAGAACGGCCCCGAAGCCAAGCTCCTCGTCGTCGACGACGAACCCAACATCCGTGAGCTGCTCTCCACCTCGCTGCGTTTTGCTGGCTTCGAGGTCGTTGCGGCGTCGAACGGCCGCGAAGCGCTCGCTGCCGCCGAACTTCATGCCCCGGACCTCGCTGTCCTGGACGTCATGCTCCCCGATATGGACGGGTTCACTGTCACCCGCAGGCTCCGTGCCGCCGGAAAGCACTTCCCTGTCCTGTTCCTGACTGCCAAGGACGACACGGAAGACAAGGTCACGGGCCTGACCGTGGGCGGCGACGACTACGTGACCAAGCCCTTCAGCCTGGATGAAGTGGTGGCCAGGATCCGCGCCGTGCTTCGCCGCACGCAGCCGATGGAAGACGACGACGCCGTCATCCGCGTTGATGACCTTGAGCTCGACGACGACGCGCACGAGGTCCGCCGCGGCGGCACCATCATCGAGCTCTCGCCCACCGAGTTCAAGCTGCTGCGCTACCTCATGCTGAACCCCAACCGGGTGCTTTCCAAGGCGCAGATCCTGGACCATGTCTGGGAATACGACTTCAACGGCGACGCCTCGATCGTGGAATCCTACATCTCCTATCTCAGGCGCAAAGTGGACATTGACCCGGATGCCACTGCCTTGATCCAGACCAAGCGCGGCGTCGGTTACGTACTGCGGACGGCCGAGAAGCGCTGACCTTGTTCAACCGTTGGAAGTCGGCCTCCCTCAGGTCGCAGCTGGTCGCCATCATCATGGGGCTGCTGCTCCTTGCCTTGGCCGCCACGGGCGCCGGGACGCTGACGCTCGTCAAGAGCTACCTCCAAGGGCAAGTGGATGACAAACTCAAGGCTGCCGTCCAGATCGCCCAGCAACAGCAATCTTTCGCCAATCTGTCTGAGGCGGGCCCTGCCGTGCCCACGGACTATTCGCTGACGCTCTACGTCCAGGGCCAGCCGCCGTATCCGTTCGGCGGCAGCAAGACGGATCGGCCGAGCATCGCCACCATCAGCCCGGGTGAAGCCAAGAACCGCAATTACGCACCCTTCCAGGTGAACGGCACCGCCGGCGGCGATTGGCGTGTGGTGGCGGTCAACGTCGTGGACAACCGGACCGGGCAAAACGCAGTAGTGATCGTCGGGCTGCCCCTGTCCCCCGTGGATAAAGTCATGGAACACGCCACGCTCGTAGTGGTCGGCGTCGGACTCTTGACCCTGGTGCTCGCGTTCTTCATCGCCACCTGGACTGTTGCACGTTCCTTCCGTCCCCTCTCACGCGTTGAAAAGACTGCAGCCGCTATCGCCGCCGGTGATCTCTCACGCCGCGTGGAGGTCGAAAACCCGGTCACCGAAGTCGGTCGCTTGGGTGCTTCCCTCAACGCGATGCTCGCCCACATCGAGTCGTCCTTCGCGGCCCGGGCAGCTTCCGAGGCGAGAATGCGGCGATTCGCCGCCGACGCCTCCCACGAACTGCGGACCCCCTTGGTCACTATTCGCGGTTTCTCCGAGCTCTACCGCCACGGCGCCCTTGCCACGCCGGAGGATGTGGGCACCGCCATGGGCAGGATCGAGAGCGAAGCCAAGCGGATGGGATCCATGGTGGAAGACCTGCTCCTGCTTGCCCGCCTGGACGAACAACGGCCGTTGCAGCTCAAGCCGGTGGACCTGCACCTGCTGGCGAACGACGCCGTCGTGGACTCATTCGCGACGTCCGGCGAGCGGAAGATTTCGCTCACGGGGCTCGACGGCGGAGCGGCAGCGCCTGCCCCCGTCCAGGGTGACGAGGCCAAGCTTCGTCAGGTGCTCGGAAACCTGGTGGGCAACGCCCTGCGATACACCCCCGAAGGAACGCCGATCGAGCTCGCCGTGGGGGTGCGGAACACGCCCGGCGGTCCGTTATCCGTTCTCGAGGTGCGGGACCACGGCAGCGGCATTCCGGCCGAGGAATTGCCCCGGATCTTCGAGCGCTTCTACAGGGCGGATACTTCACGCACGCGGGAGACAGGCGGCAGCGGGCTCGGTCTCGCGATTGTCGCTGCAATTGTGGGGTCCCACGGCGGTACCGTCAGGGTCGAAGAGACCGACGGCGGCGGGGCCACCCTGGTTGTCAGCCTCCCCTTCCAGGACGACATGTCCGAGGTACCTGAAGATGCGGGTATCGCCGACGCGGAGATCTCCGACTAGCAGTTTTCTACGCTGGGCGGTTTGATTTTGCGAGTTGTCCACATAGGGAGGTTCGGCTCTGCATGCGCCATGTGACGGCTTCTAGGCTCATTGTGTGGACCACAAGCCAGCCGCACCCGCGGACCGCATTAGTTGAAAGGCCATGCCCTATGAGCGTCATATCCGTCGATACCGAACTGCTCCAGCTCAAGTCCGCCAACGTCAAAGCCACCGTGGATCGCATCAGCGCCGACGTCCAGGCGATGAAACGTGGCCTGGACGAGCTCCAAGCCACCTGGAAGGGGTCAGCGGCCAACAATTTCCAGGCCCTCGTCTCCGAGTGGACGTTGACCCAGAACAAGGTGGAGGCCTCACTCGCATCCATCAACCTGGCACTGTCCTCCGCCGCGGCAAGCTACCTCCAGACCGAGCAAGGCAACACCCAGCGGTTCAGCTACTAAGAACGGCTAGGAGATCCCGGCGGGGCGGCCAATCTGCCTTCCCGCCGGGATCCAGTTGCTTTCAGGTCCGGTTGCTTTCCGGGTCCTGTTGCTTTGCGGGGTTCGTCTGCTTCTGCCCCGTTACTTCTCCGGCGTCGACTGGTGGAAGCGCAACCGCCAGCGGCCGTCGTCGAGCAACCAGATCGAGCTCCGCAATGCCGAGCCGGTTCGCCCATAACTTCTGTAACTGAGCAGCATGGCGTTGCCGGAGATGCGCTCTGCGGAAATTATCTCAACCTCCGCGGTTTCGCCTGGATCGCCCTCCAACGCCATCATGAGCTCATCGCGGGACCACACACGTCCGGAGCTGCCAATCTCGGTGAAGTCCGGGTGCAGCAGGATCCCCGTACGCCCAAGATCTCCCCTGACGTCGGGCCTCAGGAGCTCCTTCTCAAGGAGAATCACCGTTTCTTCGTCTGAGCGCCCGCGCGCCTGGCCAAGGACTGTTTCTTCGTCGTCTCCGGCGAACAAAGTGGACTCGATGAACGGCTCCTGTTCCATGAACGCCGCCGGAGCGTTAGGCAAGGATGACCCGCTCAAGAGGTCCTGACCGCCGAACAACGTGAGGTCTTCATCCGGGGCATCGGCGTCGTCGTGGTCGTCGAAAAGCGAGGGCGCTTCCACAGGCACTGTGCGGGCTGACTGCGTGCGCGCTGCTGGCGTGCGGGCAAAGGACCGTGCAGCTTCATCAGCCCCCGGATAACCCGGTCCGCCGGGAGCAGCTGTTCCCTGCTGGAACGCGGTGGCGACAGCGCGGGCGCGCTCGTCAGCGGCCTCGTTGAGGTCGTGGCCGGCGTGGCCCTTGACCCACTCGAACGTGTACTTGCGGCCGACAATGACCTGGTCGATGTCCTTGAGGAGATCGACGTTCAAGACGGGCTTTCCGTCGGCCTTGCGCCAGCCCTTGCGCTTCCATCCCGGCATCCACTTGGTGATGCAGTTGATGACGTACTGGCTGTCGCAGAGAATCTTCAGTTCCTCATCGGGCACGTGTGCCGTGGACCGGAAGAGGTCGAGCACCGCCATGAGCTCGCCCTGGTTGTTGGTGCCGTGCGGCCAACCGCCGGCCCTCCAGCAAGAGTCGTTCACGTACCAGGCCCAGCCGGCAGGCCCGGGATTGCCGAGGGCAGAACCATCGGCGGCAGCAATAATCGTCATGGTTTCCATCCTGCCAGACCGCCCCGACACTCCCGGACCGCGAGGCAGTGAGCGAGCGTCGGGCCAAAACCCGATAAAGGTGAGCGAGCGTCGGGCCAAAAACCCACACAAGTGAGCGAGCGTCGTTAAACGGCGACGACGGCCCCCACCTGAAGTGGGGACCGTCGTCGTGCGTGTGGCTAGTGAGCCGGCGCGGGGGCTTAGAAGCCGCCCATGCCGCCCATGTCGTCGCCGCCACCCATAGACGGAGCGTTCTTCTCCGGCTTGTCGGCAACAACGGCCTCGGTGGTCAGGAACAGACCAGCGATGGAGGCAGCGTTCTGGAGCGCCGAGCGGGTGACCTTTACGGGGTCGTTGACGCCGGCAGCCAGCAGGTCCTCGTAAACGCCGGTTGCAGCGTTCAGGCCGTGGCCCGACGGCAGGCCGCGGACCTTGTCGATGACAACGCCCGGCTCGAGGCCGGCGTTGTAAGCGATCTGCTTGAGCGGAGCGTCGATGGCAACGCGGACGATGTTGGCGCCCGTTGCTTCGTCGCCTTCGAGCTGCAGGTTCGCGAATGCCTTGGCACCGGCCTGGATGAGGGCAACGCCACCACCGGCGACGATGCCTTCTTCAACGGCAGCCTTTGCGTTGCGGACTGCGTCCTCAATGCGGTGCTTGCGTTCCTTGAGCTCTACCTCGGTTGCGGCACCGGCCTTGATGACTGCAACGCCGCCGGCCAGCTTGGCCAGGCGTTCCTGCAGCTTCTCGCGGTCGTAGTCGGAATCGGAGTTCTCGATCTCGGCACGGATCTGTGCCACGCGGCCGGCGATAGCGTCGGCGTCGCCGGCACCTTCGACGATGGTGGTCTCGTCCTTAGTGACAACAACCTTGCGGGCGTTGCCGAGCAGTTCGAGGGTTGCGTTCTCGAGGCTGAGGCCGACCTCCGAAGAGATGACCTGGCCACCGGTGAGGATCGCGATGTCGGCGAGCTGTGCCTTGCGGCGGTCACCGAAGCCCGGAGCCTTGACGGCAACGGACTTGAAGGTGCCACGGATCTTGTTGACGATCAGGGTGGCCAGGGCTTCGCCCTCGATGTCTTCGGCGATGATCAGCAGCGGCTTGTTGGACTGCATGACCTTCTCCAGGACCGCAACGAGTTCCTTCACGTTGGAGATCTTGGAGTTGACGATCAGGATGTACGGGTCTTCGAGGATGGTTTCCTGGCGCTCTGCGTCGGTGACGAAGTAAGCGGAGATGTAACCCTTGTCGAAGCGCATGCCTTCGGTGAGCTCAAGCTCAAGGCCGAAGGTGTTGGACTCCTCGACCGTGATGACGCCTTCCTTGCCAACCTTGTCCAAGGCTTCAGCAATGAGGTTACCGATTTCGGTGTCGCCAGCAGAGATAGAAGCCGTGGCAGCGATCTCTTCCTTGGTCTCGATCTCCTTGGCGGAGGCGAGCAGCTCGCGGATGACGGCTTCAACAGCCTTCTCGATGCCGCGCTTGAGGGACAGCGGGTCGGCGCCGGCAGCTACGTTGCGCAGGCCTTCCTTGACCAGTGCCTGGGCCAGGACGGTGGCAGTGGTGGTGCCGTCGCCAGCGACGTCGTCCGTCTTCTTGGCAACTTCCTTGACCAGCTCTGCGCCGATCTTCTCGAACGGGTCGTCCAGTTCGATCTCCTTGGCGATGGAAACGCCATCGTTGGTGATCGTGGGGGCGCCCCACTTCTTTTCGAGGACGACGTTGCGTCCACGCGGGCCGAGGGTGACCTTGACGGCGTCGGCGAGGATGTTCAGACCCCGCTCGAGACCGCGGCGTGCCTCTTCATCAAATGCAATGATCTTGGCCATAACGGCGGTAGTCCTTTCGGGACAGTCGTTAAGAAGGTGCCTTCACTGCGGTGCCCGCGACGGACGATCCTTCACATTCGGCCTCTGTACGCCGTGTGCTCCGGACCTCACCCCAGCAAGGTTTTCTTTGTTCTCCCAGGCACCGCCACTACTTCCATACGGCCGGAGCCGCGAAGAATTAGCAGTCAGTGCTTGAGAGTGCTAATCAATAATTAGCACTCACCTGAGGAGAGTGCAAGCAGCAAGGGCCGGAAACTACTCGCCACGCCACGGGAATTCGCTACGGGCACAAGCCCATCACGGAGTCCGTGAGGCGGTCTCCTTGCCGCTCACCCGCGCAGTGTTGTCAGCTCCGTAGGTGAAGACCATGTAATTGGACGAGGTGACGTCGCCGTTGGCGTCGAACCGGATGGTGCCGGACTCGCCGTCGTAATCCGGGAGCTTGCCCCCCTTCAGCAGCTCGACGCAGTCCTTGTATGACGTACAGGACGTGCGTTCTTTCGTTGCCGCATCGCCCGACGTCGGACGCGTCCCGCCGGACACTGTGGTGAGCCAGGCCGCGATCGAGCCACCGGCGTCGTCGCCCGCCGCTGCGGCCGCAAGCGCCGCGAGGGTAACGGCGTCGTACGTCTCGGCGGCGTACGTCGTGTCCTTGAGTTTGGGGTCGATGCCAGTCAGATCGGCTTGGAACGCCGCACTCGGGAAGACACCTGGAAGAATCCCCCGCGCGCCGTTAAGGCCACCGGCACCGAGTGCGGTTCCGTATTGGCGGATGGCACCGTCGCTCAAAATCAGGCTCTTGCCGCTCAGCCCCGCGTTCAGGAGCTCGGCCAGGGCGCCTTGGGCACCGTCACGGGCAACCACGACGACGGCGTCCGGTGTGCCGGACTTGATGCCCGCCGCGGCGGGACCTGCTTTGCCGGCCGCGAATTCCGCGTTGGTCACGGCGTCCATTCCGAGGCTGCGGGCGGCGTCCATGACCGCTCCGGAGACACGTGTACCGTAGTCCCCGGCTTCATGCAGGACGGAAATCCTCTTGGCGCCGGCGTCGTGGGCAAGCTTCGCCAGGACGCTGCCCTGTGCGGCATCGGCGGCCGAAGTGCGGAAGTAGAAGCCGCCGTTCTTGTAGCTGCTGAGTCCTGACGCCGTGTTGGCCGGCGAGATAAGTGGAATCCGGGCAGGAGACAGCACATCGATGGCGGCGGGCGCATGGCTGGAATCCGTCGGCCCCACAACGACGTCGGCGTGGGCTGATAGCAACGCCTTGCCTTGCGCCGCGGTATCGGCAGTGAAAGCCGCAGCGCTGGCCCCCTGGCTAGCGCTGCCGCTTTCGCTGGCCGCCGACGCCGAAAGCAACTCGACGGGATGGCCCTTGTATCCGCCTGCATCATTGATTTGCTTGACGGCCAACTTGGCGGCTGCCAGCTCGGACTCGTTGAGGAATGCGGAACTGCCGGTATTGTCCAGAATCACACCGATGCGCAGGATGCCGTCGCCGCTCGGGGTAACCGAGCTGAGCCTGGCGTTAGCCACGGGGGCGGAACATCCGGCCAGTCCAAGTGCCAAGGCTGCAAAGCCTGCAAGAAGAGGAATTGCCCGGGACCGGCGCCCTCCAAGGGGCTGGGTTCCAAAAGGCTGAGTTCCAAAAGGCTGGGACAGCCCTGTTGCCGCAACACCCACTAGATAAGCCGCACGCTTTCTGCCTGCGGGCCTTTCTGGCCCTCGCCCAGTTCGAAGTCGACCCGTTGTCCTTCTTCGAGCGCACGGAAACCATCCATCTGGATGGCGGACCAATGCACAAAGATGTCGTCACCGGACTCATCGACAGTGATGAACCCGTAGCCCTTTTCGGCATTGAACCATTTGACGGTTCCCAAAGCCATGATCCCCACACTTTCAACTAGCAGTGGCCGGCTTCCGGGATCTCCGGGCCAGCTCACAACTACTGTAACCACAGTCACGTTGCCGTAGCGCAACCTCGGGTGTGGGTGGCCGCAATGTTATTGAGGCGTAACCGAGTTGCTACTTGTAGCCGGGGCCCAGAATGACAACCACGGGCTGCTGGAATTCGGCACTGTCCACAAGGTTGGAAATGCCCAGCAATTTACCGAGGGCTTCGGCATTGCCCTTCTGGGCTGCGCCCTTGTAGAAGACCGACGACGTCTGCTGGGGCATGCCGCCCCAGTTTGCGACGGTGGACAACGGCCAGCCTCCGCCTTGAACGAGGCCGGCCACGCGGGCAGCCAGGCCACCGGTGGTGGTGCCGTTGTAGACCGCGACTGCCGCCGTCTTGTCCAAGGGCGCCGTGCTCGGGGTCGGCGTGCTGGAAGGTGTGTCGCTCGGGCTTGGCTGGCTGGACGCCTGCGCGGCGCCGCTTGCGGATGGTGACGCCGCGGCGCTTTGCTTGGGGGCATCCGCGGTGACGACGGCTTGCGGCGTCGTCGATGAGGTGAATCCAAGCTTCGGAAGGATGAGGAACGCAACGAGGCCTACGGCCAGCGCGATGCCGCCCAGCAGCAGCACCGGCCACAGGGCGGGCCGGGAAGCGGACGCGACGAGTCTGTGGACACCTTGGCGCGATGAGCTCTGCGGGACACGGTCGAATTCATCCCGGGCAAATTTGGTCATGGTGAAGCCTTGTCCTTGCTGCTTGCTTGCTGGGGGATCAGCGGGTGCTCTATGCGTCAGAACCGAGACGACGCGCTGTGCGGGCCCTCTGACGTGACATACGTAGTCTACGCAATCTCTTGACCAGCATAGGATCGTGAGCCAATGCTTCCTCAGTGTCGATGAGGGCATTGAGCAGCTGGTAATAGTGGGTCGCGGAGAGATCGAAGAGTTCCCTGACGGCCTGTTCCTTGGCCCCGGCGTACTTCCACCATTGCCTCTCCAGGGCGAGCATCTGCTGTTCACGCTCGCCGAGCGGCGAATCGCTGCGGAGTCCGGCGGACAGGTCTTCGAGTACCAGTCCAGTTGCTTCGGACGCCATGGGTTCCCGTGCGGGTTCTGCCACGACACACTCCTTCGACGCATTGACTGAAAAATGTCCCCCGCCCATGGTAACGGGCGAATAACATCGATGTCATTTGCCCCGCCGCCTCGCGGAGCCGCTTTCCCCGGAGCCTCAGGACAGGGACAATGACTGGGTGGCAGGCGAAGAAGCGCTATTCGAGCTTGAATCCGAGGATCACTCCACCGGGTTCGAGGCACTCCCGGGAATGGCTTTGGCGGACCTCATGGCGCCGGACTGGGCCGACGCGCTCTCTGACGTCGAGGACGAGTTGCGCTCGGTGCTAACCTTCGTGGCGGCCGAGGCAACACGCGGAACCCGCGTGCTTCCTGCCGCGTCCAACCTCCTTCGCGCCTTCCGGCGGCCTCTTGCCGACGTCAAGGTGCTCATCCTGGGCCAAGACCCCTACCCGACGCCGGGACACGCCGTCGGGCTCTCTTTCGCGGTTTCCGGGCAAACCCGTCCCATCCCCCGCAGCCTCTCGAACATCTACCGGGAGATGGAGTCCGATCTCGGACTCCCGCCGCGGGTTCACGGCGATCTTTCGGCTTGGACGAGCCAAGGAGTACTCCTCCTGAACAGGGTACTGAGCGTCGCGGCCGGTGCAGCCGGCTCGCACCGGGGCAAAGGCTGGGAGGCCATCACGACGGCGGCGGTCGCCGCCGTCGCCCGCCGCCGCACAGTTGCGGGCAAGCAGAGTCCGCTCGTCGCGATCTTGTGGGGCAAGGACGCCGAAGCAGTACAGCCTCTGCTTGAAGGCGCCCCTGTGATCTCCTCCGCGCACCCCAGTCCGCTCTCCGCCTCGCGCGGTTTCTTCGGTTCGCGCCCGTTCAGCCGGGCCAATGCCCTGCTCCGTGCGCAAGGCGCAGATCCCGTCATCTGGGAGCTTCCACCGCTGCCCTAGCTTAGGCTTGCCTACATGACATCTTTGCCCGCGACGTCGTCTGCATCCCGCAATACCCGCCCCCAAGTGAACCTGACGGTGCTGCGCACGGAACAGCTTTCGCCCCATATGGTGCGCATCATTGCAGGTGGACCCGGGTTTGCCGGTTATGCGAACATCGACTTCGTGGACCGGTATGTAAAGATCGTGTTCCCGCAGCCCGGCGTCGACTATGAGCTGCCGCTGGATCTTTGGGCCATCCGGGAGACAATGCCCCGCGAACAGTGGCCCTACACCCGCACCTACACCGTCCGTTGGGTGGACCAAGCTGCGCAGGAGCTGGCAATCGACTTTGTGGTCCACGGCGACGAGGGCCTTGCAGGCCCGTGGGCCCTGGCAGCCCAGCCCGGAGACACGCTTGTTTTCACGGGTCCCGGCGGCGCCTACAACCCGGCGCCCGACGCCGACTGGTACCTTTTCGCGGGCGACGACGCCGCGCTCCCGGCGATTGCCGCCGCGATGGAATCCCTGCCGGCCGACGCCAAAGGCTTTGCCTTCCTCGAAGTCGATAGCGATGCCGACATCCTTGCTATTGCAGCTCCCGACGGCGTGGAGTTGCGTTGGCTTCTTCGCTCCGGGGTCCCGGCCGGATCAAGCTCGATCCTGCTCGATGCCTTGGGCGACGCAGAGTGGCTGCCCGGCCGCGTCGACGTGTTCGCGCATGGTGAGCGAGGCTATATGAAGGCGTTGCGGGAGATTTTCTTCAAGCAGCGTGGGCTGGAGCGTTCCCAGGTATCCCTTTCCGGATACTGGGCCCAGGGGCGCGTAGAGGACGACTTCCAAGCGGAGAAGAAACTCCCGATCGGGCAGATCTAGGGACTGCTTCCGCTGGGTCGCCCTCCGGACGCGGCGGGCTATCGCCGGCGGACGCGGCGTCGCTCGTTGCTGGCAAGCCCCTTGGTCAGCGGCCGGGCAAGGTTGTCGCCCAGCACAATTCCTGCGGCCACGCCCAGCACGATCGCTCCCGCGTTGAGCATGCCGCCCGAACCCAGTAGGACGTCTGCTTCCTGCACCGTCAATACATACATGGAACGGAATATCTTCAAACCCGGGAGCAGGATGAGGGCTGCCGGGACTGCCACCACCAGCTGCGGGGCTCCGAGCCTGAGTGCCACTATGCGGGCGAGCAGGCCGATGACCACGGCGGAAATCGCCGGAGAGAGCCGGTCTCCGAAGCCAAGGTTGGAAGCCCCCCACAAGACGAAGTAACCCACCAAGCCCACTGCCGCCGTCGGGAGCAGTAGTTTGAGCAGGGTCTGTTCGGTGATGCCGATGGCAATCACGGCCACGGCGATCAGGATGGCCTGGCCCCACAATGGATACGCCTCGGGGAATGTTTGAGTGACGTCGATCGCGACGCTGCCAATGAGGTCACCAACAACCACCGCAACGGCGATGCCCGCAACGATCGCGCCGAAGGTCAGGATCGTGGACAGGAAGCGTCCGGCCGCAGTCACGGGGAATCCGTTAATGGCATCTTGCACCGAAGACACGAGCCGACCGGTTGGCAACAGCAAGAGAATGCCGCCCGCCACGACGATGGACGGCGGAATATCCGCCCCGGCCCAGTGGAGCATGAGCGCGATGAACGTGACCAGGAAGGAGCAGGCCGCTGTCACGAAGAAGTCAGGCGTGCGCCACTTGCCCAATTGCCGGGCCACGAGATTGACAAGCATGTTGGAGACGAAAGCCAGGGCGGACGCTCCCAGTCCCCCGCCCAGGACCCCGACGAAAACAGCGGAGAAGACGCCGAACGCCATGGTGACCATCCACCGCGGGAAGGGCTTGCTGCTCCGGATGATGTCATCCAGCCGCCGCACAGCCTCGGCCCTGCCCACCCCGCCGGCCACGATATCCGTGACGAGTTGGTGCACCTGGGCCAAACCTGCGTAGTTGTTGGTCCAGGAACGGACGACGCGGAGCAGGGTCAGGGGGGTCTGGTCCTTGGGTGCGTAGTTGATCTGGACTGACTGGTTGGTGATGTCCACTTCGATGTTCTTCAACCCGAGTGCCGCCGTGACCGCGATGATGCTGGTCTCGACTTCCAGGGCGCCGGCTCCGTAGCGAAACATGGATTCGGCCATGTGCAACGCGAAGTCGATGGTCTTGCGGGCTGAAGCGTCAACACCGCCCACGTGGATGATGGGGTTGGCGTAGGGACTGCCCGCCAACCGGTCGACGATGCTCATGGGGGCGGTGGGAGGATTCTCGCCCTGCACGAGCCTGCGAAGCATGCGCTTGGCGTTGACGTTCTGGCGCACCTGGGATGGCTTCAGCGGCTGTGTCTTGGGCAAGCCGTCGGTGTTGGGCCTGTTGTCGGGGCGGTCAGTCACGCGGGTGTTCCTCCAAAGGGCGTGGTTCCTCCAAATACGGTGTCGTGCACATGCAGTAGGCGGGGTGGCGCTGCGAATCTAGTAGAACTGCTGGCCCGTGCGGCGGGTGTAGATCTGCCGTGCGACACGTTCCCCGGCAACGGTCCAGAGCTTGTACTTCAGCGGGCTGATGACTTGGTCGTAGCAGCCGACGAAGTCGGTGACGGTCTTGCTGAAGCTGGTCTTGAACAGGCCAAGTCCGTGGAACGGATGTGAGGTGTCCTTGAGCCGGTCCGCGGGCGGAGTGCCGCAAAAATCGTACTCAGTGCAACCCAGCTCCTTGACCTGGTTGATGGCTGTCCACTGGACCAAGTGCGAATCGCCGTACTGCGCGCGCTTCTGCAGCGATCCGCCGTCCTTGTAGGTGCCCTTCCGGCCATAGTTGATGACGAAGGCTCCGACCGATGGGACGCCGTTTTCGAAGACAAACAGGAGCCTGCCCTGGCCACGCTCGATGAAGTTGGTCCAGAACTGGCGGTAGTACCCGAATTCACGGACGCGCACTTGGGACTTCGCCTCGACCGTGTTGGTCATCAGCGCATACATGGAACGGAAGTTCTCTTCTGTGGGTTCCATGGTGTGGACTTCGACGCCTTCGCGGATGGCCCGGCGAACGGCGTTGCGGCCGCGGGAATGCAGGTTGCGCAGCAACTGGTTTTCCTCGGGAGAGATGTCCAGCAGGGCTGTGGAGTCGTTCGGCTGCAGGTTGGGGGTCTTGACCGCTCCCGTGGCCTCAATCGCATCCCGGGCTTCGCCGCTGACGACGATGTCCGGCTCGATTTTCACGGCGAAAACCCCGAGCCTGTCCCGCTTGACGAATTCCCGGTTGGCCTTGATGATCCCAGGAATGTCCTCGACCCCGGCAACGTCAGGGCCCTTGATGAGGTACCAGAGCTTGCCGAGCAGTGGAAACGATTTCTCCAAGACCAGGTTGTAGCTGCTGTAGTCCGCGGTTTCGTACACGAGATGCAGGGGCTTCCAGCCGAAGTGCTGCTTCACATCTGCAAATGCCTCGGATTGGAGGAGGTTTCCGCCGTTGGGATTGGCCGTGACGTGTTTGTCCCAGTGTTCGATTTCCTCGGCGGTGGCAAAGCGTGCGGTAAATTCTCGCAAGGGGGCCGTGTCCAATCAGTTGCTTACTTGAGGCAGCAGGCGCCGGTGTGCGGCGCAGGCGTTCAGCCCCAAGTCTATCGGCCCCGACGGAGAGCTACCGCCTGATCGGTCTCTGACGGCTTCAAACCAGCGCCCTTCAGTTTCTCACAGGCACGGCAAAGGTTCCCCAAAGTCCACAGCTATCCCGGAGGCGGAGAGTGGTTGTAACGAAAGCCGAACCAGGAGGACCCGATGATCGTCTACCGCCCCATTCCGCCGCTCTCGACCGGCCGTAGCAACAGCTTTTGGGCGGTATTCGCTGCCATGGCATCCGCGGCATTGCTCGGCCCTGCCTGGCCGTCCGGTACGCGCCGCCTGGAACTTCAGGACGCGGGCGTCAGCACTCCACGACGTTGACCGCGAGGCCGCCCATGGCCGTTTCCTTGTATTTGGAGGACATGTCCTTGCCGGTTTCGCGCATGGTCACGATGACCTCGTCCAGGGAGACGCGGTGGGTGCCGTCGCCCCAGAGCGCCATCTTCGCGGCGTTGATGGCCTTCGCCGCGGCGATCGCGTTGCGTTCGATGCAGGGGATCTGCACGAGCCCGCCGATCGGATCGCAGGTCAGGCCCAGGTTGTGTTCCATCGCGATCTCGGCCGCGTTCTCCACCTGTCCCGGGGAGCCGCCCATGACTTCGGCCAAGCCGGCGGCGGCCATCGAGGAGGCGGAGCCGACCTCGCCCTGGCAGCCCACTTCGGCTCCGGAGATCGAGGCCTGCTCCTTGTAGAGGACCCCGACGGCGCCCGCGGCGAGCAGGAACTTCACGATCGTCTCGTTGCGGTCCTGTTGCGTGGCCTTGTCCATACCGGGGGCGAAATGCAGGGCGTAGTACAGCACGGCGGGGATGATCCCGGCGGCACCGTTCGTGGGCGCGGTGACCACGCGGCCGCCCGAAGCGTTTTCCTCGTTCACGGCCAGCGCGATGAGGTTCACCCATTCCTGCCAGTACTTCGGATCCCGGTAGTCAGGGTCCTGGTCTTTGGTTTCCTTCAGGAGCCGCTCGTGCCAGTCGGGAGCCCGACGGCGGACCTTCAGTCCGCCGGGCAGCACGCCTTCGCGCTTGAGGGACGTTTCGACACAGGCCTCCATGACGGAATAGATGTGCAGCAGGCCTTCGCGGATTTCCTCTTCGGTCCGGGAGGCGCGCTCGTTGATGAACATGATGTCCGAAATGCCAAGCCCCTTGGAAGAACAGCGGCCCATGAGTTCGGCGGCAGTGCGGAAGGGCAGCGGGAGTTCCTTCTTGGACTCCTCCAGTTCCTTCTGGGCTGCGTCCTCTTCGCCTTCGCGGACGATGAACCCGCCGCCCACGGAAAAGAACGTGGCCTCGTGCAGCACCTCGCCGTCGGCGTCGGACACGGAGAACTTCATACCGTTCGTGTGCCGGGGCAGGACCGTGAGCGGGTGCAGGATCATGTCCGCTTCCCCGTACGGCAAGGACACGCCGGACTCAGGATCGACGGCGCCGCAAAGGTTCAGCAGGCCGGTCTCGGCGATCGAGGCGAGCCGTTCCTCCACTTCCTCTGGGAGGATCTCCTCGGGGTGGTAGCCCTCCAGACCCAACAGCACAGCGGTCATGGTGCCGTGCCCGCGGCCCGTAGCAGCCAGGGAACCGTATAGATCAACGCGCAGGGACGCCACCCGTTCCAGGGCACCGGACTCCTTCAGCTCGCCCGCAAAGACCGCAGCAGCCCGCATCGGCCCCACGGTATGCGAACTCGAAGGACCAATCCCAATAGAGAAAAGATCGAAGACGCCAACAGCCATGTCGGTTTCCTTAGTTAGTTGTGGTCGGGTGGGGAGGGTGCCGGACATCCTCTGCATGCTGGGCCCACACCGTCCGGGTTCCCTGACCGAGCTTGCGAGGACAGGGGGACGGTGGGGAGCATGCTGCCGGATGCCCAGCCCCCTCCGAGGGGCCGACAGGCCGCGGTTTTCGAAAGCGTGCGTCAAAGCGACGAAGGAGCAGCACGCGTGAAAACTGGGGTCTGCCGGACCCGGAGCCAGGGCCGGAGAATCTCAGCTGAGGTTCGCGACGCCTGGGTAGAGCGGGTGCGCGGCGGCGAGTGCCTCCACGCGGTGACGCAGGCCGGAGAGGTCCGCGTCGGCGTCGGCGATCAGTGCCTCGGCGATGATGTCCGCAACTTCACGGAACGCCGCTGCACCGAAACCGCGGGTGGC